>JAGFIW010000200.1 GCA_024103195.1 Saprospiraceae bacterium | reverse complement strand
CATTCCGGTGACCCGGCCTGCCAGCGTCCTGTCCACAAAACAGCGCCATCCTCCATGCGGACCAGTTGGCCGTAGTAGAGACCGGGACGCAGGTTCAGGGCGGTTGCTCCGGAGAGCCGGTAGCGATTTTTGGCGGCAAAGGCGCGAATGTCCTCTCCTTCCACGCGGGTCATGCGTACGGGAATCCCTTTACCCTGTCGGGTCCGGGTGTTGTCGCGCAGCACCCATTCCATGCCGGTGGGTTCGCCGGCCACCAGGACTTCCATCTCAAACCGGATCTGCCAGATGCCTTCTTCCGTGCCGGGTTCTCCCAGGAAGGAAGCAGATGCAATGGCAAAGGCCGCATCGGCGGGTTGGGCCAGGGCGCGTTCCAGGGCAGGATGGGGGGTGAAGGGGTTGACGCGTTTTCCCTCTTTAGGGGCCGGAGCCGGCAGGGTGTCGGCCGGAAGGGCATGGGGCGGTGCCGGCGCCGGGGCGGGGGAAACGGACTCGGAGGCCGGGCTGGCGGGTTCCGGAGCAGAAGGCAGGACCCACCATACGAGGGCCAGTCCGGCGGGAATCAGCAGCCAAAGCCATCGCCAGGGGGATGTCGGGGAATGCCCTTCTTTCCGGTAGTCGGCCTCTACCCGGGAGAGGGTGGACCGAAAGGCCATGTATTCCTTGTCGCCGATCATATCCTGTAACTGACGATGCAGACCGACCTCCCGGGCCAGGGCAGGGTCCTGGCGGATGGCCTCTTCAAACCGGCGGTGTTCCTCCGGGGAGAGGGTGCCGGCCAGGTAGGCTTCGATCTGTTCATATTGCGATTCGACAGGCATGGGTGCGGGGTTCATCCAGGCAGGGCGTACTCCGGATAGCGGTGGTCCTCCCGGACCAGGCGGATCAGGTGTTCCTTGCACTGGAATTTTCGTTTTTTGGCGTAGCCCTCACCGGCATATCCCATGATGCGGGCTATTTCTTCCATACTGACTTTTTCAAAAAACAGCTGAAGGAGTGCGCGGCAATCTTCCCCCAGCCTTTGAAAGGCGCTCCAGAAAATGCTGCGCATTTCTTCGCGGACCATTAGCTCCCGCCATTCTTCGCCGGCAGAGACCTGCCATTGCTCCGGAAGCTCAGTCTCCGAGCGGGATCGCTTCTGCAGTTTGTTGCCCCACAGATTGCGGCAAATGCCGTACAGGAGGGTGTAGAAAGAACTGGTGAGCTGGAATTGCTCGTCCCGCACCTTCTCGAAGAGAACCATCAGGGCATCCTGGAATATGTCAAAGGCGTCATCGCGGGTGCCACCATGGCGGGTAACGAGGGTTTGGATGCCGGGCAGGAACTTGCGGTACAACTCCTTCAACCCCACGGGGTCACCGGTGCGGATGGCGTGGATATGTGAATCCTCTTTCATGGCGGTGGGGTTCACGACCCGGAGAGGTTGATGTTGGCGCTGAGGAAGTATCCGAGCTGATAATGCGATTCCGTGGTGAAGAGGTTGGGATCGCCGGGGAACTGGTCGCCGACGTCAAATCCGCTGGATGGTCGGGCGACGCGTCCGCCCTGGAGGCCAAAGGTCACGATGACCCGGTTTTTCTGACCGATCAACATGGAAGGGCCTATCAGGAAGGAGATCGATTCCAGCCCCTCGCCGCCCAGAAGGGGCATGCCCACACCTACCGATCCGCCCCAGGAGATCATGGAGGCGCGGGGATAGTAGAAATGGAGGAAGGAGGTGAGTTGGGGGAGAAAATCGTCTTTTTTGGTGGAACGGATGATGGAGTCCCGGACAAAATACTGGTGGGGTGGACGGAAGAACTGACTGAAACCCAATCCGATGCTGGTGGTGATTCGGATGCCTCCGATGACGGACACTTTGACGGGATTCAGTTTTTTTTCCACGACGCTGGAGGCGCGAGAGGTGTCGATGGCGTGGAGGGTGATCCGGAACACCATGGTCTCTCCGGTGGCTTCATAGGGGTAGCTTTTGGAAAAGCTGTTGTTCATCAAGGCCGTAAAAAGCGTGCGCAGGGGCACGAGCCGGTCGGGTCCGAGACCGGGAGCTTCGGCTACGGCTTTTTCCAGGGATTCCAGATTGGTCTGGACCGCCCGGGCTTTGGCCGACATCCTGGTTTTCTTGAGGTCGGCGTCGGCCAGTACCTCCACCAGATTGGACTCCGGCAGGTCGTACTGGGCGATGCGGTGCTGCAGGGAATCCAGTTTGAGGATGACGGTACGGTACTGTTGCCACTGAAGGCGATAGTCATTGACCAGGGTGACCAGTCCGGCACGCGGGTCGGGTATCCGGCGAATGGCCTCCAGGGTGATTTTCTCCGGATCGGCCTCCCCGAAAACGATGAGGGCATACTCCCGGGCCATCGTCCGGATCTGGTCCGGAGAAAGGAGGGGGTCCAGCCGGATCCGGTAGAGTTCGTCATGAGCGAAGTGGGCCAGTTTGACGGATTCCAGGGCGAGGCGGGTCTCTTCTTCCAGTCCGTTGAGGAGGGATTCCAGCCGGGCGCCTTCCCTGAATTGCAGGTCCATGGCGGACACCAGGGCGGCGGCCTGGGCTTCACGCGCCTTTCTTTCGGCGGAGCCCGGGCGGTCCACCATCCCCAGAATCTGTTCGCTCCCGCCGAACGGCAACAATTTCGACAGCCCGATGCCGGAGCCGGTGGCGCCGAGGATCATGTTGAGGGCGGTCCCCAAACCGGACCTGGCGCCGCTCGCCACACCGGTTTTTTCGGCGATGTCGATTTTTTCCTTTTCCACCTCCAGCCGGACATCATAGAGGTAATTGTTGTAATTCTGGACGTGAATGACGACTTGTTGGCCGCGTTTGACTTCTGCATTGGGCACGGATTTTCCTCCCCGGATATAGGCGACGGAATCCCGCGCCACATCATAGTGAATATGCAGGTCCTGGGACCAGCCGGTCACAACGGAAAGCAGGAAAAAGAGCAGAGGCGTGCATTTCATGATCATAGGTGATGGCAGGGTGTCAACGGTATGGGGTGAGCCATGTTGGCGGGGCGAGGCAGTCCGGGTTTTCTCTTTGGCAAGATATAAGATTTGGCGGAGACCGGCTGTCAACCCATTGTCAAACCGTATATTTGAACGTAGCCAAAGAGGTTACCGGCTTCCTTCCGGTTGTACCGAGACCACCTTTGCCTTGTTGATCACATACAAAGGCAAGTCAAAATCATGCCTGCCGTATGCAGGCAGGGATTTCGTTCACCCATTCCGTTCTCCATGACGAAGAAGCAACTGACCCCGTTCCTTTTCCTGATCATGACCTGTGCCCTTCAGGCCCAGGATCGCAGTTTCCGCACCTTGCCACTGGTCAACAAGCCGGCTTCCAGCCGGTTTTCGTCCCAGCAGGCGTCACCCGTATCCCCCGAGGAGGAATCCAGGATCCAGCAGATATACAACCGGCTGGTCCAGGCCAGGGGGGACTTTCGCTATCCGGTACCCGGTCTGGTGATCCGGCCCGAGGAGCAGTATGTGGCCTTCATGAATTACGACAAGCTGGAAATCTCGCTGGAGGTCAAGGCCCTGGAGGTCTGCCGGCCGTACGGTGATGCGGGTATCGCCTTCCTGTTGGGCCACGAGTTGACCCATTATTACGAAAAGCATGCCTGGAGGCGGGGGTTTGTTGCCGAGAACAAGGACTTGAACATCGGTATGGTCCTCAACGAGGTGGCGGATGCCACCGCCCACGAGACCGAGGCGGATTATCTCGGCGGTTTCCTGGCTTACACGGCGGGATACGGGTTGTTTGACGAGGGGAACGAGGTCATTGGCAAGCTGTATGAGGCTTACGGTTTGCCGGAAGAGATCAACGGTTATCCCTCCTTGTCGGACCGCAAAGCCCTGGCGACACGGTCGGCCGAGCGCCTGGAATCCCTCGTGGACCTGTTTGAAATGGGCAACCTGCTGGCGGCCATCGGGCAGTACGGAGAGGCGTACACGTATTACCGCGAAATCCTCAAAAGTTACCAAAGCCGGGAAATCTACAACAACCTGGGCGTGACGGCCCTGCTCGATGCGATGGACCGCATGAAGGAGGAAGAGAAACCCTTTGTGCTGCCGGTACAACTCGACCTGTATTCGACCGCTTCGCGCGGTAGCGGGATGGCGGTGGATCCCATGCAATTGGTGCGACAGGCCATCCTCCACTTTGACGCGGCCATCAGCCTGGATCCCGGATACGCGCCTGCCTACCTCAACAAGGCTTGTGCGTACACCTTGCTGAAGGATTATCCGAGGGCGGAATTTTATGCCATCTGGGAAGCCCGTGAGCGCGCCCGGTCGAACGGGTGGGCCAAGACGGAGCAGGATGCGGAAATCCTTCGGGCGGTGTTGCTGGCGATGCAGGGCAAAAAGCCGGAGGCCCGCGCCATCCTGGTCGGGGAGGAAGCCAAGGGGAGTGCTTTGGCGGCGACCAACCGGGCCCGGCTGGACGGAGAAGTGCTCCCTCTTGTGCCTGTGACGGGAGGATTGTCCGCGACGGAGCGGATCGACAATCTCACCATGGCGAAGATCAGCAGTGATGTCCGGGTGGATGACAAATACACCCGTCCCCTCGACGGGATGAACTTTCACAAGAACCCCGGGCAGGGACCGGAATCCGTATTGCTGGTCAATGAGCGTATCGCATCGGCCGACCTTTTGCTGGTCCACATGACCCGTCCGGGATATTCGGGCGCCACAGCCAGAGGGCTCAAAGAGGGGGCATCCGGCCAGGAGGTGGTGCAGGCCTACGGAGAGCCGCGGCGCACTGTGCAAACGCCTGCGGGGCGGATCCTGGTGTTCCCGCAGATTTTGTTCATCATGGGGAATGACGACCGGCTGGAGCGCTGGGCGACCTACAAGGTGCAGGTCATGTAGCCGTCATTCATCGTCGGGCAGCAGCAGGTGGTTCTTTTCCATGAGGTTGAGAAAAGCCGGCGATTTGCGGACGGGATCCCAGACAGGGTCATAAGCGAATACCGATCGTTGGTGCCATCCATTGTCCACGAGGGATTGCAGCCTTTGCATGGCCTCATCTTTGCGGCCGGTCAGGGAGGCGATTCTGGCCAGGGAGTATTCGATCTCGGGCGTGGGCGCTTCGGGCAGCAGGTTCAGGTAGGCTTGCCGGGCACCGGCCAGATCACCGGACAGCCAAAGGATGCGGGCCCGGAGTTCTCTGAGGCTCCAGGGCGTTGAAGCTTCCAGGCAGGCTTTTTCGGTCAGCGTGAGCAGTCCGCGGGCCTGGGTGAAATCCATGGCGTGGATATAGGCACGCGCAAGTACAAGATGGTCGGGGTAACGCAGGCGGTCGCGATGGTATTGGCCTTCGAGGAGGGTGCGTGCCTCGTCCAGTCGGGAATGGTCGAGGCAGGTCCTCAGGAGTTGATCCTGGAGGCTGATCCGGTCGGGCGAAGCCGCCAGCGCATTTTCCATATCCCTGATGGCGCCCCTCAGGTCACCGGTCTGAAAGGCTATCCGGCTGCGGAGTGACAACAGGTCGGCCTGTTCCTCTTCCTGTCCGGAGGACTGGAGCAGGGAATCCAGGAGCCTGAGCGATCTTTCACAGACTGCCGGCTTTTCCCTCCATTGGTCAGGCAACCGGGATTCTCTGCCCTGCAGGCAGTAGCGGTAATACTCCTCCAGTTCGGATGATTTTGCAGGAACCATGTCGAAACCGGAATCATTCCGGTCTTTTTCCGGACCGGCATTCCGCAGACACTGAGCGGAAAGCAGGCGGGCCAGGCGGGTTTTCCAGGTGTCGTCACCCTTGCCCTGATCCGCCCGGGAGGCATACAGATGATACAGGTGGTTTTGGGCTTCCTGCGGAGCGAGTTTCGCGAATTGCAGCCAGACTTTTTCCGCTTCATCCGGACGGCCGGTTTCTGCATACAGCCGTCCGAGATTCCTGTAGGGCTGGTGATGCCAGGCCCACTGTTCCGTCAATCGGACGTACAGGGATATGGCTTCTTCCGTTCGGCCCCAGGCTTCGAGGATTCCGGCGTGCAGCATCAGGTGGATGTCCGTGTGCATGGAGCGTTCGAAGAAACGCCGCATGGCCAGATCGGCTTCGGCCAGGCGATCCATCCTGTAGTACAGCCAGGCCAGTTGTTCCCACAGCGCCGGATAGCCGGGGTCGATCCGGATCACCTCTCTCAGGGATGAATCGGCTTTGTCGAGCTGATGCCATCGTATATACATAAGGCCGAGGTGGAAGTGGGCTTCGGCATCATCCGGATTCTGACGGATGCGTTCCAGCAGGACCTGTTCCGGGACATCATCCGTGGGATTAAACGGCATATCCGCCATGAGGATGTTGTCCATGACGGGCATACTCAGGGAGGACAGCGACATGTTGAGGCCGCCCTTTTTGCTCCGTGCCAGGTTGAATTCGCTTTCCGCTTTTTCGTATTCGGTGGTGCGCAGGTAGAGGTGGCCCAACAGCGAGTTGGGCATGAAGTGGTTGGTATCGAGGCGTTCGGCCGTGCGGAAGTGATGTTCCGCCATGAACAGGTTTTCGCCATGTTCGTACAGCTGTCCGAGGTGGATGTGAATGCCGAAATACTCCGGCACCAGTTTCAGGGCCTGGCCGGCCAGCTGCCAGGCGGCTTCCCAGTTTTCCTGCCGGATCATGAGGCCGCACAGGTTGCTGACGGGGAGGCCCCAGGAGGGGGCCAGATCCATGGCTCTCCGGAGGTGGAATTCGGCGAGGGAATCCCTTTCCATGAACTTGTAGAGAATGCCCAGTTCATTGTGGATATAAGGGGCTTTGTCGTCGAGCGCAAGGGCTTCGAGCTGGAAGGCCAGGGCGGAGTCCAGGGCGGCGGACATGTCGGTTTCGAACAAGGCGGCGATCCGCAGGGAAACGCCGGTAAAGTAAGCGCCTTTGACATGCAGGCGGGGCACCAGCGGGTGATCCGGGGGCAGCAGGCTCAACGCCAACCGGAAAAGTGCCGGGTGTTGCTGATATCCGGATTGTCCCAGCCGGTAATAACTCCGGTCGGCGAGATCCTGCACATCGGCATTCAAATAGCGGTTGATGTATTCCTGGGAGCGGTCATGAAGCAGGATGGCCAGGGTGTGGCGCAAGCGTTCGGATTGGACGGAGTCTTCCAGCATCTTCGTTGCGGCGGGGAGGAAATGCCGCCGGAACATTTCCCGGGCAGACGTTTCGGCCTCCTTCCGCCCGATCAATGCGAGAAGGGCCGCCGGAATTTCTTCGGGGGGCAGTTTCGTGAGGGGGGTGAGGTCCAGGCCTTCCAAAACGTTGTGGCGACGGGCCGCTTCCAGCCATTGTCGTCCTCCGGTCATGGAGGCGGATCCTCCTGTCAGGGTCATATCATGGGGCTCCTGTTCGAGGGACCGGCTGGCGATCAATCCCTGCTGGTCGGGCGGAAGGAGGGATTCGGCGCGGACCTGCGCCAGGATGTCCTGATCCACACGGGCCAGCGGGAAGGTCTCGGGTCCGACCACCACGGGATCCTGCCGGGTAGGCGGTACCAGGGACTGGGATTCTTTGCGTTGCTGACGGCGAAGAAATTCGCTCAGTTCTTCCAGGGTCACCTGATCGGGATCATCCCCCAGACCTTCGTCCTTGGCGAGACCTTGCAAACCCTGGATAAGGGACCAGGTGAACAATCCCCGGCCGCCGCCCCACTGGGGTCCTTCGAGGGAGATCTGGTCGCTTTTGCACGACAGGATCCTCACCTCATTGGCTTGCTGTTTGGACAGGTGCTCATGCGGCACCTGCCGGCCTTCGGAAAGGGAACCCGAACGACAGGCGTCAATGATGAATACGGTGCGAACCTCCTTGACGGAAGACAGTTCGATGGCCAGCAGGTCGAGGTCTTCGACGCGGACGGCGTTGTTGCGGAAATTGTGGGAAGGGGAGTCGTGGCAAAGCAGGTAACCGAACTGCCAGTGGGCTTCCAATTCAATGTCGCCGTGACCGGCAAAATAGAGGATGGCCTGGTCACCGGGTCCGGAGGAGGTGCGAAGCCAGTACAGGGCGTCGTCCACGGCGGCGAGGGTGGCGGCGTCATTGATCAGGACCCGCATGAGGCTGTCGGGTACCTGACCGCCGGCGTTGGATTGCAGAAATTCGGCAAAGGCCAATGCGTCCCGGTGGGCATACTGGAGGGGCCGAATACCGGGGGAGGGATAATCGGAAATCCCGATGACGACGGCCCTGGTGATGCCTTTGGGTGGTCTTGGCCCCAGGGTGCGGATGGAAGACCCTCCTTCACCAGGCGGTTGGGCCTGAAGCAGGCCGGTGATGGAGGCGAGGAAAATGAACAGGATGGAACGCAACATGCAACGAAATTAGGGGTTTTAAGGCGGGTGGGTCCACCGTGTGAAGGAAATTGTGCCGTACATTGGGCATCGCTTGTGGCCGGATGGATATCTCCGGCCGTCACCGTATGCGGCTGAAACCCTTCAACATCCATGCTTTCAATGTGACGGCCGTCGTCTTCCTGCTGATTGGCCTGGGCGCGAGTCTTTCTTTCAACCGCCACTTTCTCAATCCCCTGAGCCACCGGCTGGAGGACTACGACATCACGGACATTGTCTATTCCCAGCTCCGGGATCCGCATGTCGATCTGGACGAGCGGATCGTGCTGGTCAACACCGGGCGGCCTGACCGGGCCCGTATCGCCCGGATCCTGGAGCGCCTGCTGGATGCCGGCCCTGCGGTTGTCGGGGTGGACATTCTTTTTCCCGACCGGCAGGACCCGGCGACGGACTCCTTGTTGGCCTCTGTCCTGCAACGCGGGGGATCGACCCTGGTCATGGCCGATGCCCTCGGGCCCTATCACGACCCTACCGGAGTCTTTACGAACATGCCCGCCACGGATCCCTATTTCCTGCAGGAGTGCCGGACGGGATTCATCAATTTTCCCGGGAATGCTACCCGGACGGTGCGCCATTTCAGTCCGGAAGAGAAAGGGCCGCATGGGCCCGTCAAGGCCTTTGCCGTGGAGATAGCCGGTGCCTTTGACCCCGGGGCTCAGGCGTATCTGATGGAGGAGCGCAACCGCCTGCAGCGCATCCACTATTCGGCCGGAGAATCTCATTTCATCCGCCTCAATCCTGACCAGGTGCTCGACAGCACCCTGGATTTGACCGGTCTGGTATCCGGCAAAATGGTCATCCTCGGCTATACAGGAACGGGCGAATGGAACGACCCCATGCTCGATCGTCATTACACCCCTATGAACCCGCATTACACGGGAAAAAGCCCCCCGGACATGTTTGGTATGGTTATCCATGCCAACATCATCCGGATGGTCCTCGACAGGAAGTACATCCGCGAAGTGCCCACCTGGATCAGCGTGCTGATCGCCTTTCTTTTGTGTTATCTGAACGTACTGATCCCCATGTGGATCCACAGTATGTATTATCCCGTGTATTATTTGGGATCGCGGGTGATGCAATTGGTCCAGCTCGGATTGATCTTTTTTGTGGTTGCCTGGATGTACGACCGGTTCCTGTTGAAGTGGGATTTTTCAGAGGGCATTCTCGCTCTGGCGCTGGTAGTTGACGCTCAGGTGATCTATGTGGCCCTGCAGCAGCAAAAGCTTTTCAAACGCGAATGGCGCAAGAAATCCGGAACCTCCGGGGAGGCCGCCAAATAGAAGGCGAGCATCCGGCTGCCAGAGGAATTCATGGAACCTTAACCCAGGCCTCGGCATTCCAGGCAGGGCATTGGGCCGGTAACCGTATATTTGAAATCCAACCGGACATAATCCGATTGATATGTCACATTCCACAGAGCCCCGGTCCGGTATCAGACGATTGTTGGATCCGCATGCTTTCCTCATTGCGGTCCTTATTTTCGTCCTGATCGTCCTGGTATCGCGGATTTATCTGAACCTCCATTTTCTGGATCCGCTGGGGCACAGCCTGAAGGATTACGAGGTCACCGATATCTATTACTCCCAGATCAGGGACAGGCAGATCGATCTGGAAGACCGTATTGTGCTGGTCAACATCGGTTGGCCCGACCGGGCCCGGATCGCGGCCATGCTGGACCGGATTCTGGATGCCGGACCCAAGGTGCTGGGGGTGGACATCTTTCTTTCCGGGCAAAAGGACAGCCTCGTGGATGCCCGGCTCCAGGCCACCATGAAGCGGGGCGGTGAACGGATCGTCCTGGCCACCGAGTTGCGGGATTACAACGACTCGCTGGACATCTTTCAATCCGTCGCGGTGGATGATACCATGTTCAGCAATTACACCCAGGTAGGATTTGCCAATTTTCCCGGCAACCCAACCCGGACGGTGCGGTATTTCAGTCCTTCGGAGCCCGGACCTCAGGGGCAGGTCATGGCCTTTGCCGTTCAATTGGCCCGGCATTTCGATCCGGCAGCCGTAGCGGATTTGATGGCGAGAGGCAAGCCGACGGAGCGCATCCACTATACCGCCACCGAAGACCATTTCATCCGGCTGGAGCCCCAGAATGTCCTGGATACCACCTACGATCTCGGTCGTGTGGTGAAGGACAAGATTGTGATCGTCGGCTATTCCGGGACGGATGACTGGAACGATCCCGTGCTGGACCGGTATTACACGCCATTGAACATCCGGTATTCCGGCAAAGGGAAGCCGGATATGTTCGGCATGGTCATCCATGCCAATATCGTCACCATGATCCTCGACAGCACCTATGTCCGTCAGGTACCGGACTGGGTCAATGGGATTCTCGCCTTTTTGTTGTGTTATTTCAGCCTCCTGATTTTCATCTGGATCAGCCATCATTACCACGGCGTCTATCACCCGGTAGCCCGTGTCATCCAGATTGTGTTGTTCGCGCTCATATTTCTCATCATCATGTATCTCTATGAGCACTACCGGCTGAAATGGGATTTTTCCCTTGGCCTCATTGCGCTGGCCTTGTCGGTGGATACCCAACTCGTGTATTTCTCTGTGCTGCAATTCATCCGGAGGCGCCGTCAAAAAAAACACAAGGGACAACCGGCAGAAAGGTAACTTTCCGCAGGTTCGGCCCATTAACCCATAAAGCAAACCTATGTACCGTTTTTTCCTGATCGCCGCCTTTTTTCTCGGAATGCCAATGGCTGGCTTGCACGCCCAGGGAGGGTGGAAAGTCACCGCCTCCGGTTGCCGCGAAGGTCAACCCGGGGCGGGCACGACGTCCGCCCAACGGGCAGTCGTTCGTTATGCGGCTGACTGCCGGTCCTATCAGCGCCCCGTCATGCCGGCCGATGTGTTGCGGGCGCCGGGATGCATTCAGGTGCCGGCCTCTTGTTTTGTGCGTATCATCCGTGACGGCCGTTCGGTCAATCTCGACGGAGGGAAGACCTACCGCCTTGATTCCCTGGAAGCGGCCCTCGGCAAAACCGCCCGTCTCAGCTTCATGAGCCGGTTTTATTCCTTCATCGAGAAATGTATGGACGAAACGACAGACGAAAAATCGGTCGTGGAGCATCATCGCCGGCACATGGATGTCACCGCCGGCATAAAAGGATTCAGCAGCCAGGATTATCCCTTGTCGGTGACTCTTTTGACCGAGGGGATGGTGTCCATGGAGCCGCTGAGTTTTTACTGGGGCGATGACCCCCAGGCGGATGAGTATGAATTCCGGCTGTACGAAAACGGCAGCAAGGTGGAGCGCATGATGAAGAAGTTGAGTGCTGCCTCCCTCGACATCACCGCGGCTGAATTGGGTCTGCGGGATGGAGCCTCCTATACCTGGCAGGTCGTCAGCGCCTCCAACCCCGCACTGAAAACCCGGCCGATCACTTTCCGGGTGGACGCCGCCGGCCCCGGGCGTATCCGGGAACAAGTGGAACAAATGCCGGATTACGATCAACTGACCCGGGAAGAGCAATGGCTGAGTTACGCCTATGCCCTTGAGCAGGAGAAATTTTTTGCCGATGCCGAAAGAGTCTATGCACGGGCCCTGCAGGAATACCCCGAAAACCGGTTGGTCCGCCAGACCGCCGCTCATTTTTATTCCCGTATGGACATGCTTGACGTGGCCCGTGACCTGATTGCCAGATAATGGAAGGCCGGTCCGGTACGGATACTCCCGTCGCGATGCCTGGCGGAGCTGCCCTGTTTCGCCCATGGTCTTGCCTGTTTTTGGCCTGGTTGTTTCTGCTTCCGGCCACATACGGGCAGGAGAATGGACCGGTATGGGCATTCGTCCAAAACCTCAAAGGGAAGAGTGCCCTGAAGGCATCCAGCGGGTACAAATACGAAACGGCAAGGCAGGTATTCGACCGATTGGCCCGGGCCCGGGGGGATTTTCGCCAGCCGCTACCGGCCTTCACCATGAACAACGGAGAGCAGTTTGTGGCCTGGATGTCTCCGCAAGCTGGCGCCATCGGCCTGGAAGAAAAGGCCTATGACCTTTGCGCCGCCATGGGAGCGGATTCGCTGAATGCCCTCGCTGCCTTGCTGGCCCATGAAATGGTCCACTACTTCGAGAAGCATGACTGGACGGTCCATTTTGCCGAGCAGAACAGCGCGTTGTCCACCGCCGATTCATTGCGGGGCAAGGCGGGATCCGACCGGTTGTCCCAGGAGACTCAGGCCGATTATCTCGGCGGATTTCTGGCCTTCACGGCGGGTTACCAGGTGTACGACATGATGCCCCGTCTCCTGTCAGACCTTTATGCCGGTTACGGCATCCCGGAGGTCAACAAACCCTATCCTTCGCTGAGCGAGCGGGTGGCCATTTCCAAAAACGCCATGGGCCGGCTGGGCGAACTGCAGATCCTTTTTGAAACGGCGGGCTTGCTGACCCTGACCGGGCAGCATGCCGATGCGGCCACGTATTATCAGGAGATCCTGCGCGATTTTCCCAGTCGCGAGATTTACAACAACGCCGGTATCAACCTTCTTCTGGCCGCCATGGCCATGTTCACACCTGCGGAATTCCCCTGGGTGCTCCCGGTGGAACTCGATCCCCAATCCCGGCTCCAGGGCCAAAAGTCGGGCTGGTCCACGGGTGCGGCACAGCGCGCGGAGCTGATCCGTGAAGCCATGACCCACTTTGAAAGAGCCCTCCTGCTGGACCCGGCCTACAGTCCCGCCTATCTCAACCTCGCCTGTTGTCATTTGCTGTCGGGCGACACGGAAGAAGCGGCCTATTGGATAAGAAAGGGGAAAAAATTGCCGGAACGGCATTCCGCAACCGCCTTTCGGGTGGTAGAGGGCGTGATCGCCGCCAGGGAAGGCGATCTCCAGGGTGCCAGAACGCATTGGGAAGAAGCCGGCAAGGCAGGATCCCTCTTCGCCCGTCAGAATCTGGACGGCTCCCAAACCGCCAATGCGGCCGTAGACAAACCCGGACTCGACCGGATCGACGGCATCCATCTGGAGCGATATATGGATGATCCTCAGATAGATGTCGAGATTAATCTCGGAAACGGTATCTTTACCTACGGCAAGCAACTGCCCCACTCCCGGATATTCGTCCATTCGGCCGACAATCACCGCCGATACGGATTTTTTCACGTCTGCGAAGGGCCTTGTACGGACAAAACCCGTTTTGGAACAGGGATAGGATCCTCCCGGGAGGAATGGCAAAACACCCATGGACCCGGGGCCGCTCTTGTCGCCGCCGGCGGATCGGTGTATGCCCATTACCCGAATCAAAGGCTTCTGTTCCGTCTTTCGGACGACCATCATGTGGCCGCCTGGATCAATTACAGGATTTCATCGCCCTGACCCCATAGGGCCGGGAGCGGTGGGAAAGGATTTATGGCATTTAAACATACCACCATGAAAAGCCCAAGCTACTTTTCACTGTTCCTGGTCCTGTTTCCCGCCCTGCTTGGGGCGCAGGAAGCCGAACCTGTCATTCTGCTCTCCGCGACGGGGAAGGTGATCTATCAACCCCCCGGAGAGGGGAAAGTCATACCGGTATATGCAGGAGCACTCCTCTTGCCGGACGGGAAAGTGGCCGTCAAAGGAAAAGGGACGGCTACCCTGCAGTTCAAAAAATCACTCAAAAAGATCAACAACCGCAGCCTGCAAGTCATTGCCGACCTGATGGGGGATGGCTACCGGTCGCTCGGATTTCCCGGCACTTTTGCGGAACAGGTAGAGGAGGCTTTCGTCATGGCATATTTCAGTCCGGAGGACAGCCCTTTGCCCTGGTCCACCATGCGGCGTCAAAAAGGGATGGGTGACGGTTGGGGCATCAAGGGCGATACGCGGGACACCAGTGCGACGGTGCAGCCGGGCACTCCCGGAGATGGATGGACCATCAAAGGCGACACGCGGGACACGAGTGCGCGGGTGCAGCCGGGCACTCCCGGAGATGGATGGACCATCAAAGGCGACACGCGGGACACGAGTGCGCGGGTGCAGCCGGGCACTCCCGGCGACGGATGGACCATCAAAGGCGACACGCGGGATACGAGTGCGCGGGTGCAGACCGGTAATCCCGGCGACGGCTGGGGCATCAAGGGCGACACGCGGGACACGAGCGCGACGGTACAACCGGGCACTCCCGGCGACGGCTGGGGCATCAAGGGCGACACGCGGGACACGAGTGCGACGGTACAACCGGGCACTCCCGGCGACGGTTGGGGCATCAAGGGCGGTACGCGGGACACGAGCGCTACGGTACAGCCGGGCACTCCCGGCGACGGTTGGGCCATCAAGGGAGACACGCGGGACACCAATGCGACGGTACAGCCGGGCACTCCCGGCGACGGCTGGGGCATCAAGGGCGACACACGGGACACGAGTGCGACGGTACAGCCGGGCACTCCCGGCGACGGATTTGGCATCAAGGGTGACACGCGGGACACAAGTGCCACTGTTAAGACGGGTAATCCCGGTGACGGGTTTGGCATCAAGGGAGATACACGCGACACGAGTGGGACGGTCAGGACAGGTAGTCCCGGGGACGGTTTTGGCAAGACCAGGATTTCCTCCCTTCACGCTTACAATCCTTATGGTTATGTGTCGCCCGGCACGGTCACTTTTTACTGGTCGGTCCAGGGTGAAGGGTCAGTGACCTATGTCGTCGAAGTCCTCCATCCGGATGGCCGGCCATTGGCCAAGGGAACGACAACCGGATCCTCTTTGACCCTCGTCCTTCCCTCGTCCGCCTTTGTGCCGGAAACGATCTACACCTGGAGAGTCAGGATTCCGGGCAACCCGCCATTGGTATCCAATTCCCTTCAACTGGCTGCGGGATTGCCTGCGGACAGGGCGGAAATCCTCGATCGGGTGACGGGCAGCCAGCTCTACACATCCGCGGCACCGGATGTTCAGGCGCTGATGCGGGCGGTGGCCTTCGAGAAGGCGGAATGGTTTGGCAATGCTGTTCAGGCGTATGAGGAGGCCATTCGCCTCCAGGGCCGGAACGGCAAGTCAGCCAGGCTGATGCTGGCGGCATTCTGGGAAAGGCAGTCGGTTCGGGAGCAGTCCATTCGGGCCTTCCCCGTCCGGTAATCGTCGGGTTTCAGCGGGGCAGATATTTGGCCATCAGCCATTTGAAACCGGGCAGGGGGCGAATATCGGCGAGCAGGGCGGAGGACGCGAGGAATACCCGGTCGTCATAGCCCAGGGACAGCGCTTTTTCGAGCGTTTCCAACGCCTGGTCGACCTCTCCCCTATGGGTATGGCAGATGGTCAGCCCCACCCATGAAAAGGCATCGTCCGGAAGATGCCGGAGCACTTCGCTGAAATGGGGGCAAGCCGCTTCGAAATCCGACTCTCCGATGAGCAGGTAACCGAGATTGAAGCGCGCTTCATGCCGCAGGGAATCCAAATCCAGACAACGCCGGTAGGCATCCAGGGCCTCTTTGGTTTGACCCAGCCGGGTGAAGACGAGACCGGTATAATACCACGCTTCGGAAAGACCGGGATCCACGCGGATAGCGACCCGCAAGGCTTCCAGGGCGGGTTGGTCAAGATCGCGATAATACCTGCTTTTGCCCAACAGTAGCCACCCGTTGGCATCGAGGATGTCTTTTCGGGCCAGGGAGTCGCCCTTGGCGAAAAGGACGGCAGCATCTTCAAAACGGGCGGTTTTCCAAAGGGCCAGCCCCCATTCCATCCATGCGCGCGAATAGGACGGATCATGGCGGGTAGCAGCTTCAAAGTGGTGGATGGCCTTTTCGTAATCGCGGAGGGCAAACCAGCCGAGGCCGGCATTGAAATGGGCGAGGGCAAAAGCCGGTTCCCGCTCCAGCGCGCGTTCGCATTCGCGGATGCCTTCTTCCGGCCGGCCTGTGGCGACCAGCAGTCCGCCGAGATTGGCGCGGGCCAATGTCCAGGTAGGGCTGTAGGCCAGCGCCTGGCGGAAGCAGAATTCGCTGTCGGCGAGCCGGTTTTCCCGGCGGGCCAGCAGGCCTGTTTCGTTCCAGGCGTAGGCCGCCGTCGAATCCGAATCCAGCACCAGGTACTGCCATTCGCGGGCCTGGCGGAGCAGGGAGGTGTCTCCGGTCCGTTCGGCCTCCAGGCGCAGATGAAGGCCGCGGAAGTAGGCTTCGCGTCGCCGGATTTCGGGATAAAGAAAGTGGTTGTTGCCCAGCAGGGTAGCCGAGTGCTGCAGGTAGTCCGGGTAAAGGGCATATCGCTGGTCGTGCGACCAGCGCCTTTGCAATTCGGCGGGGCTGGCGGCGAGATAGTCGTTGATGGCGCGTTGGGATTCGTCCTGCAGGGCGGCGGCAAGGTCCAGACGCATGGAAAGCCGGTAGGGGGCCATCCGCTCGTGGGTGTGGATGCGCTGGTAGATATCCCAGGCAGACGCGCCGTCCGGCTCGAGGAGTTGGCCCTGGCGCAGGGCTTCACCGAAGCGGCGATAGAGCACCATGACGGTCGAGTCGGTATCCATCCGGGCCGGAATCCCTTTTTCCCGCCACACACTATCGGGTGGGGCAGAGGCCTCCCGGGCTTTCCGTTCCCGGAGTCCGGCGAGGGCGTCGGGATCCACGCGACTCATGGTCAGGCCTTTGTCGCCGGTGACCAGGGGGATCTGGCTCCTCGGAGACACGGCTGCCGGCACATGATCCTCGAGGAAGCGCTGCAATTCGAGGAGGGACACCTTGAGATCCTCGTTGCGGTCGGCCAATCCGGTCAGGCCATCGAGGAGATACCAGGTAAAGACCCCGTGACCGCCGCCCCATTGCGGGCCTTCATTGCTGGACTCGGTAGGCTGACAGGACAGGACCTTGACTTCGCTGGCGTACTGGTCCACAAGGGCTTTGGCAGTGGCCTGCGTGCCGGCGTATTCCGATCCGGCCAGCGCACCGGCACGGCACGCATCGGTATAGACCATGACCTGGGCCTGGTTTTTCGTACTGAGCGTCCGGATGATGCCCTGGAGGATATGGAGCGGGAATCCCCCGATCATGTAATTGTTGGCCGGCATGTCATAGGCCAGGAGGTAACCGTTGTTGCTGATGGTTTGGTTTTCCATGTCGCCATGCCCGGAGAAATACAGGATGGCCACATCTCCCGGTTTGGTGTTTTCCAGGAGCCAGGTGTAGGCGCCGCCCATTCTGGCAAAGGTGGCATCGGCATTGGTGAGCACCCGGATGTTGTCGGGAGGTACGTTTCCTCCGGCAGGGGACAGCAGCCATTCGGCAAATGCCTCGGCATCGCGGTGGGAAAACTGAAGACGGGGTATGCGGCTGTCCTGATACTCGGATACGCCGACGATGACCGCCCGCGTCTGGCCGGCGGGTTGGACGGGACGGATTTGGGCAACAACCGGTTGTGTAGACCACAGGCCCATCAAGCCGAAATAAAATGGCAGACCGAAAATATTAATATTGAACCGCATGATCCAGCTCCCGAATTCAACAGGTGCCACCGGGGAATGGTAATGGCACAAGGTAATGATTCCGGTCAAGGAATTCCTCATTCCTTCACCGGCAAGCATCGACTTGGAACGCAAACAAGTCCCAAGGTTATATACTGGTCAATGAAAATTCCCCGTGGAAAGAATCGTATCTCTGAGCCTTTCCCTGAACTCCTGATGCGTATCGTCCATCACTACGTCAATGGTTCTGCCGGGGTTGATGGTCGTTGTCATTACCGGGTCTTCGGATTTGAGGGCTTTGATACCCAACAACCCCGTACAGTCCTGCGTGGGCTCCAGCAGTAAGGAAATGGTAAAAGCACCTTCACTATTGGTTTCTGACCGGACAGTTGGACGCCGCACATCGAAAACAATTCTCCCGACCACCGGATTCCGCTCGGCATCCATCAGTCTTCCGGAAAACAAGGAAGTATCCCCTTCCTGGCAGGATTCTATGGGAGGAGTCTGTAGGTCTGTACCATAAATGGTGGCCATCACCTCTGTCGGTGATTCGTTGATTTGGACATTAATCGTATCGCCGACTTCCGGAAGAATGAATTGGATGTGCTCATTTTGGAGGATGTCCAGAACGATGGAATTTCCCCGTTTGATTTTCAGTTGTCCGTAATAAAATGGGTTGTCATCAACGAAACGATTGACCTGCACGTCTGTAAATTCACCGTCACCCTGTAAAAACCAGAATTGGGTGCCTGTATAATATACCGTGGCAGGCTTTTCGGGTTCACTGACTTTTTCTTTGCAGGATGAAACAATGACCAACAAAGTCAGAAGCGAGATAAAAAGTGCGTTTTTCATAAGTAAGATTTATTTGTTATTTAATTCAAATTGTTCGGCTTTTTCCCGAAATGCCGGCTTTTCGACCAGCCAGGAGCGGAGAGGTTCGCATTCGCACGCTGTCATTTTAACTTTTATAGCCTGCAACGCTTTCGTCAATTGGCTCAATGCCTCATTCTCGTTATTTTCAACCGATGCCTGGCATGCACGGAAATAAGACGCAAAATAGGTGTCCGGCGCCAAGGTTTCCAATAAATTGCATTGTTCTTCCATTTCGGTCCAACTTCCGGTTTTCAAATACAAATCGGCCATTCTGTAGCGAAGAGAAACATGCCCGGGTTCCTTTTCCGCCGCCGTCAGGTAGGCGGCTTCAGCAGCATCGTAGAGCCCCTTATGGACAAAAAGATACCCCAGCATGAAATAACCCGTAAACTGGTCGGGCTGCATGATCAGAGAGGTTTCGAAAGCGGTTTGGGCTTCGTCAAGGCGGCCGAGATTCTGCAGGCAGGCGCCGATGTTCAGCCAGGACAGGTGGTCATCCGGTTGCGATTGCAGGGCCTGGTGATACACGGCCATGGCCTGTTCCCACTGGCCTGTAAAATACAGCAAACTCGCCTTGGCTTTCAGGGTAAAGTTGTGGGTGGGGTCTATGGCCAGGGCTTTTTCGATGGCGGCGGCTGCCTCGTCAAAACGCTTGAAATGACGGGACAAATAATACCCCCACCAGGCATGCGGGGCCAGCCAGTCGGGGCTCATGTCCACCGCCTTGAGGTAGTACACGTGAGCGGAATCATAATCAATGACCCGGTAGGCATACACATCCATGAGAAAAAATGCCGCAACAGCATTTTCGGGCTCATCCAGCAAAGATGCCTGCAGATGTTGGATGATGGGATCCACGGTTTCGCGGTCCCGCTGGGTCCTGGAAGCGTAGTTCAGGAGCAAACCCTCAAACAGGTGGAGGCGGGCCAGCAAGGTGCGGGTGCGGGAATCATGGGGTCCGAGGAGTTCGGTGGCCCGCCGGAGATAGCCGGGAAAATTCCCGAACTGATCATGGAGGAGGTGGGCGGAGCGGGAGAGTTGCTGGATATCCAGCTTCAGGTACTGGTTGAGGGCATGCTGGGCATCCATTTGGAGATGGGCGACAAAATCCCGCCGCAGGTCGTCGTGGATGGCAGCCAGGGAAGAATCCTGCACCAGGAGCTTGTAATAGTGGTCGGCGCAGTCATCGGGAGGCTGCAGCAGGCGTTTCTCCGCCAGCGCAGACCGGAATGCCCGGTACTGCACCTGCCTCGTGGAATCGAGGCCGGCCAGAAGGCGATCGTAAATGTTGGACCGCGGCATGGCCGGCAGGATGGTCATGAGTTCCTGCGCTTTGTCTCTGGACAATCGTTCCAGGGTGGCCGGGTCAATCTGTCCGATGATGCGGGTCTCATCGCCCCGGACCAGAGGCACCTGTCGCACCGGCATCATGTCCTGCGACACCTCGCGCTTGATGTGGGCGGCGATTTCGTACAGGGACAGGAGGTGGTCGCCGTTCTGGTCGGCCAGTCCAAGCAGGCCCTGGAGCAGGTGCCAGGTGAAGACCCCGTGGCCCTCGCCCCATTGGGGCCCTTCGTGGCTCAGCTCGTGGGGCTGGCAGGACAGGAGTTTGAGCTCGTGGGTGTATTGGCGGGCGAGGGCGTCGCCAAAGGCGCGGATGCCGGCGTTGTCCTGGAGGCCGCCGCTTCGGCAGGCGTCGGCGATGAACAACACCTCCCCGCCCTTGTCCACGGAGAGGGTGGTGAGGATCTCCTGGAGCGTGGACAGCGCCATGGCGCCCGACATGCTGTACGTGCGGACGATGGCGTCGGTACACAGGAGGTAGCCGGCCCGCGAGCCGCCTGCCTGGGCATCGCCGTGCCCCGAAAAAAAGAGGATGGCGCGTTCGCCCCGGCCGGTGGATGCCTGGAGCCAGTCGAGGGCAGCGACCACGCGGCCGTGGGTGGCATCGCCATTGAGCAGGAGGCGCAGGTTTTCCGGAGGCAGGGCACCACCGGCGGCCGACAGGAGATAGGCCGCAAAAGCTTCTGCATCCCGGTGGGCATAGCGGAGATCACCCAGGGATGAGTCCTGGTATTCGGATATACCGATGATGACGGCCCGGGTGACCGGCGGCGTGAAGGCGGGACGTATCTGCGCTGCGAGCGGCCCTCCCGCCATGACCAGTCCCGTCGCCATCAGGACGATCCGGCAGCCGATGAACGGCACAATGCGTCGGAGAGGGTGGGACATGGCGGATTCAGATCATCCAACGAGTACCGTTACTGTTGTTTCGAATTGTCTTTGGGTGCTTGGTCTGAACCCGGGACACCGGACGTGCTGTCATCCAGAAATACGTCGAGTTCTATGTTGTCACTGGAAACAGATGTAATGAATATTCGGGCCTTTCGATTGCTGCTGATTGTCGTGAATCGCAAGTCTTTGATACATTGGTTATCGGTAGTATCATTAATATTAATTGTGTAACCAAAATTGGTTGTATTACTTGAGACATTCGCAATACGTGCTCCATTACGATGATAACCGATGTTAACAGGTTGAGTTGAAGAATCATTAATGCGGGCTCTTGCAATCCCACTAAGCGTTTTATTTCTGTAATTGTTACATTGGGTTGAACCCGAAGTATTACGCATGGATAATTTAAGTGAATCAATCCATATTGAACCAGATAAGAAATCGATCGTCACCGGAATATGATTATTTGCACTAAATATCAGCACATCGTTATCGGAAATTGAAATGTCGACGGGCTGATTAGATTGAATACCCGTCCGTTCAGCAGTATCATTGCTCGAATATTTGTAATGGGTGATGTTATATGTTGTGTTGTTGCCAGTGCGAGCTGCAATCCTAACTTGTTTGAACACCGCTTTGGTCTCCTCCTCCGGTGCCGGAACTGTTGGTGCAGATGTTTCTTTTTCCTTGCATTGACAAAGCAGCAGGAGGGAGGCAAGGGTAAATAAAATCGGATTTTTCATGTTTCTTAAATTATTGTTGGCATTATTTAGGGTCAATCATGTCCGTACTGTCATCCAGAAACACATCGAGCAGGGTGTCCGTGTCCCCGTTTTTGACGAGGGTCATCCCCATGCGGTAGGAACTGGTTGCTGATTTGGCGATGAAAACAGACTGGCTCTGGTCATAATGCACGGGAAAGCACCGGTTGTAGCGACCTTCCTCATCCGTATTGGCCACCCGGTCCTCTATACGGATAATGCCTCCTTCCACCACGGCCCCGTTTTCACTGTACAGATTGCCTTTCAGTTTTCTCCCTTCATCATAGCAGGATTTGTTCGGCCATATTACGTGATCCAGACTGATGCGCAGGGTGTGGAGATTGGTCAATCCGGTATCAATCCGGAAGCGGATTTCCCTGTATAAATTTCCGGCATCCAGGGTGTACATGGTTCCTTCCGTGATCACTACAGGGTCTGTCGAAATGGAAACGGCATCTTCGTCACCGGCCGACAGCGTGGCATCGGTTAGTGATTCACCATCCGGATTGGTCACCACCAGACGGATGGGTTTCTGGTACACCAGGGCTGTGTTTTGCCCGCCGTTGCCCGGCCAGGGCGTCAGGCATCCGGAGAAGCATGTCAATCCGGCAACGACAACAGGGAGCAAAATCAGTAAGCGATTCATCATGTTATTATTCAGTTTGAAAATGCAAATCGAGGAATTGCCGGAACTCGGGACGGGCCAGGCAAACCGACAACTGCTGTTTGTCTTTCAGCATTTTGCGGTCGTTCAGTCCGGCGGCCACGGCCTGTTGCAAAAGGGCGAGCGCAGGCTCCCACTGTTCCTGCAGGGCCGCCATGAAAAATCGATAGTAGGCCGGCCAATACCCGCCAGGGATTACTTGCTTTTCCATTTCCTCGACCAGGGGTTGGGCCTGGGCCCAGTGCCCGTTGTCCAGATAATGATCCACCAGGATGCGGTAGGGTTCCTGGCGTCTGGGGTGGAGTTCCATGACCTTCCGGCAATGGGGTTCTCCTTCGGTCAGTCGTCCCGATTCGACATAGAGCTTGCAAAGGCCAAGGTGTGCCGGCACCTGCCGGTCTTCCATAACCAGGGATTGCCGCAGGGCCTTCTCAGCTTCGGCCGGCTGCCGGAGGGCGAGCCAGGCATAGCCCAAATTGGAGAGCAGAATGTGATCCTCCGGATCCAGGTGCAGGGCGTTTTGGTAGCCCTCGATGGCGGCGTGAAAATCGCGGATCCGGTAATGGTAATTGGCCATGGCCTTGGCGTGAAAGGCATTGGCCGAATCGCACTGATGGCCTGCATGCAGCACCTGCCATGCTTCCTCCCGGTGGTCCGCTTCCTTGCTCAGGCATTCTCCGAAAAACGTGAAGGGCATTAACCAATCCGGGTAGAGCCCGGTCACGGTCTGAAAATAATACCGGGCGGTGTCCACCATGACCGGTTGTGTCCTTGAGCAGGCGGCTTCCATCAGATAAAACAGAGCCAGGCGGTTTTCGGGATCGCGTGCCAGGACTTCCTGCAGGATGGGCGCGATGGCGCCGTAGTGTTCCGGTCCTTTCTGCCCGCGGGATTCGAGATAGCCGAGGATGCCCCGAAACAGAAGCTTCCGGGTTTCCAATTCGCGGGTCAGTGCATGGCGGGCGCCCAGCACCTCCATCGCCTTGTCCAGGCGGGGAATGTAAAGGGTGTATTCGCGAATGCGCTTTTCGCCGGGTTTGTTGAGCTCTTCTCCTTCCATGAGGATCAATTGGCGCATCATCTGCTGCGCGTCTTCCTGAAGGGCGATCGCGTATTCCCGGCGGAGGAAAGGGTGGATATCGGACAGGGCACTTTCCTCCAGCAGCAACCGGAAATAATGGTCGGCGCAATCGTTGGCGGGTTCGGAAAAAGCTTTTTCACGGAGGGCCTTGAAAAACAGCCGGTAATTGTCCAGGTGGGAGGAATCCACCCGGGCGATCAGGGCTTCCTCTTTCCGGCTTTTGGCATGCGTGGAGAGAAGAAGATTGACCGGAGGCTTTTCAGTCATGCCCGCCAGGGATGGGGCGGCGGGATCGATAAAGGCGATGGCCTGATCTTCTTCCTTGGCCGTGATGACGGGGTGCTGCCGGAGGGGGGCCAGGTCTTCATTGATGGCATCGTGCAGATAGCGCCTCAATTCGGAAGCCGTCACCACATCATCCCGGTTGTGGTCGGCCATGCCGGTCAATCCCTTGATGAGGTAGTGCGTGAAAACGCCTTGTCCCCCGTTCCATTGAGGGCCTTCCTGGCTGAACTGGTCGGGTTTGCAGGACAGGAGTTTGATCTCGTTGGTCGCCTGGCGCTGCAGGCCTTCCCGGCCAAGGGCGCCCTCGTCGTCAATCCGCGCATCACCGAGTTTGCCGGCGCGGCAGGCATCCAGGATGACGATGACCCGTGCTCCGATCTCGCTGGACAGGGTGGTGATCTCTTCCTGGAGATCCCGCAGCTTGATGGCGCCGCCCAGGGAGTAGGATTGGTCGGTGGCGTCGTGGAGCAAGAGATACTCGGGCCGGGAAACGGTCCTGCCCACATCGCCGTGGCCGCTGAAGTAAAGGATGACCTGATCGCCCGCCCGGGATTGTAGCCGGAGCCAGTCCAGCATGGTGCGAAAGCGCGCTTCGGTGGCGTCGCTATTGGTCAGCAGTTGGATGTTTTCCGGGGCCACCTGTCCAAGGGCGCCGGCCTCGAGCATCCGGACGAACAAGGCCGCATCGCGATGGGCATACCGGAGGTGGCCCACCCGGGGGTCCTGATACTCGGAGATGCCGACGACGACGGCCCGGGTGACGCCTTGAGGACGGATGGGCTGTACCTGCGCCTCCGCCCGGTAAAAAACGGCCAAAAGCCCTGTGAGGAGCAGATACAGGATCTGGAAGGCAGGGCGCCGGGCCATGGCCGAGGTGATTAGGTGAACCGAAAATAAGGAATGGCGATCAATTCCCCGTGAAAATGTCACGGAATGCCCGCATTCGGGTGTTTTATTTTTTGGTGGCCAACAAGGTTACCCTACGCAGCATCATCATGAATTGCCGTGGGAAGAGGACATTCGAGACCACACGAGTCGGTGTAAACCCGGTTGACCGGAAGTTGCATTAGTCGTGTCACGCACCGGGAAAATGGAATCTTTTGGTCGTCAGGCGTTGACATTGTTCTTATTGGGACCTTATATTTACCTGTTCTTTTTTTAGTTTCTCACCCCTCAAGCAACCCCCATGCAGTATTTTACTACCGGATTTTCGCGATTTCTGACGTTGGTATTGGTGTGTGCCTTCGCGTGGACGACCCGGGCGCAATCCAATGATTGTCCGGTGCCCGTCATCGTCAATGAATCCATACAGGCACCGGTGGGCTACGAGATTCTGGACCTCCAGGACAACGTGCTTCTGCTGGTGAGTGAGGGCGGACAACCGTCGGCATGCGGCCTGACGCCCGGCCAAACCTACAGGATGCGCGTATTCCGGAGTGGCCATGATGCCAATGACATCACTACCTATGACATCCTGCGTCTGGTGCGCCGGATAGCCGGTCATGGCGCCGGAGAGGAACGTGACCGGCAGCTGGCCGGCGATTTCAACGCCTCCGGAAATGCCAGCATGGCCGATGCGTTAGGCATGCGTCATCAGGTCCTGCATCCGCCGCTTGCCTTGCCCGAAGGCCTGCGCACATGGTCCTTTGCCGATGCCGAAGTGGTGGAAAACGGCAAATCTCTCTTGCAAAACGGCATTTTCGTCTTTTCCGGTCCCGGACAGGAGCTGCCGTTTTATGCCGTCAAAAGGGGACGCACGCGGCCCTCTGCCTTCGATTACGACCAAATGGTCATCCAGGATACCTTGTTCTTCGAGGTCAGCGATTTTCCCGTCGGCAAGGGCGAAGTGTTCGAGGTCGGCCTTCGGGCCTCAGCCCTGCCTCCTTTGACGGGTTTGCAAATGGCACTTGTATCCCCCGGGGAGCAGGTTCGTTTCCTTGATCCGGATCCCGGGCAACCCCTTCCGCCGCACGGGCATTTTGTCGGCGACCGAGGCATCAACGGCGGAAGGTTGACCCTTTCCTGGATTTGGCCAAATGCGCTGTTGCCGGGAGGGCTCAGCCTGGCGGACGGACAGGACATGTTGCGCGTTCGTTTCCGGGCCCTGAAAGACGGGATGGTTCACGATGCCTTCGCCATCGACCCCCTTTTCATGCGGGCGGAGGCCTATGACGACAAGGACAGATTTTATCACATCGCCCTGAAGTTTGTCCCCGCTCCTTATGAAGGGCCTTCATTCCCGCAGGAACAAGACGGAGAAACAACCAAGGAAGGGCAGTTCCTGCCCCCGGCGCAATCCGCAAATACCCGGTTTGACGGTATGTCCGGCCTCCGGGTATGGCCACATCCGGTCAATGAGGACACCCGGATTCGCTTTGACCTCCAGGAAGCCGGCCCGGTCGCCATTACCCTGCGCGATATGACCGGACGACCGGTGGCCGAACGGCGTTTGGCCTGGGCGGAACAAGGGTTGCAACAGGTAGCCATCCCCGAGGCGGGCACCTGGGTCCCGGGTGTGTACACGCTGGAACTCCGGTCCCGTCAAGGCATGCAGACCCTTTTGTTGGTCAGGTAATCGGTAGGGGCCAACTGCGGACTGTCAGCCGATGATGTGCCGTTTTTCCGATTCCGGATCGTACAGAATATCGAAATCCGTCCCGTTCCATATGGCCTCGGCGGCGGCGAGACGCGTCGTGTCTCCCTGATTCCAGGAGGTGTCGGGGAGGTCTTCGATCAGGTCTTCCAGCCACACCCATTCGCCGACCGGCAGGCCGGGCGGGATCAGATAAGCGGCAAAAGGAGAAGGGAAAGTGTAGGGATAATACGTCGTCCAGGGAATGACACATTGCCATGTGGCCTTGTCCATCCACTGTTCGACCCGAAAATCGCCGACCACTTGGACCCGGCCCGTCGTTTTGTGCTGGTAAACGCAGTATTTGGACCGGATCCCCGCCGTGGGTTTCACGGGTTTGACCAGCGGCCAAAAGCCTTCTTCAATGGCCGCCCCGATGGCTTCTTCCGTCCGCGCGGTCCGGATCACCACCAGGTCTTCGCGTTGCTTTCTATCCGGCCACATACCCTGAAAATCGTATGGTGATGGCGGGATGGTCGGTATCCACCGCCAGACAGGTGTCCGGCTCTTCCCGGATGACACGAACGAGCGCTGCCGCCTCCATGGCACGGGTATCCCTTACCGGATGCAGGCACCGGTGGCATGCCATGACTCCGGGTCGGCTTTCATCGGCGTCCAAGGCATCCAGACCGACCCCGTAGGGACAGTGGAGAGGCCTTCCGATGTCATCGTTCGGCGCATAGAGACGGCGGCGAAAGAGGTCCAGTTCCAGCACGGTACAAACTTTTTCACTTCCCGGGGCACCAAGGTCTGGCCTGTCACGATCGGAAAAGCCCCGTCAGGGGTCTTTGACCTTTCGGGTCACCAGGATCTTGTCGATGCGGGGCCCGTCTTTGTCCACCACCTCGATCCGGTATTCGCCGACAGTGACGAATTCTCCGACTTTGGGCAGGCCGTTGCGCAGGTGGATGACCCATCCGGCGACGGTCGTGAACGACATGCCGGGATCCAGCACGAAATCCATGTCAAAATACTTCAGGAATTCCAATACCGGGTACTGCCCGTCCACCAGCCAACTGTTTTCATCGCGGGCCAGGATCTGGTATTCCTCCTGGTAGATTTCCGTGGCAGAGCCCACGAGGGCGTCGAGAAAATCGTCCATGGTGACGATGCCCTGGGTCGTGCCGTATTCGTCGACCACGATGGCGTAGTGGTTGCGCGTCAGCTTGAATTCCTCCAACACCCGGTACGCGCTGGCGGTCTCGTTGACATAGAGGGGCTGACGCAGGATGTCTTTCAGTGTTTTGGACACCCACAGGTCGGGATCGAACAGGTCCTTGATGAGCACCACGCCCGCGATCCGGTCGATCTGGTGATCCTCGCACACCGGGTAGGCGGAATGTTTTTCTGCATTGATTTTGGCGAAGACCGTTTGGCGGTCGTCTTCCAGGTCAAAAAAAACCAGGTCGCTGCGATGGGTGAGCAGGGAGTTGATCTTGCGGTCGCCCAGTTCGAAGACCCTTTCCACCATATTTTGTTCGACATCCCTGATCTCGCCGCCGGCGGCGCTCTCGCGCACCAGGGATTTGATCTCTTCTTCCGTTACCCGGCTTTTCTGGATGCGATGGATGCCGAACACGCGGAGCAGGGCATTATTGGATATGGTGAGCAGCCATACGAAAGGCCGGGTGATCAGGGAAAGGCCGTTCATCAGGGGAGCGGTGGCCGTGGCGAGCGGTTCCGGGAACGTCATGCCCAGGCGTTTGGGGAAGAGCTCTCCCAGAACGATGGACAGGTAGGTGATGGCGATGACGATGATGCCTACGGCCAGTTGATGGGCGAACGGCTGCAGCAGGGGCCAGCCCGACAGCCACTGGACGAGGTCCGTCGTCAGCTTCTCGCCGCTGTACACGCCGAGGAGGATGCCGATGAGGGTGATGCCGATCTGGACGGTCGAGAGAAAGCGGGTCGGGTCGTCCGAGAGGCGTATCGCGGTGCGCGCGCCGCTGCTGCCTTTTTTGGCGGCCTGTTCCAGGCGGTAGCGGCGGGAGGAAACGAGGGCCAGTTCGGTCATGGAGAACAGGCCATTCAGCAGGATCAGACCCAGGATAATGAAAATTTCCATAGGAAAGGAGATGGTTAAGGTAGCGCATATCCGTCATTCCGGCCCGCAAAAAAAATCCCCGCCACCAGGGACGGGGACCTCAAACGAAAAACCGACAGTAAACAACCCAACGCAGCGGTTTACCGCATGGTGACGGAAACGCGCTGGTATTTTCCTTCGCGAAAGACCTGGAGGCGCAACACATCACCCGGTCGCACCTGGCCGGCCTGTTCCTGGAGTTCGGGGAAGCTGCGGACTTTGTTGCCGTTGATCTCGACGATGACGTCAAACGGTTTCAGTCCGGCCAGTTCGGCGGGGCCACCTTCTTCGACATATTCCACGACCAGGCCTTGGGAGAAGGGCAGGCCGAGTTGCGTGGCCAGTTCGCCGTCCAGTTCGACGACGCTGAGTCCCATTTTGGCCCGCTGGGAATATCCGTAGGTGATGATGTCTTCGACGATGCGCTTCATCATGTTGACGGGGATGGCAAACGAGTAACCCGAATAATACCCGGTCGGAGTGGCGATGGCGGTATTGATGCCGAGCAGGCGGCCCTGCATGTCCACGAGGGCGCCTCCGCTGTTGCCGGGATTGACGGCGGCGTCGGTCTGGATGAAGGCCTCGATGGCGTCACCAACGCTGATCACGTCGATTTTACGCCCTTTGGCGCTGATGATGCCCGCGGTGACGGTGGAGGAGAGGTTGAAGGGGTTGCCGACGGCCAAAACCCATTCGCCGACGCGCGCCAGGTCGGAATCGGCGGGTTTCAGGGTAGGCAGGGCGCTGGCCTCGATCTTGAGGACGGCGATATCCGTTTTAGGGTCGGTGCCCACGATCTGGGCGCGAAACTTCCGGTTGTCGTGCAGGGTCACCTCGATGACATCGGCAAATTCGATGACGTGGTTATTGGTGACGATATAGCCTTCCGGATCGAAAATGACTCCGGAGCCGGCCCCTTCCTTGCGGCGGAATCCTTGGCCGCTGTGTGGAAATCCGAAAAAGAAATCATCGCCGAAAAGGCTCCATGGATGCTGGCGCTGCTGCTGGTAGCGCTGACGGGCCATCTGGTCGGATTCGGCGGCGCGGATGTGGACGACAGCCGGCATAGCGGCCGTGGCGGCAAGAACAAAGTCCTGGCTGGCCGCGTTACGGGCGGGAAGAGCGTTAACCCATTGACCATGTACCGGGGTTTCCGGCGTACCGGTTTCGGCAAAAAATCGGGCGCCGGCTAGGGCGATTGAACCGCCGGCCAAGCCGGCAAACAGATAGGGAAACCAGCGGTTGGCAGCGTTTGTCATTGGCCCGGGTGTATGGAGTGATGCTCCGATTTGGAACGCCATGAGAAATTTCTTCCGATGGGCGTCGTTCTTTTTAACAGGAAATTAACAGCGCATGTCCCATCCCGCCCCGGAGGCGATGCTGACTCCGGAAAATGCCCTGGAGCGAAGCCTGCTCGCTCACCCCGAATTCCGTCAGGGCCTCTATTGGGGCATTCCCCGCACCGGCCATCCCGAAGGGCCGGTCCTCTACCACATCCGCGAAGTACTGGACAACATCGATGCCATGGTCCTGCCTGCCGATGACCGCCGTTTGCTGCGGTGGGTGGCCTATGCCCACGACACCTTCAAATACCGTGAGGAGGCCCTGCGTCTTCGTCAGGTCCGCATCCACCACGGTCAGATTGCCGCCGATTTTCTCAGCGGCTTTTCCGTACCTGCCACGCTCATCCAGCTCGTCCATTGGCACGACGAAGCCTACTATGCCTGGAGGATGCACCGCCGCGGGGAGGGTGCGGCAGCTACCGGTCGTCTGCACCGCCTCTACGACCGACTGCGTCCGGTTTGGGATCTGTTTCTTTCGTTTTTTCAGGCCGACACGCTCACGGGCGACAAAAATCCCGAACCTCTCCGCTGGCTGGCCGAGCAACGTGTGCATGCCGCCCGCGTTCTCGAAGAAAACCGGCAAAACGCCTGAGACCCGCCAACCATTCGGAGGCGATTCGTCCCGAACGGCTCATTCCTCCCCGCCGGCCTCTGAGGGCAGCACCCCGTCCACCCGGATACGCTCATCCCGGTTGGCCAGCTCCCAGGCGAGATGGAACACCAGACGGGCCACTTTTTCCGTGCGGTCAAAATCGATCTTGTCCAGGGTATCCGAAGGACGGTGATAATCCTCGTGCACCCCGCTGAAATAAAAAATGGCGGGGATCCCCTTGAGGACAAAATTGTAGTGATCGGAGCGGTAGTAATACCGGTTGGGGTCCGCTTCGTCATTGTAGGTATAATCCAGCTCCAGCCCCGCATGATCGCGGTTGACCTCCTCGCTGATGCGATGGAGGTCCGAACTCAGCTTGTCGGCGCCGATCACATAAATGTAGGCCGGGTTGCCCTTGTGTTTTTTGTCGGTGCGGCCTACCATGTCCACATTGATGTTGACCATGGTGTTCTCCAGGGGGAATACCGGATTTTCAACATAATATTTGGAGCCGAGCAAGCCCTTTTCCTCTCCGGTGACGAACAGGAACAGCACGCTGCGTCGGGGACCCATCCCTTTTTTCGCGGCCAGGGAAATTGCCTGGGCCACCTCAAGCAGGCAGGCGGTCCCGGAGCCGTTGTCATCCGCCCCGTAAAAAATGTCGTCTCCCCGGCGACCGAGGTGGTCGAAATGGGCGGTGAGGACCACGATTTCGTTTTTGAGAACGGGGTCGGCGCCTTCGACAAATCCGAGGACGTTGTGCCCGTAGGTGACCACATCGCGCCGTTTGGCGGTCAGCTCCCAGACAACGGGGCAGGAAACGGGCGACGGCTTTCTGCCCTTGTTGATCCGGTCGCGCTGGCGGATCACCTCCTCATAAGCGGGTCCCATCAGCGCACGGGCGGTTTGGGAGGAAAGGATGGCGAGGGAGGGCCAGTTCCCCTCCGGCGGTGTGCCGAGGGTGATATTGGGGCCAACGGAAAAACGCCGGACCTGGTTGGCCAGCTTCTGGTAATCGGAGGCGATGAGGAAGACCGTTTTGACACCCTTTTCCCGGGCGACTTCCATTTTTTTCATCCAGTTGCCGCTCCATTCGCCGGGCTCGGTCGTACCGGTCAGCCGGTAGTGGCCTTTGTCGTTGACGGGTTCGCCGGCGTAGATGAGAATGGCTTTGCCGCGGACATCTTCCCGGTAATCGGAATAGGCGGGATCATCAATGCCGTAACCGAGGAAAACGACGTCTTCTCCGGCGGTGACGGGGTGGGCGGCCCGCACGGATTTCATGCAGAGGAAATCCCAGAGGTGGCGATATTCCAGGGTGTCGATGCGCAGACGGACATCTTCCCAATCGGTGCGGGTGAACTGCACATCCTGAAACCAAGAGCCGTCTGGCCGATGGGGCGGGATGCCGAAGCCGTGCAACTGGCCGGCGAGAAATTGGGCGGCCATATCGTTGCCGGGGGTGCCCGTCTCCCGTCCTTCGAGGGTTTCGCTGGCGAGGACGGAGAGGTACATCCGGAGGTCCTGGGCCGTGATGCTGGAAGCAAAATCCTCGCGGGTGTAACGGTCGTTTTGGGCGTTCAGCCACCAGGGGAGGGCCGACAGCAGGGCGACGGCGCAAAAGGATCGGAAACGGTGGTTCACGGGCACGGAATTTTGTCCACCCGGCGGGTATGACGCCCGTCATCGAAGGGGGTGGTCAGAAAGGTATTGACCATGGCGCGGGCCCGTCGCAGGGAGACAAATCGCGCGGGGATAGCGATGATGTTGGCATTGTTGTGGGCGCGGGCCAGGGCGGCGAGTTCGACGGTCCAGGTGAGGGCGGCCCGGATACCGGCGTGTTTGTTGGCTGCCATGGCCACGCCGTTGCCACTGCCGCAGATCACGATACCCAGTTCGGCCTGGCCACCGGCCACCAGCCGGGCCACGGCATGGGCAAAATCCGGATAGTCTACCGAGTCGGGGCCGCGGGTCCCCTGGTCGAGGACGCGATGGCCTTGCTGTTCCAGCATGCGGATGAGGGAGGCGCGGTAGGTATATCCGGCGTGGTCACATCCGATGGCGATGGTCATTGCGGCGGCGTTTTGGTGTAGGGGGCAAACATTTTTTCGAGCTGGGCGGCAAAGTCCTCATCCCCGGCATCCCGGGCCACCTTGATCAGGTCGTCCTTGGTGCGGTCGGTCAGGGCGAAATCCTGTTCGAATCCGCTTTCCAGTTCCTTCACGCTGAGCGAGTAATAAAATTCGAGCCAGTCGCGGGTTTCTTCAGCGAGGACAGCGAGATGAGGCTTGGCCTTGTCATAGGCGTCGGCCTGGACGTACACCATGATCATCGGGACGACCGAGTAATCGAACCGGAAATTCATGTGCGGGAAAGCGCGGAAATAGATGTCCATCAGTTCGATGGCCTTTTCCTTATTGCCCTGCCTGAGGAATTGGCGGGCGGCCCTCAGCATGGTATAGCGTTGGGACTGGATGCTGGGCATGTAGCTCTCGTCCACGAACAGGCGCATTTGGTCAAAATTGCCCCAGCGCCATTTGTCCCGGACGTTTTCAAGCAGGAGATCGCTGTCCACCCGTCCGGCGCCGATGATGCCGAATCCCTGGTCACCCTGGGAAGGAACCGGCGATACCCGCAGGGCCAGACCTTCCAGGGACATGAAGGATTGGAGGCCGAGCAGTTTTTCCTGTTGGCAGGTGACGGCAAAATAGATGGGTCGTTCGTGGATGTTGGACACGATGATGTCGAGGACGGCCAGTTCGTCCTTGATGATGCTGTTTCCTTCCAGCCGGATGGGCAGCCGGTTGACGACCTGTCCGGTATCGGATGGGGCGAGGACGCCGTTGGCCCGCATCCTCTCGATATCCAGGTTGAGGATCAGGTTGCGGGCGGGGACATAGGAATCCAGGCTGCGGCCGCTACCGAGGGGGAAGGGGTTGTCGGCCGCCATGAATTTCAGGGCTTCGATGGCGTCCATTTCCCGATTGTCGGCCTGCTGGGGGATCGGGAGCTGTACCCTTTTCATGCCGCGCAGGGCTTCCTGCGGGATGGTCATTTTGACGGGGGGTGAGTCGTTGATCTTGCGGCGCAGATTGGAGATGTACCAGTCCACCGCGATGAGGCTGAGGTTGGCGACGCGGACGTCCCGGCGGATGCCTTCCACTTCCTGGGCGTACCACAGCGGGTAGGTATCGTTGTCGCCGTAGGTGAAGATGATGGCATTGGGCGCACAGGAATTGAGGAAATTGGCGGCATAATCCCGTGCGCCTTTGTGATGGCGCCGGCTGTGGTCGTCAAAGTTTTCAAACCCCATGATAACGGGCGCTGAGAGGACGACGAGGGTCGCCAGGGTTGCGGCGGGCGCCTGGCCCAATTTCACTTTTTCCAGGAACAGCCGGAACAGGGCCAACACGCCGAGCCCGATCCAGATGGTGAAGGCGAACATCGAACCGGCGAGGACATAATCGCGTTCGCGCGGTTCGCGGGGAGGCTGGTTGGAATAAAGGATGATGCCGATCCCGGTGACGAGAAACAGGACAAGGACGGCATTGAACTCGCGTTTGGAACGCCGGGCCTGGTAGAACAGTCCGAGCAGGCCGAAGATCAGGGGCAGGAAGTAATAGGTATTCCGCGCCTGATTCTCCCGGACGGATTTGGGCAGTTTGGACTGGTTATACAGGCGCATGCTGTCGATGAAGGGGATGCCGCTGAGCCAGTGGCCGCTCCGCTTGTCCCAGGAGAAAATGCCCTGTTCGCCGTTTTGGCGGCCCGCGAAATTCCACATGAAATACCGGAGGTACATCCAGTTGATCTGGTAGTTGAAGAAAAACTTGATGTTGTCGGCGAAGGTGGGGGTGCCTTTTTTGTCGCCCAGCCACTGCCGGTACAGATCGCCCCGGGTGCCCTGGGTGTCGCTCATCCGCGGAAAAAGCATTTTGTCGCTGTCGCGGTACACGTAGGTGATCTTCTGGTCCACGACCTCGTAGCCGTCGCCCACCCGGCCATAGCGGTCAGCCGTTTCGGTGCCGACGATGCGGGCATCGAAATGGGGTCCCCGGAAGAGAGGCCTTTCGCCGTACTGTTCGCGGTTGAGGTAGGGGACGAGGCGCATGGCGTCGTCCGGCGCGTTCATGTTGATCGGCGGATTGGCTTTGGCCCGGATGACGACCATGCCGATGGTGGAATAACCCACCACAATGAGGCCGAGGGCGACAAAGAGGTACTGCAGGTTTTGGTTGCCCGTGCGGTGGGCATGGCGCAGCCCCAACCAGAGAATGGCCGCCACGAGCAGGACGAGGGGGATGAGGCCGGTGTGGAACGGTAGTCCCAAACCGTTGACCATGATGAGTTCAAACTTCGACCACAGCGTAGGCAGACCGGGAATGATCAGGCCCAGCATGACGCCGATGAAGAGAAATCCGGCGATGATGCCGATGAGGAGTCCCCGGGTGCTGGGGTTGGCCACCTTCTTGTAATAATAGAGGACGCCGAGGGCGGGGAAGGTCAGCAAGCTGAGCAGGTGGACCCCGACGGACAGGGCGGCGGCAAAAAAGGCGAACATCAGCCAGCGATCGCTTTCGGGGCGGTCGGGCAGGTTGTACCATTTCACCCCGGCCCAGAAGACGAGGGCGGTAAACATGGTGGACATGGCATACACCTCGCCTTCGACGGCGCTGAACCAGATGGAGGTGGCAAATGCCGTTGACAATCCGGCGGTGAGGCCGGCGCCGAGCAGGGCGAATTCCTGGGTCTGGGTGGGCTCTTCATTCCGGCCGGTGAGGGCCAGCTTGCCGAGGATCATGGTGGCCCAGCAGGTAAAGGTGGCGGCGAGGGCCGTACAGACGCCCGACATGAGGTTGACGGCGAACGCGATGTTTTCGGGGTTGTCGCTGAACCATTCGGGGATCAGGGTGAAAAGACGTCCCACCAGGAGGAAGAAAGGCGCCCCGGGCGGGTGGACCACCTGGAGCTTGTAGGCGCCCAGAATGAATTCGCCGCAGTCCCAGAGACTTCCGGTCCGTTCGGCGGAGAAGAAGTACACCGTGAATGCAACCGCAAATACAAGCCATCCGGTGAGGTTGGTCCAGCGTTGGAACGTCATATCAGCAAGGTATCATGAAGCCGCTAAAGTAGGAAACATTGGCCGAAGCGGGTGTCCGGGACGAAGGCCCTACTTTTGGGGAAAGAACGCGCCTATGTTCAAGCTTCTTGTGTTGGTTCTCCTCGGGTATATCGCCTGGCGGTTGTTCCGGATGAATCGCCCCCATCTGCCCCCCCGGGACAGCGGCCGGGATCCGCACCGGATCCGGAAGGATTACACGGATTACGAGGAGGTGGACCGCTGATGGAGGCCCCTTCCGATCTCGTCTCCCGGCTGGTCCTTTACCGCAGCAATGCCTTTTGGGTCTGCCACAAGCCGGCCGGTATGCCGTTGCAGCCCGACAAAACGGGCGACCGCAGCCTGCTCGAATGGGTAGGTCAGTATGCGCATCGCCGCTTGTATCCCGTACATCGCCTCGACCGGCCGGTGAGCGGGCTCGTCATCCTGGCGCGGACCAAGACGGCCGCCGCCGCCTTGTCGGCCGCATTCCAGGCCCAGGAGGTGGAAAAGATATATCTGGCCGTTACAGCCAAGGCGCCGGACCCGGCCGAGGGTACACTGACCCATTTCCTCCGCTCCCTCGACCATCAGAACAAGGCCATTCTCACGGACGGCACGCACCCCGACGACCGGCGGGCGGTGTTGCATTACCGCACGGTAGCGGCGAGCGACCGCTACTTCCTGTTGGAGTTGCGCACGGAGGGCGGGCGGTTTCATCAGATACGGGCTCAGCTCGCGGCCATCGGATGTCCGATCAAGGGCGATGTCAAGTACGGCGCCCGCCGCGGCAATCCCGACCGCAGCATCCATCTGCACGCCTGGAAGCTCCGATTCGCCCACCCGATCAGCGGAGAGCCGATGGCTTTCGAGGCGCCCCTGCCGGTTGATGTGGTGTGGCAGGCACTGGGCGCGTCCCTCGCTCGTGATGAGGATTGAGTACGATAATCCCCGGACTTTCAGGCGATGGGTGACGGCATCCGTCGCATCTGCCGGATGGTGAGGACCGCCAGGATCACGAAAGGCAGTGTGGAGGCGAGGATGCGAATATTCCCCTGCATGAGACCGATGGCCAACATCAACACCAGGAGAAGGCCGATGCCGGCGATACCTGCATAGACGAGGGCGCGGGACGGCTGTGGCCGGAGCAGGGCGACCAGGAGGAGGATCTGACCGAGCAGAGGCAACACGGTAAAGGGATGCACGGCGGAGGCCGGATCCCGGAAAAGCTGCCGGAAGAGCTCGGCTTCTGCCTGGAAGAGGAACGTGTGGCTTCCCTGGCCCCATTCGAGATATCCGAAGAGGGATGACAGGAGCAGGAGGAGGATCAGGAAGCGGGTGTGGCGGACGTGAGACATAAGGGTATGGGGAAGGGTTTCAATCACTCCTTGACAATAGGATGGGTTTGTAAAACGAGGCCTTGTGGGTCAGAGAAGACCAGCATGTACCATCCGGCCGGAAGGGTGGAGAGGTCGAGGATGTCCGTCTCGCCGGCCAAGAGCCGGAGCTGACCCATGATGTCGAAGACCCGGACCCGGGCCGGGGCAGACAGGTGGACGGTAGCCCGCGTCGGATTGGGAGATACATTTATCCGGACGGGCGACCTGGACGGCTTCCTGACCGCCGTCGCGCCACCGTTGTCCGTTTTGAGGATGAGGCCGTCATAGCCGCAGGCGTAACCGGTCCATTCGTCGGTGAAGGCCATATCATACACTTCACAGAACAGATCGGTGAGGCCTCCGCTGGCATCGGCAAAGGTCTCGCCACCATCGGTCGTTTTGTGGATCTGGCACCAGCCGGCGACATAGCCCGTGCGGGGATTGAGGAAATCGAGGGTATAATTCTGGAATTCATTGTGGTGGGTCCATTGGCCGCCTCCGTTGACCGATCGGCCGAGATAGCCGTCATACCAGCCGGCCACATAGACAGTGTCGTTGTGGGGGAATACGGCCAGGTCCTCCAGGAGGCTGAACATCTGGCCGGCAAAAGCGGAAGCAGTGTCGGTAATGAACCAGGACCATCCGCCGTCGGTGGTTTTGAGGACGTAACCTCGGGTAGCGGCATAGCCGGTGAGGCTATCGGAAAAATCGATGGCCGTGACATTCACATCCCAGATGTGGGTCTCGAAAGCGGCGGGCTGCCAGGAGAGGCCTCCGTCCGTGGTGCGCGCGAGATATCCGTTGGCTGAAAAATCCTGGCCGCCGATCCAGGCGGTCTGTTCGTCGAGGGCATGGACGGCGTAGAGATGAATGAGGGAGGCCGTATCGGGACCGGTACAGGACCAGGAATCGCCGCCGTCGGTCGTCCGGCAGATGGAGGCGGCATCGCCCACCACCCATCCGGTGGAGGGGGATACGAAGTGGAGGTCATGCCAGTGGACGGAAAATCCGGTGGCGAGCGGCTGCCAGTGTTGGCCCCCGTCGGTAGTCCGGAGGAGGGTACCGTTTTCACCGGCGATGAATCCCGTATCGGGGGCCGGAAAGCATATGGCGTTGAGTCGCTGGCTGGTCCCGGAGGGCAGGATGTTCCACTGGGCTTGTAGCGCCGGGCTGAGGAAGAGGAGGAGGAAGGGGAGGAGGAGGAATTTCATGAAATGAAATGTGCATGAAGTGTAAAACTATGGCTTTAAATAATGGGTTGGATTTTCATCTACTTCTTTGCCGGCCTGATCGCCCCGGATATGTACCCATGCGGTCTGCATGTATCAGGCTTCGGACGGATGTCAAAGGCATCCATGACATGCAGAAGGTCGGGCACGTAAAGTACCTGGATGAGCGTGGACAGGGTTATGGTTTCGCCTCTTTCGAGGAGATTCAGGGTAGACCGGCTGATGCCTGCATCATGGGACAAGGTGTCCCGGGTGCGGTTTTGTACCAGCCGGTGATGCCTGACAAACTGATCAATTTGGGCGGAAATGGCGTTGTCGCTTATGTCACGCCAATTTTTTAATGATGAATCAACCATTAAATCATATTTTATCCATTGATGAAGTGTTTACACTTTAAAAAAATGGATTAAATCAGACAATTATCCTACATAATAGAATGGCGGAGGTAAGCGATACGCAAGCGTTCATGGCTCCGTGTCGCCAGATTCGTTGGGCATGGGTTGCAATTGGGGCAAATGAATGTGAAACCTGATGGCGGCCCATCGTATGACAATGACGGTCAGGGCGGCCACGATTTCGGTGACGCCATCCGGCAGAGACAGGAACAGACACAAAAAATAGACAGCGCCTCCCACTACGCACGCCAGCGCGTAAATGTCCCGGCGGAAAATGAGGGGAATATCGTTCAGCAGAACGTCCCTGATGACGCCGCCCAGAGATCCCGTAATGGTACCCATAACAATACATACCCAGGGGGCGAGACCGGCATCCATGCTTTTGGTGATACCCACTACGGTGAACAATCCCAGTCCAATGGTGTCAAAAACGAGCAGGGCCTTGCCTTGATGGACAAGTTGTACTTTGAACCTTAAGGTGGCAATGAGCGCAAAGCCTGTCGTGAGGAAATATTTGGCATCGGTCATCCAGAAGGGTGGTACCCCCAGGAGCAAATCCCGCATGGTGCCTCCTCCGATGGCTGTCACCAGGCCAATGATGTAGGCGCCAAACCAGTCGATTTGCCGGCGGGAGGCAGCCCTTATTCCGCTGACGGCAAAGGCGAATGTTCCCAGAATGTCCAGCAGGAAAGTGAGATTGGGAAGCATGGTGTTCAAAGATGAATTTATCCGATCAATACGGATGTCATGGTAAGCGATCCCGCCAGTGGTTTGTCGTTGAACAAGCGCACATTCTCCTTTTTTCCGGCGAGTGCCATACTGTACAGCAATGGCAGATAATGTTCCGGTGTAGGGATGGCCAGTTCGAATGCCCTGCCATGCGACTTGTAGTTGATCAGCGCATCGTGGTCGCCACTCAAAATAAAGTGGTTCATTTTTTCTCGGGCCTCCAGGGCCCAGTCAAATCCGTATCCGGGGGCATTCAGTTTGTCCCAGGCCACCATCCTCAGGTTGTGGACCAAATTTCCGCTGCCGATAATCAATACACCTTTTTCCCGAAGAGATTTTAACTCCTGTCCCAATTCGTAGTGGAACCGCGGTGTCCGGGTGTAATCCAGACTCATCTGGATGACCGGAACATCCGCATTCGGGTAAAGGTGTTTGATGACGCTCCACGCACCGTGGTCAAGCCCCCAGCTATGGTCCAGCCCCACATCGGTCTGCGTGATAAGGGTGCGGGTGGTTTGCGCAAGTTCTGGACTTCCGGGTGCGGGATATTGCACGTCAAATAATTCTTTCGGAAATCCACCAAAGTCATGTATGGTAGCCGGTTTTTCCATGGCGGTCACATGGGTGCCACGTGTTTCCCAATGCGCCGAGACACACAGGATGGCATTGGGTTTGGGAATTTCATTGGCAATTTTTCGGAATCCTTCGACGAATTCATTTTCTTCAATGGCATTCATGGGGCTGCCATGTCCCAGAAAAAGAACCGGCATGGTGGGGGTGGGAGCCAGCGTATGGGTCAGTTGGCCGAGGTCTTGAAGTTTCATGACGATGGATGGTGTGATGGCGATGGTGGCCAGTGATTGCAGAAAGGTTTTTCTGTGCATGGTCAGGCTTTGAGGAGTTTGGCATTGACGGCGACAATAATGGTACTCAGGCTCATCAGGACGGCACCTGCGGCCGGACTGAGCAAGATGCCCCAGGGGTACAGGAGGCCCGCGGCCACCGGGATGGCCATTATGTTGTATCCGGCGGCCCACCACAGGTTTTGGATCATTTTCCGGTAAGTGGCTTTTCCAAAAAGCATCATGCCGGCAATATCCCTCGGGTCGGAATTCACCAGGATGATGTCCGCCGTTTCTGCGGCTACATCCGTCCCCGATCCGACGGCGATACCGATATCCGCCTGCGCCAGCGCAGGAGCATCATTGACGCCATCGCCGGTCATGGCCACAAATTCACCCTTGTCCTGGAGCTCCCTGATTTTCTCCTGCTTTTCATGCGGCAGCACATTGGCCAGGTAGCCATCCATTTGCAGTTTGGCACTGACATTTCTGGCCGTGTTTTCATTGTCACCGGTCAGCAGGAGATTTCTTATTCCAGATTTTTTCAGTGTGCGGATGGCGTCCGCCGATCCCTCCCTGATACGGTCCGCAAACACGAAATATCCGGCCGGTTTTTCTTCGATCAGCACGTGGACAATCGTGCCTTCCGGAAGGGGATGCGGGATTTCGGGATCCATATTGTTTTGCTTGAAATAATTGGGACCCACCACTTTGACATCTTTGCCATCCACGCGGCCTTCCAGTCCCATCCCCGGCAAATATCGGAAGCCTTCCGCCTTGGGAATGGCCAGTTGACCTTCCGTTGCTTTTTTCATGATGCCCGCCGCGATATAATGCTCCGAATGTTGTTCCAGTCCGGCCGCCAGTCTGAGCAATTCCTGCCCGCTATAACGAGTGTCCAGGACAACGGTGTCCTGCCATTCATGAGCGCCTTCGGTCAGGGTGCCCGTTTTGTCGAAAACAATGGTGGTGATCAGACGAGCATTTTCGAAAGCTGTGCGGTTGCGGATCAAAAGACCTTTACGTGCGGCGATGGCTGTCGAAATGGAAACTACCAGAGGAACGGCCAGTCCTAACGCATGAGGACAGGAAATGACCATGACTGACACCATTCGTTCCAGCGCAAATACAAAAGGATGACCCAGGAGGAGCCAAATGAATAGTGTGATCATGCCTCCGCCGAGGGCGACAAACGTCAGAATCTTTGCAGCCCTGTCCGCAAAATTTTGGGTTTTGGATTTTACCTTTTGTGCGTCTTCCACCATTTTGACCACCTTGCTGAGGTAACTGTCTTTTCCTGTGTGAGTGACTTGCAGCTTCAATACGCCATGGTGGTTGACCGCGCCACCAATGGCTTTGCTGCCCGCGGTTTTTTTGACCGGCTTGCTTTCACCCGTCAACATGCTTTCGTCCACATGGCTTTCACCTTCCGTCACCACGCCGTCCACCGGAATTTTTTCTCCGGGTTTTACCATGATCAAATCGCCGGGTTGGAGTTGGCTGACCGGCATATCGTGGATGTGGCCATCCACCACATGATGGGCCGTGGCCGGCAACATGCTGACCAGCATTTCCAGGGAGCGCGAGGCGCCTATAACGGATTTCATTTCCAGGTAGTGACCGATGAGCATGATGACGACCAGGGTGACCAGTTCCCAATAAAAATCCATGCCGGGCAATCCCGCAGTGATGGCCACACTATAGGCCCATGCCACCGTGATGGCGACACCAATCAGGGTCATCATCCCAATGGCGTTTGCTTTTATTTCACGGACCATCCCAACCAAAAACGGATGACCGCCATAGAAGAAGACAAACGTGGACAGTAGCGCCAACAGGTATTCGTCGCCGCGAAAAGAAAATTCAATCCCCGTCCATTTCTGGATCATGGGAGATAATGCCAGTACGGGCACCGACACAAGGGCAGAAATGATGAAACGTTTCCGGAAAGCATCCACATGATGACCTTCATGTTTGTCGTGCCCTTTAGGGCCCGTGTGCGGGTCGGAAGGGGAGATTTGATTGTGTCCGGAGTGATGGTGCGAATGGTCCATGATTCTTGACGGTTATCCGATGGGCATCAGTATGTTTGGATAAACGGATTTTCGTTGTTCATGCGGAGGGAGGGATGGCCATGTCAATAGGTGAAAGGTACAGGTCTCTACGATGAGACCCGGAGCGTATAGGGTTTTGGGGTTTCGGAGGTTTGGGTGACTGACGGAACCGAAAAGACGGCCGACCAGTCTGCCGGGACCAGGATCGGCTGTCTTTTGCAGTTGTTTGAGGGGATAATAGCCGGGTTTCATCGGGCCTTATATCAGGAGTTGCCGTACATGTTGGATTCGCCCCCATCTATGGCGATGGTTTGGCCGCTCACATATCCGTTGTTTTCACTGAGCAGGAAGGTGACCAGTTTGGCGACCTCATGGGGTTGACCCAGGCGTCGGGTGGGGTTACGTTGCGCGTACTCCGTCTCCGCCGCCTTGGGATCGGCGGGATTGACTTGCCGGAACGCTTCCGCCACCATGGGTGTGAGGATGGCGCCGGGCGCGATGGCATTGGTCAGGATGCCGTCTTTACCGTATTCCAGAGCGGCATTTTTGGTCATGCCCGAGACCGCGTGTTTGCTGGCCACATAAGGCACCTGGTGGAGGACGCCACGAATGCCGCCCACGGAGGCCACGTTGACGATACGACCGTACTTTTGCTCTTGCATCACCGGGATCACATAGCGCATACCGTAATACACACCCATGAGATTGATGTCAATGACTTTTTTGAAAATGTTGACATCGTACTCGGTGATGCTGGCCTGCCGGCCTTCGATGCCGGCATTATTGTAGAGCCCGTCGATCCGTCCGAATATTTTGACCGCTTCATCCACATAGTTTTTCACTTGTGTTTCTTGGGACACGTCGGCTACGAAAGTCGCAATTTTGGCATTGGGGAATTCTTTTCCCAATTGCGACCTGGCGTCCGCCAGACTCTTCTCGTTGTAGTCAACAAGCAACAGGTGGGCTCCTGCAGATGCCAATTCCCTGGCGGCAGCCAGTCCGAGACCCATACCGGCCCCTGTAATGATAATGACTTTGTTTTTCATGATGTCAGATTTTAGGATTGTTTTGAAAATTGGATGTCTCCAGAGATTTTCACCTCATCGCTGACCAACACTCCGCCGGTTTCCAGGGCGGCGTTCCAGTTGAGGCCCCAGTCTTTGCGGTTGATGGTCGCCTCGATTGAAAATCCGGCCTTTTCATTTCCCCAGGGGTCCTTGCTGATGCCGCCAAATCCGATGGAGAGGTCAACCACTTTGCGGATTCCCTTGATGGCCAAAAGACCTTTGAGGATATATCCGTCTTTATGGGGGTGCAGTGTTTCACCTTCAAAGGTGATGACCGGGTGGTTGTCCACATCAAAAAAGTCGGCAGACTTCAGGTGGGCATCCCTTTGTTCATTGTTGGTGTGGATGGAAGCGGGGTCTATGGTGACCCTGATCGGCGACCGGAAGAGGTCGGCATTCTCCACTTCCACCTTGAAATTCCGGAACTCCCCTTTCACATGGGCAATCATCATGTGCCTTACCCTGAAGGAGAGTTCGCTGTGGGAAGGGTCCAGGACCCATTTTGTGGCGGCTTTGGGCGCCGCTGTGGCTGTTGTTTGCATTGTCGTTGAAAATTGGTGATGAATAAGTTTGACAATGCAAAGGTGCGGTCATTGGCAAGGAGAAAGGTTACATAATTCGGACAATGAGTTGTAAAATCAGGAAATCAATCTTTGCATCTCCTCCCGAAACTCAGTGGGTGTTTGACCGGTGCGTTTTTTGAAAACGTGGGCGAAGTACCCTTTTTCGTTGTAGCCCAGGTCAAAACCGATTTCGGAGATCTGCTTGTCGGTGTATGTCAACTGGTTTTTGGCCTCAATCAGCTTGCGGGTTTCAATGATCTCGGTCACGGTTTGATGGAGGATGTTTTTACAGATCAGGTTGAGATTGCGGGAGGACATGAACAGTTTCTCCGCGTAGAAATCAACGCCGACTGGCCTTTGGTAATTTTCTTCGAGAATTTTAAGAAAGCTGAGCAGGGTGGTATTTTGGTTGTTGACCCATCCGGATGATTGCGGGGTCATTTTGTTTCGCTCCGATTCCACCATGATGAACAAGGCGCTCAGCAGATGTTTCACGACCGCCAAATCGGGATTTTGCTGCTGCATTTCGGCATGCATGATTTCACAGAGAGTGATCAGCCGGTCAAAGCAGGGGCCTCCCTGTATCTTGAGGGTCGCGTGGTCATGGTAGAAAGCATACAGTTGGAAAGTAGTATCGGGGATGAATTCGCTTTTGAATCGCAGTACCCACATGTCGCATTGACCCTTGAGGACCTTGGGTATGGCACGGTGCACTTTCCCTTTGGTGACAAAGCTGACCAGTGGGGCTTCGATTGTGGTGGTTTTGAAATCGATGAAATGCTCCAACCGGCCCTGTACCCCGATGATCAGCTCCTCGTAGTCATGCTGATGAGGTTCATCCGGAGAGGCACTGATCTGACGGGCCTCCCCTGGACCAACCTTGAAGAGGTGAAACAGGGTATTCATAGCATTCCGCGTTCAGGCGGTGGGGATATTCCCACGTGTTTTTCTGATGCATTTCCGGCGCTCATCCTTTTGATAACACATAAAGTTGAGGCGATGTTTTGGGAACACGTGCGATGAGGTGGCGCGCTTCGAGGTCCAGTTTTACCCATTCCAGATACCAGGTCAACGAGCCTTCAAATGGCACCTTTTCGTCCACAAAATGTCGGTCGATGGCTAAGGTCATTTCGGAGAATGTAGCCCCTTTTTTTTCAGAGAGAAAATGAATGATGGCTGTTTTCAGCCTTGCATAAATGTCTCCGTTGATGCGGACAGCTTTCTTTCCCCGGGGGTGGAGGAGTTGGATTTTCTGTGCTTCCATCGATAGGTCATTATGTAAATGGATGACACGGGATTAATCCTGATCGCGGCGTCAGCCCGCTGCGGCCACCTCATCCTGCTCCCATTTGCGATGTGGATGAGGATTGCGCTTCATCATGTGAGCGAAAGGTCAGCGTACGCAGGAGTGTGACACCGGATAAAGACAGATTTATTGGAGTTCAGACAGGATCAATTTCTTTTGAGTAAACGTGTTTTTTATGGCTTTTTCCCGGACGGCTGGATCGCTGTGGTGGATAAGGTCAAAGTAGGCAACGGGCACGACTTGCCAAGATAAGCCATACTTGTCCTTGCACCACCCGCAAGGGCCTTCCTCGCCGCCGTTGGAGGTCAGCGCTTCCCAATAGTAGTCCACCTCCTCCTGATCTTTGCAGTTGATGACGAGGGAAATGGCTTCATTGAATTTGAACATGGGTCCCGCGGCGAGGATGGAAAATTCCACACCGGCGAGTTCCATCACCGCGGTTTCGAAACTGTTGTCCTGGCCGTTACCCTCCGCATCCGGCATGTTTTCAAAGGAGCGATAGTCTTTGAGTCGCCCATCCCTGAAAATGGACAGATAGTATTCCGCGACCGCTTTGGCATCCTTTTCCACCCACAGACAGGGTGTAATTTTTTGAGTGTGCATGGTTCCTGAAATGGTTGAATGTTAATGGAGGGATTGACAGGTTGTTAGGCATCAAATTGGTCTACGGATTTTTTACAGCGGCCTGGTGACGGCCATCCGAGTCATATGGCCGGTCCTGCCTCATGGTTTCCTTTTTCGAAGGTAATGCAATTGGGTCAATCCTGTTTCGAAGGATTGAGCGCGCACCAGTTCCAGCGTTTGTTCCGGTCTGCCATCCTTGAATAGTCTCGTTCCGCCACCCACCAGGACGGGAATGACGGAGATGATGAATTCGTCTACCAGGTCATGCTGCAGCAGTTCATGGATGATTTCGGCACCTCCGTCGCAATAGATGGTCTTCCCGTTTTCCGATTTCAGTCGCCGTACCAATTCGCTCGGATTTCCGTTGTAAAATATGGTTTTTCCCGATCTGGGATGTTCCGTCCTTGTGATGACATACACATCTCTCTGACCGTTGTCGTAGTGGGATGCCCCGATTTCTCTCCGCACATAATCGTAAGTTTTTCTGCCGAGAATGATGGTGTCGACACTGGCTGTGAAATCGGCATAGCCATAGTCTTCGCCTTCTTTTTCCACCAACTTCAGGAAGCTGAGATCATCATCGGGTTTGGCGATGTAGCCGTCGAGGCTTGTCGCTATGAAGAGGGACAGTTTTCGCATGGTTTATGTTGTGGTGTTTTGGCAGGGGGGCGCTGGCATCAATTTGGGGTGTTGCGCCAGGGCATCATTTCGCGTCAAAAGGGATGCTGGAACGAAGGTAATGAAGAGCCACAAATCTTCGGCATTCACCTCGCCGACATGATGCATGGCCCATGTCCCTGGTCGTGTTAGTGTGGTCTGTCAAGGGGTGAATTTGTCAAAGGATTGACCATTAAACATGAATGCGCCGTTTTCGTGGGTGCCCAACCATATGTCTCCATTATTGTCTTTATAAAGGCAATAAACAGGAATGTTTGCGTCATTGACCTGAATCAGATAGTGGTGGATCTTTTTACCGTCATACTTCCAAACACCGTTCAAATAGGTCGCCATCCACAAGTTGTCGTCGTCGTCTTTGATGATGGACAAATATTCATTCAGATCACCATCCTTTTTCCCGTCCAGACAACCTATGCTTTTGGTTCGTTGGTAAAATGTTGATGCTTCCGGGTGGATATTCTCGGATGAAGGATGGCCGTAAACGGTGTATCGACATGCGGTGTTGAACCAAAAATCGCCATTGCTGTCTTCTGCTATGGAACGCACGCCGTTGGCAGGTCCGTCGTGTATTTCCGTCACGTCCTGTTCTGAAATCCAGTCAAATGATTCACCGTCAAAACGACAAACACCTAGTGTGGACGTACCAAACCAGATATTTTGCCGGCTGTCTTTGTAAATACAGTAAACCGCATAGGGATTCGGATAATTGGGGTGCTTTTGGATGTAGTCTTCACCAAGTTGGGATTTCGGGAACTCCAGCAGGTGCAGATTCTTTCCATCCCAGCGGTATATGTACCCTGAATAGTCAAGACTCTTGAACCACAGGTCAACCGGATGGGATGTCCATTGACCATTGAAGCGCATGGTTGGGGTCAACTTTAAAAAACCGTTTCCGTTATAACGGCACAATCCCTGACGGGTATTGACATAAATGTTCCCTTCAGCGTCTTCTTTGATTTCTTCCACCCTGTTGTCGGGCAATCCGTCTTTGGTCGTAAAGTGTACGATGGATTTTCCGTCGTACTTGTACAGACCTTCCTGCCAGCTGCCAAACCAGTAATTGTTTTTCCTGTCCTGGTGAATGACCATGATGTTGTTACTCAGTGCTTTAGTGGTATCACCTGTTGCTGTTGGTACGGATGGTGCTTCGGATTTGGTGGTTGGCGTAGGGGGCTGCCCATGACAGGATGTCATTAAAATCAGGATACACAAATTGTGGATCAGAGGCAATTTCATGGTTTGTTAGTTTGAAGTTTCCAAGGGGTTGACATCGTGTTGCCTGACAGTTCTCAGCTAAAGGCAAGCAGGGATTTGGCCAATGAACTATTTACGATTGCCTCAATGCTATTGAAAATCAGATTATTTGTGCAGAGTTCTTAGGTTGCGAATTTGTCTTGAATTGGTAATAGATGTTATTAATCTATCTACAAAGTTTATTTCAAATTTTCCTTTGGTGAATGAATGTTTTTTGTTTTGAAGGACATTTTGTTTTCAAATAATAATTTTCGCAGTATAGGCATGGTGCTTTTGCCTACCCCGTGGAGTGTCAATATTTCCTTTTCACTGAAGGTGGACAGTTTCTCCAAAGTTGTTATTCCTTCTCTTTCCAACGCCCTTCTGGCAGGTGCTCCAAGTAAGGATAAGAAATGGTCGTTGGGTTTCCGTTCTTCTTCACAAATTGGGCAAATCGGACAGTCTGATGTTTTATTAAACCTGTGTCCATTCTTGCATTTTCTTAGTACTTCATTTGTCTCCATTTTCAGTTTGAATTATTTTTCAGAGTGTCTTTTCAAAATATCCGATAACATTTTGGGGCTTGGCGAGGTGGCTGATTGACGGCCATCACCATCCACGATCGCTCACCCTTCAGCCCCCCTTTGGAGATTTCAGTTTTTTCAGCGAGACCTTGTCCAACTCCACCTGGACCCGGCATTGGAGGCCTTCCAGCGTCAACAGGATCCGGGACCGGTTGTGGCGATCGGTGACCTGACCCTGGTAGCCGGCCAGCGGACCAGACATGATTTCCACCCGGTCACCGGGATGAAAGGCCTCCCTCACCAGCAGGACGGGCTTCTCCAAACCGGCCAGGATGCGGATCAGTTGCACCTCGCGCTCGCACAAACACACCGGGTCCCGCCCGAAAGTCAGGTAGCGGTACACGTTGGGCAGCCGAAACACCTCCTTGCGGTGGTCCTCGTCTACCTCCACAAACACATAGCGGTGGAACATGACCATGTCCACCTTTTTTTTGCGGTCACACCAGATCCTGACCTGTCGCTGCACCGGCACATAGGCCGGTATGCCCAGCCGGGTCAACTGGGCCGCTACCTTCTTTTCGGTCCGGGGACGCACCAGCAGGACATGCCAGGCCCTGTCCGTGCTCTCCACGGGTTCCTGCCTGCCGATAATGCGGGGAGCAGGCAACAGGAGAATGGGCTGGCCGGTTGGCATGGGGGCAGGGATTTGGTCCGGGAGCATGCCTCCTCCGAAGATGTGGACCCACACACAGCATGACGCTTGATCCGTATGGGTCAGGGGGAGGCGCTACGCCCGGCCTAAAATTAAGGGATTTTTTCTTTGTCTGTACGGGTAATGGTCCTTTTCAGCAGTCCGGAGACCATCGGATGGCAGAAGAAGGTTACCTTACTGTCTGTTGGGATTTCGGGGTGTCCAGGATTTCTACAGGATTTCTTCCGACTCTTGCCTCAAATTTGACCATGAAGTTGCTCATCGTCGAAGATCAAAAGGAACTGCTCCAGGCCGTCGCGGGGGTGCTGGGGCAAGCGGGATTTCTGTGCGAACGGGCCTCCAATTATACGGAAGCTGAAGACAAGATCCACATGTATGATTATGATGCCATTGTGGTAGACATCAATCTGCCGGGAGGGTCTGGCCTGGACATCATCCGCACGGTCAGGAAACGGAAGCCCGATACCGGGGTAGTGGTCATTTCCGCCCGTGACTCGCTGGACAACAAACTGGAAGGACTCGAACTCGGAGCGGATGATTATATTACCAAGCCCTTCGAGATGGCAGAACTGGTGGCCCGGGTACGCTCATTGCTGCGGCGACGTCTCTTTGAGGGAAAGGATGTCCTCACCATCGGGGGCATTGCCATTCATACGGACAGTCACCGCGTCTTTGTGGGTAGCCAGGAGGTGGAGTTGACCAAAAGCGAATACGATTTACTCCTGTTTTTCTTCTCCAATCCCAAGCGCGTACTGTCCAAGGAGAGCCTGGCAGAGCATGTTTGGGGAGACAACATGGACCTGATGGACTCCTTCGACTTCATTTATTCCCACATTAAAAATTTGCGCAAAAAGCTCGTTGCCGCCGGATCGGCGGATCCTGTCAAAGCCGTTTATGGCATCGGGTACCGATTGGCTGATTTTTAGGGTATGAAGCTGATTCAACGCACCTACCGTATTGCCATTATCGGGCTGCTTCCTGTCTTTATCTTGGGTGGCGTATATAGCTATTTGATGATTCGGCATGTCATTTACGAAGAGACGGACGAGTTTCTTACCTTCGAAATGAACCGGCTTAAGGATTACCATCACAAATTCGCGGCATTGCCCGATTTGCATATGGTGACGGAGTTGCAGGAAGGAGTGACGTACACGGAACCTGTATTCAGAGATACGCTCATTCTGGAGCCGGGCGACAACGAGCTGGTCCCCTACCGGCAATTGTTTTTTACCCTTGACCACAAAGGCCAGGATTTCACCATTGTACTTCGGCATTTGCTGGTGGGCAATGACGATATCCTGGAAGGCACTTTTCTCATCCTTCTCGGGCTGATGGCCATTATTTCCCTGGCCATGTTTCTCCTGGTGGACTTCGTATCCCGTGATATCTGGAAACCATTTTACAGAACATTGTCCACGCTTACGAGTTTCCGCATCCACAGAGACAAACCGGATTTTCCCCCTACCGGCATCAGGGAATTTGACAGCCTCAATGCCACCGTAGAGAAATTGTTGCAGAAGATTTCAGACGATTTTCACCGCACCAAGGAATTCAATGAGAATGCCTCGCATGAATTACAGACCCAATTGGCCATCATCAGGGCTTCTGCCGAGGAATTGATCAATGACGAAGATGGGCGGTACAATGGAAACGTCCACCTCCAGGCCGTCTATAATGCGGTTGTCAAATTGTCGCGGATGGAACGGTCGCTCATGTTGTTGAGCCGCATCGGAAACCTGGAATTTGACGACCGGGTGGATCTCGATCTCCAAAAGGTAGTGGAGCAAGGATTGGAACCCTTTCTGGATGTCATCCGGTTAAGACAAATCCGGCTGACCACCCACCTCGCGGAATGTCCGGTACGCATGGATCCCGGACTGGCCGATATCCTGGTCAACAATTTGCTCAAAAACGCCGTGAAGCATAATGTGGAGAAAGGGCATATGGACATCCGCCTAGAGCCTGACCGTCTCACGGTGGCCAATAGCGGACTGCCCCATGAAGGACCTACCGATAAGCTGGTGCAACGATTTGCCAAAGGACCACTAGGTAATGCAGGCATCGGGTTGGCCATCGTCCAGCAAATCTGCGACCTGTATGGCTTCGGGATGGACTACAAGGTAAGTAAGGAGAATGAACATGTCATCACCATTTTTTTTCATGCGGGGCGGGAATCCCAAATTTCTCCAAAATGAGTCCTCAACTTTGCCCTGAATATGCCTTGATAGACAAACCGTATCCTTTTTTCGCATTTGAAATGCAGATGCTCACCATGAAAATCCGTTGTATTACCGCCATTCTTTTCGCCGTCTGGCTATGGACACCAGGCAAGGTGTTTGGTCAGTATGAAGGGCCGAAATCCGTGGACAAGTTTTACACGGTGAAGGAGATCAGGATAGGGGCGGCCCAGCTTGACCGGGGGGATGCCCTTGTGCGTGTCAGGGGTTTTATCATCAGTCAGATCAACGAGGAAACCTATCAGTTCAAAGATGCCACCGGCGTTATAATGGTGGAAATTGACCCAAGAGATTTGCCCAAGAGGACCTTTAATGACAAAACGGAGCTCATCCTCGTGGGAGAGGTGGATTATGACCTTTTGGAAGGCACCGAAATCAATGTCGAACACATCTATTTTGTAGAATAATGGCATTGTTGTTTATGTCTTCAATCGCTTTTGACAAGAGGGGGTCGGAATTCCCAAATTTCTCCAAAATGACCCTCTACCTTTGTCCGGAAATGTTCGCCATGACGAGGGGCGGGCGACAAGGAGGATCCCGAAAATCCTGAAAGAGTAGGGCTGAACATTAACCATTCCACGATATGAAAAATCTGATTCTTTTTGTGCTGCTTGCTTTGGGTTTGTCTGCTTGCGACAAAGAAGAAATCGTACCAGCCGGCAAATATTGTACGGACATCGAGACCTTTGTGCAAACCCATTTCCCCCAACAATCCATTCTTCAGGTCATCAGGGAACGCGATGATCTGCGCACCCAATACATTGTTTCCCTGACGGATGGAGTGTTACTGGAATTCAACCGCAATTGTGACATTATGGAAATTCAGGCGCCGTTCGCCTTGCCCGCCAGCGTTATCCCTCCCAAAGTGTGGGATTTCGCGGAAGCCAATTATCCCTCCAACTATATTGTGGCCTGGGAGTTGGACGGTCCGCACCAGGAAGTCGAGCTGGACAACGGTATCGGTCTGATCTTCACCAAAGACGGTGAATTTCTCAAAATTGATTACTAAAACAAATTAAACTGATCTCAACGATGAAAATCATCCCTTCTTTATTGATTTTTTGCCTAACGGCCTTTTTTTACGCCCTTCCTGCGCATGCGCAATTTCAAGGGCCCACCGCGCTGGACAAGGAATACACCGTCAAGGAGGTTAGGGCCAAAGCGGCTCATCTTGATCGCCTGGACATCGCGGTCCGCGTTCGCGGTAACATTGTCCGCCAGCAAGATGAGGACACCTATCTTTTTGAGGATGGCACGGGCATGATCCGCGTGGACATTGACAGTGACAAACTGCCGGATCGCCCTTTTAACGACAAGACGGTGGTCATCCTCATCGGAGAGGTGGAATACAATCTCTTTGGAAAGACTGAAATCAATGTCGATCGGGTCGTGTTGGTCGATTGATTTCTTTGTAGCGTGACCAGTCAGGATGGGGAAGGCGTCAGTCGTCTTCCCCATTTTCATTGGCTTTGCCATAAGCCAATCCGTCTGGCGGGTGGCCCCTGGGTATGAGGGCGAGGATGAGATCGGCTTTGTCGGGAGGCGAGGCATCAATCCACCACCATGGCGGTGCGGTCGAGCGCCTGTTGCTCCATATCGGCGGGGAGTTCGCGGAAGTGGTACTGCTGGTCGCGGAGTCGGGGCTCGAAGCCCGCTTCGCGGATGGCCTGCTGGATGCCGTCGGCCGTAAACCGGAACGGAGCGCCGGCCGCGCTGACCACATTTTCCTCGATCATGATGCTGCCCCAGTCATTGGCGCCGGCATGCAGGCACACCTGGGCCACCTGTTTGCCGACCGTCAGCCAGGACGCCTGGATATTCACCACGTTGGGGAGCATGATACGGCTCATGGCGATCATGCGGACGTACTCGTCGCCCGTGCATGTATTGCGGGCCCGTTTCAGGCGGCGCAGCAGGGTGCCCTCGTCCTGGAAGGGCCAGGGGATAAAGGCCAGGAATCCCTTGGCGTCTGCCGGTTTTTTGGCCTGCACATCGCGGAGGCGGACGAAGTGCTCCATCCGCTCCAGGTTGGTCTCTATATGGCCAAACATCATGGTGGCCGAAGTGGTCAGGCGGAGCTGGTGGGCCGCTTCCATAACGGCCAGCCACTCGTCGCCGCCGCATTTTCCTTTGGATATCAGGCGGCGCACCCGGTCGTCGAGGATTTCGGCGCCGGCCCCGGGCAGGCTGTCGAGGCCGGCGTCCATCAATGCCCGGAGGACTTCCGTATGGGTGCTTTTCTCGAGTTTGGTGATGTGCGCGATCTCTGGCGGTCCCAGGGCGTGCAGTTTCAGTCGGGGAAAGAGGCGCTTGAGTTCGCGGAACAGGTTGACGTAATAGTCCAGCCCCAGGTCGGGATGGTGACCGCCCTGAAGGAGGAGCTGCTCCCCGCCCAGGCGAAAGGTCTCCCCGATTTTCTGCTTGTATTCTTCGATGGACGTGACATAGGCCTCTTCATGACCGGGGCGGCGGTAGAAGTTGCAGAATTTGCAATTGGCCACACAAACATTGGTGGTGTTGGCATTGCGGTCGATGATCCAGGTGACGGTCTGCCCGGGGACATGGTGTTGGCGCAGGGCGTTGCCGACGATCATCAGCTCGGCGGTCGGGGCCTGCTCGAACAGGAACACCCCTTCCCCGGCGGACAGGAATTCGCGGCGGAGGGCGCGTTGCAGCAGGTCGTGGATTTCCATAGAAGGGTATAAAGATAAGACGCCGTCCCGAGCGGTCAGAATTTGAGGATGCCTTTGGCGATGAGGTAAGGCAGGAGGATGTACAGAAAGCTGTCCCGGATCAGGTAATAGAGGAAGATCGCGATGACCACTTTCCACCCGGCGGCTTTCAGCATGGCCTTGAAGCCCTGTTCCTTGTAGATGACCAGGTACTTGCGGATCCAGCGGGGGGTGATGGCGTCGCGAAACTTACCCACGGTGCGTGTTTGGATTCTCCATAAGACAATTCGGCAACCGGATTGTTCGGCTTACTGTTGGGCTTTCGAGGCCAGCCAGAGGCTGACGGCGGTGAAGACGAGATTGGGGATCCAGACCCCGAGCAGGGGCGACAGGCTCTGGTTCATGGCGAAGGTGGTGGAAAACCGGGAGAGGAAAATGTACACCGCCCCGATCCCGATCCCGATGGCGAGGTGGAGGCCGAGACCGCCCCGCACCTTGCGGGAGGCGACGGCCACACCGATCAGGCTGAGGATGAGAATGGTAAAGGGGTCGGCCGTGCGGCGGTGCTTTTCGACTTCGTATTTGCGGGCGTTGCCCGCGCCCCGCACCTTGAGCTTGTCGATGTAACGGATCAGCTCGGGTGTAGTCATCATGTCCTTCTGATCCACGTATTCCACAAAATCGGAGGGGTGTACATTGAGCACCGTGTCGAGCTCCTTGCCCATACCGGAAATGAGCTGTTCGCCGAGGGAGTCGATCTGGCGGATTTCGTAATGGCGCAGCCGCCAGGAACCGGCGACTTCCTGCCATTGGGCGGAGCGCGCTTTGAGCAGGCTGGTGAGTTGCTGCCCTTCATAACGCTCGAGCCGCACGTCCACCATGGTCGAGTCGGCTTTCCGGTAAAAACTGATGTAGATCTTCTCACCCGGCCGCAGGAACATGTGGATGTCATTGGAGCGGCCTTTCTCGTTGGTGGTCCAGATATACTGGTGTTCGAAATCGAGGCGGTGCTTGTTGGCGTTGGGAATGAAAAAATGGTTGCCGGCGAGATGGCCGGCGGCAAAAACGGAGGCGCCGATCAGGTAGGGGCGGGCCAGGCGCCAAAAGCTCATCCCCGCATTGAACATGGAGATGATTTCCGAATTGTACGCCATGCGGGAGGTGAAAAAAATAACGGAAATCAGGGCGTAAATGGGCCATAGCAGGCCGTTGATGAAGGGGAGAAAATGGATGTAATAGGTGGAGAGGACCTCGCCGAGGCTCAGCTTGTTGACGATGAATTTCTCGACTTTTTCGCTCAGGTCCACGGCGATGGATACGAGGGAAAAGATCAGCGCCGTAAACAGATAGGTCGTACTGTACTTGCGCAGGATGTAGCGGTCGAGGGTCTTCAGCATTTCACAGGTGTTGGCTGAGGGCGGGGACGAGGCGTTCTTTCCAGGCGGCGAACGCTCCCTGCAGGATCCGCTCTCTGGCTTCCCTGACCAGCCAAAGGTAAAAACCGAGGTTGTGCTGGGAGGCGAGCATGGGCCCCAACATTTCACCGCTGTGGAAAAGATGCCGCAGGTAGGCCCGCGACGTGGTCCTGCTGACTTCCGTAGGGCCTTCCGGGTCAATGGGGTTGAAGTCGCTCTCCCATTTCTTGTTGCGGATATGGATGATGCCTTCGCGGGTGAAGAGGAGTCCGTGGCGGGCATTGCGCGTGGGCATCACACAGTCGAACATGTCGATGCCGAGGGAGATGCCTTCGAGGATATTGGCCGGGGTGCCTACGCCCATGAGATAACGGGG
>JAGFIW010000096.1 GCA_024103195.1 Saprospiraceae bacterium | reverse complement strand
CTGTTTTCGCATCCGGTTTTCTGTCCGGTGATCCGGGTTTCGGTCTTTGGGCCGCCCTGGCAGACGGAACGGTCATCGGGTTGGAGGCATTGACCAATGCCCGTGTGCAAATCATCCACAATTCGCCTTCACCGACGGTCGATATCTGGGTCAACGATCAGCCCTTCGTGACCGATTTTCCTTTCCGCACCGCCACTCCCTTCGTGGACGTGCCGGGCAACACGGCATTGAACATCGGTATCGCGCCTTCCCCAAGCAGTAGCCCGGCCGACATCATCGCCACTTTCCCGGTCAACCTGCTGCCGGGCGAGACGTATGTCGTCATGGCCAACGGTGTGGTTGGCGATCCGGACACGCCCTTTGATCTGGTGATTTTTGGTGCAGGCCGCGAATCCTCCAGCAATGCCGGAGAGGTGGACCTCCTGGTGTTCCACGGCTCGCCGGATGCCCCGGCAGTGGATGTAACCACCTCTACAAGTGTCACACTGATCCAGGATTTGGCCTTTGGCGAATATCAAGGCTATGCGACTGTCCCACCTTTCAATTATGAGTTACAGATTCGACCTGCCGGAGAGGCGACCATATTGGCCACTTATTTTGCCGACCTGTCGGCTTTGGGTGGCGGATCCGCTGTCGTTTTTGCCTCCGGCTACCTGGCCGATACACCGGGTTTCGGGTTGTGGGTGGCACTTGCGGACGGCACTACGTTCCCGCTATCCCCGGTGACCAGCACGGAAAACCGGATACTGGGAGAAATGACCGTATTCCCGAATCCTGTCACCGACCGTATGGATATTCGGTTGTTCAGCGAGGCCGAAGCCCGAATGGAATTAACGGTATATGATGCTACAGGCCGTCAGGTACTGACGCGCAGTCAGCAGGTATTTGACGGAGAAAATCGACTGGAGGTGCCGGTCGGGGAATTGGAAGAGGGATGGTATATCCTTGAATTGCGTGGCGATGCAGGAGAAGCTGTCAGGAAATCCTTTGTCAAATTCTGATCCCTTGGACCGGACAGATTCCGGGAATGACCGGAATACCTCGATGGTATCACGCCCTTAACAAGAAATGCCCCACCAAGCGGTGGGGCATTTCTTGTTCCATGCATACCGATTCGGGCGCGGCAGTTTTAAACACGGGAAGGTGTTCGGGTGGAAGATGGCCATCCCGGATGATTTGTCGCCACCGTCAACTTCCTCCCTGGCGTAATTGTACCCATGGGGCAGTCTCAACGAGCCCGGGCGTTGTGTTTTTTGCGGTAAATGTTGCGGCTGGCCCGTTTCTGGGCCTGTTCGATGCGGTGCTTTTCACGGGGAGTAACCACGCCGTCTTTCATGGCGAGCCTTTTGCGGGCGTGAATGTGACGTTGTTGCTGACGGAGTTTCCTGGCCTCGCGACGCGTCAGATCTCCGCTGGCACGGCCTTCCTGAATCCGGGCTCTTTGGCGCCATTCTTTACGGGGAGTCTGTACTTCCGTCTGCTGTGCCTGCACGGGGACGGTGGCCGCGGCGGACATGAATACGAGGGTCAGTGCCCAAAATGAGTTTTTCATGGTTGGTTTTCTTGTATGACTTTGGAGAATGCCCCATGTAAAAGAAACTTCAACGGTTTAACATGCTGGTAACGACCGCAAGGCGTTGCCGCTCCTGATGGCGGGTGGCGGACCTTCGGGTTTGGGCATCATCGCCAGCCATTCCGGCACCAGAGAATTGGCCAGTATGTCTTCAACCCGTGTGGGTTCCTGTCTGCGGATATCGGCGATGAGCTGACATCCAATGGCGCATTCCAGACAGCGTCGCGGCGTACAATACAGGTGTTGCAATTCCAGGAGAGCCTGGCCGTCATAACCGGATTTCAAGGGCATGGGCAAAGGCTTCCACTTGTCGAGGATGCGGTTTTGCTCGGCTGGTATTTGTTCGAGGAATTGAAGCGCCTTTTCCTGATACCTGGATTCCTGGCGATGTCGGCCATAGGCAAAGAGGAGAGGTGCCATCACATTGATGACCAGGGAACGCGAGCTGGCGTCTCCCAAATGTTTGATCGAGGCAGGTGCCTGGACGCCGAATCGGTAATGGCGGGTCCAGTAGGGGTGGATGCCGGCATCCAGGCTGTGCACCCAGTACTGTGGAGTAGAAGCCACCAAAATATTGGCCAACAGATTTTCCTGCCTGACGGCGACGCTGGCCAGACGTGCCAGCCGGAGCGTCGGAAAGGATACCGGTCGAAGACGGAGAAAATTCCAGCGAAGTGATGGCGGATCGGGCAACTCGTGTTTGCGGCGGAGGAACCGGTATTCTCTTTGAAGCTTCAAAGGGTATTCCTCCACAAATTCTCCTTCCAGCATCCCTGCCTGTCCGAAAAGTAGGGCTTCCACGCTGAGAGGATCGTGGGCATATTTTTTCAGAAAGCGGAATGGCAGACTACGGGCCACCTGAGCCAGAGGTTCCTGGTTGGAAGGGATGCCAAAGCCGGTGGCGAGGTATTGCCATACAGTTTCTTCCCAATCCTCTTTTTGTTGGCCGAGTGTGGCCAGGACGGCATCGGCCTTTCGGTCCAGCCTTTCGACCAGCACGCGATCCAGCATGGATTTGCGGATGATGTCGGACACCTGGTGCAGGGCGTATTTGCAGGGAATACCATTGCCGTCATGGATTAGTCGTTCGTATCTCGTCAGCAGCCGGTGGTCCACCCTTTTGCGTAGCTCTACACAGGGCAAGCGGGTCCCGTCCTGACGAAACACCGCCTGATCTTCCTCCCAGACCACATGGAGAATGGTGCCGTCGTAGGCCGGATCGAGATGATGGCGATGGCGGTACCATTCCGAGGCATAAATGTGCATTTCGACATGACCATGCCATACCGTGTCGCCGACGCGGATGTGCGCTCCGCTGAAATCAGGCCCGGCGTGGCCGTGATAAACTCCTCTCTTGAGGACCTGGACGGACTGCCCGGTGGTGGTAGCGAGGCGCTGCTGGTCAAAGCGACCTGTCCGCCATACATAGTGTAACAATTGCTCTTGCATGATGCTGGCTTTGAAAGGGGGCCGGCAGCCCTGTGCCCGGCCAACCGGCCCCGTCATGAATTCAAGTCCCGGATCTGCCCCGCTCTTCATATCGATTGAAAAGGACGGGGAAGGATCGGTTCCAAGTACCGGTCATTCACGCCAGGCGGGAAGTCTTGCCATCATCCCGGGCAGCTTGGCGATGGACCATTGGTGACCCTGATCCCTTGTTGAGTCAAAGGGTCAGAAGGGCAGCGCCTCTTCGGCGACGGAGGCAGTTTCCCGGGTGGGCGCCGAACGGGAGATCCGGTAGAAATCGTCCACGACGACTTCGGAGACATACCGGCGTTGTCCGTCCTTGCCCTCGAAGGAGCGGTTGCGGATTTTACCCGAAACCGCTACCTCCATGCCTTTCTGCAATGCGGCGGCCATGCGTTCTGCCAGGGGGCCCCAGGCGACAACATTATGCCAGGTGGTTTCCTTGTTCCGCTCTCCGGACTTGTCGCGAAAAATCTCGCTCGTCGCCAGGGAGAAGCGGGTGAGCGGGTTGCCCTCGCCTACCGTCATCAATACCGGGTCCGTGCCCAGGTTTCCAATCAATTGAACGCGATTTACCAAACGTTTCATCACACAACACATTTAGGAGTGAAAGAAAAAGTGAACGAGGCAAAGGTGAGGGGGTAGCCCAGGCACAGTCGTATCCTAAACGTTTAATGTCGTTTGTAACCGTTTGTAGCCGTTTGTAAACGAATATGTAGCTATAAATCAGACAGATGTGAATCCGTCAATGATTCCTTCAAAGAATTAAAAAATCGGATGTTCCCGCATTGTCCCCATGGCGGAAGCCGGCAGACGACCGCGCATCACGGGGAAACCGGCGATCAATAGGCCCTTGCAAAAAGGACACGCTGGCTGCTCGGCCGGCCGGTAAGAATACATTTCCCCTGCTCCGGCGGATTGTCGAGGGGGATGCAGCGGATGGTTGCCTTTGTCTTTTCCTTGATGGCCAGTTCCGTCTCGGTCGTACCATCCCAATGGGCATACACGAAGCCGCCTTTGTCATCCAGGATTCGTTCGAATTCTTCCCATGTATCGGCGTGGAAGGTCATGTCGTCCCTGTACTTGCGGGCGCTTTCGAGGAGCCGGGCCTGGATGTCCTCCAGGAGTTTCTGGATGTATCCGGCAGCGCCATCGGCAGGGACCATGGTTTTTTCACGGGTATCCCGCCGGGCGATTTCGACCTGACCCTGTTCGAGGTCGCGGAGGCCGATTGCGATGCGTACGGGGGTGCCGCGCAGTTCGTGTTCGGCAAATTTGAATCCCGGGCGTTTGGTTTCGTCATTGTCGTAATGGACCCGTATCTGGCGGTCGCGCAGTTCGCGGATCAATTTTTGAGCGGCGTCATTGATTTCGGGAGCGGGTTTGGGAATGGGTACAATCACCACTTGCCAGGGCGCCAGCCTCGGCGGGATGACCAGGCCGTCGTCATCGCTGTGGGTCATGACGAGGCCACCCATCAGGCGGGTGGACACACCCCAGGAAGTGGCCCAGACGTGTTCCTGTTGATTTTCTTTGTTCAGAAAAGTCACGTCAAAGGCCCGGGCAAAGTTTTGACCCAGGAAATGCGAGGTGCCGGATTGGAGGGCCTTGCCATCCTGCATCAGCGCTTCGATGGTATAGGTGTCTTCGGCGCCGGCAAAACGTTCATTGGGTGTTTTAACCCCTTTGATGACGGGCATGGCCATCCATTCCTCCGCAAACGTGGCATACAGATCCAGGATCATCCGGGTTTCTTCAATCGCCTCTTCGCGGGTGGCATGCGCCGTATGACCTTCCTGCCAGAGGAATTCGGCGGTGCGCAGAAAAAGTCGGGTGCGCATTTCCCATCTGACGACATTGGCCCACTGGTTGATGAGCAGGGGCAAATCGCGATAGGACTGGATCCAGTCTTTGTAGGTATTCCAGATAATGGTTTCGGAAGTCGGCCGAACGATGAGTTCCTCTTCCAGGCGGCTATCGGGATCCACCACAACGCCACTACCGTCGGGTGCGTTCATCAACCGGTGATGGGTGACGACCGCGCATTCCTTGGCAAATCCCTCGACATGCTGAGCTTCCCGGCTGAGGAAGCTTTTGGGAATGAACAACGGAAAGTAGGCATTGACATGACCGGTGTCCTTGAACATCTGGTCCAACTGTCGCTGCATGGATTCCCAGATGGCAAAGCCGTGGGGTTTGATGACCATACAGCCTCGAACGGCGCTGTGGTCGGCCAGTCCGCTTTTGCGGACGATATCATTGTACCACTGACTGTAATCTTCGCTCCGGGGGGTTATTTCCTTGGCCATATCATGTGCAATTAAGGGTCGTAAACGAAAGGGAGGGGATGAACGTTGCTTTTACAAGGCCTTTTCTGAGGCGCGAATCTGCTTTAACAGCGTCTTTGTCAATCTTAAGAGGGAATTAACAAGCCGGGAGGGCCAAAAGTACTATTATTGTAGCCGAAGCATGGTGATTTACCGACAAACCTGCCAATCATGAAACAAGTACTCCGTTTTCGCCTCTACCTCCTTGCCCTG
>JAGFIW010000155.1 GCA_024103195.1 Saprospiraceae bacterium | reverse complement strand
GCGCTACTGAAGTACTCACCCAGGTGGGACTGGGGGACCGGATCAACCACAAGCCCAATGAATTGTCCGGTGGACAGCTGCAACGGGTCGCCATTGCCCGCGCCCTTGTCAATCATCCATCCATCATCCTGGCCGACGAACCCACCGGCAACCTGGACTCCAGGACATCCTATGAGATCATGGACCTTTTTGATACCTTGCACGCACAAGGCAACACGATCATCCTTGTGACCCACGAGCCGGACATTGCCGAAAGGACTTTGCGCATGGTCAGACTCAAAGATGGTAAAGTGGCCTCGGATGACCGAAAACCCGACAACGAAAAATGGCATTCAGGATCTATACTAGAACAGGAGACCAGGGACTGACCGGCCTGTTCGGAGGCAAAAGGGTTTCCAAAGACGATATAAGGATTGAAGCCTACGGGACCGTCGACGAACTGAATGCTGTATTGGGGCTCCTCTCCGATTCCTGTCCGGACAAAGACATCATTGGATTGATCCGTACCATCCAGACGGATCTCTTTACTATCGGAGCCCATCTGACCCGGGATCCCGATAAAGAAATGCCTCTTCCGCCTCTCCCTGTGGACCGGATTGCGGAGATGGAACAGCAAATGGACACCTGGGACGAACACCTTCCCGCACTCCGGCATTTCATTCTTCCGGCCGGACACGAACTGGTTTCCCGGACCCATGTGGCGCGCTGTGTGTGCCGCCGTGCGGAAAGGAGAGTAGTTGCCCTTGCGCAAGTGAGTGAAGTAGAAGATGTTGTAATGCGTTACCTCAACCGGCTTTCCGATCTCCTGTTTGTCCTGGCCCGTGAATTGGGCCATCGTCTGGGTGCGGAAGAGGTGGCCTGGAAACCGGAGTAAGCCCTTGGGCGTCCACCGTGTTCCATGGACAATGGCGACACCCGCTGCCGCAACACGTCCCGCGTTTCCGATGAAATGATTCCGTAAAAACCATGCGTCCATTCTCCAGATAAAAGTCCTCCGGAGATAACGGACGGCCCGGCGCGGGGCAAGGGTGTGGATGCTCGGACAAAGGCAATTGAAAAAAATTACAACCGGATACTTGACATGTCGGACGCGAACCTGTTAAGTTTGCGGCATGAAAGTAACGTGTTGCTGCGCTTGTTGTTGCTGTACCGGCCGAACGGCGGGGAGGTGACCTTATCGTGCAGCAGCGTGCAAAAAGGCCATTCCCCACAGGAGTGGCCTTTTTGATTTTTGGAAACCGCGAAATGCCATGAACACCGTTTTAACCTCCATATCGACCCGGTTCCGGGGCCAGGCTTTGAACTCCCGGCTCAAAAGGATGGGTGCCCTGATCGGTAAAACGCCGCTCCACCGCTTCGATTCGCTGGCACCGTCTCCGGGCGTGAGCGTTTGGGGCAAATTGGAGTGGTATCAACTCGGAGGTAGTGTCAAAGCCCGCGCGGCCTATCGCATCATCACAGGGGCCTTGAATGATGGAAAGTGGCACAACGGCCGGCAATTTCTGGATGCTTCCAGTGGCAACACGGGTATCGCCTATGCCTCAATAGCCGCTTCGTTGGGCATAGGTGTAACCCTTTGTCTGCCGGAAAACGCTTCACCGGAAAGGAAGACCATTCTCCGAAGTCTCGGGGTCGATGTGATTACGACACATCCCCTGGCCGGGACGGATGGCACCCAGGAGGTGGCGGCGGACTTGTTTCAAGCCCATCCCGACAAATACGTTTATCTCGACCAATACCGGAATGAGGATAATTGGAAGGCGCATTTCCACACCACCGCCTGGGAGATCTTCCAACAGACTTCCGGGAGTCTGACTCATTTCGTCTGCGGGCTTGGCACAACCGGTTCCTTTACGGGTACGGCGCGTGCTCTGAAACAAATCAACCCTGCCATACGCCGGATTGCCCTTCAACCCGATGGTCCGATGCACGGTTTGGAGGGTTGGAAGCATCTTGAAACAGCCCTGGTACCCGGAATATTCGATCCTGCCCAGGCCGATGCCATGGAAGTTGTCTCCAGTGAAGAGGCCCTGGACATGATCCGGTACATCGCGCGCCGTGAGGGGCTGTTGGTCAGTCCGTCCAGCGCCGCCAATCTGGCAGGTGCCCGCCGGATAGCCGCAGGTCTTACCCGTGGCACAGTAGTCACCCTGCTCCCCGACAACGCCGACAAATACGGCGAAATCCTTCACCAACTCCATCCATGACAACACCTATGAAACTGCGTATCCAAAAACAGGTAATGAGCGAAATATTTCGCCACGCCATGGCTGACTTCCCGGACGAATGTTGTGGTTTCCTTTACGGCACGGAGGAAGGCGGCCGGTTGATCCATGATGTGCGTCGCGCGCCCAATGCACGGCAAGGCGACAAGCGCCGTCGGTTTACCATCGATCCGGCCGATTACCTCCAAGCCGAGACTTTTGCCCGGGACAACGGGGTTTCCCTGTTGGGCATATACCACTCGCATCCCCTGCACCCCGCGATCGCTTCCGAGCATGATCTGAAGCAAGCCATGCCTTACTTCTCCTATGTCATCGTGTCTGTGTTCGAGGACAGGGTGGAGGAGCTCAGAAGCTTTCGCCTGCATGACTCCGGCCAACATTTTGAAGAAGAATGGGTCCAATCCTGAAATCAATCCACTTATGGCAACATTTCTCATTCCCACACCTTTACGGAAATTCGCTGGCAATCAGTCTTCCGTCACCGTCAGCGCCGAACGTATGGACCAGGCGATCCATACACTTGTCGCTCAGCACCCGGACCTGGGTCGTCATCTTCTGGATCCGGAACGGAATATCCGTTCGTTTGTCCGTATCTATGTAGGAGATACCGACTTCAGGGAACTCCAGGGTGAACAAACGCCTCTGGCGGATCATTCGGTGGTCAGTATCATACCCGCCATCGCCGGCGGATGCGAATGCAATCTGCCATGAAAGAGCAGTCATCCAACCATGCCTTCAGCCCAGACGAATTTGCCCGTTATTCAAGGCATATCATCATTCCTGAGTTTGGGTTGGACGGTCAGCAAAAGCTGAAAAACGCCCGTGTGCTGGTGATCGGCTCGGGAGGACTGGGCAGTCCGGTCCTTCTGTATCTCGCTGCCGCCGGGGTCGGACATATCGGCATCGTGGACTTTGATCGAGTGGATGACAGCAACCTGCAGAGACAGGTCCTGTTTTCTACATCGGATATCGGAAAATCCAAAGCCCGGCAGGCCAGAGAAAGAGTACTTTCCCTCAATCCACACATTGAAGTGACGGTGCATGAAACCCGCCTGGACAGCAACAACGCCCGGGAAATCATTCGCCAATACGATGTGGTAGCCGATGGCACGGACAATTTTCCCACGCGTTATCTTGTCAACGATGCATGCGTTTTGGAAGGCAAAACCAATGTCTATGCCTCCATCTTTCAGTTTGAAGGGCAGGTTTCAGTGTTCAATGCCCTGTTGCCGGATGGCGGACGCGGACCCAACTATCGGGATCTTTTTCCTGAACCTCCGCCTCCCGGTCTGGTACCGAGTTGTTCGGAAGGCGGTGTCCTCGGTGTACTTCCCGGTATTATAGGCAGCATGCAGGCTCTGGAGGTCATCAAGGTCATCACCGGTGTCGGTGACCCCCTCGTGGGCAGGATTTTCCTTTTTGATGCAGCAGCCTTCCAGACCCGCATTCTTCGCGTCTCCAAACGCCCGGAAACCGTAGTGACCGGTCTGATCGATTACCAGCTGTTTTGTGGCCTGGATCAGTTCCGCGAAGCTGAAGTGCCGGAGATCGATGTCCAGGCTTTTGAATCCCTTCGCACTTCTGGTGAGCCCTTCCAGCTTATTGATGTCCGTGAACCCCATGAATACGATATCGCCCACCTGGAGGGAGAATTGATCCCGGTGGGTATTATTGGAGAACACCTGGACAGGATCGCCAGGGACAGGAAGGTCATCGTTCACTGCCGGAGTGGCGTGCGCAGTGCCAAGGCCATTCGTCTCTTGCAGGAATTGGGTTTTCAGGGCGAGCTGATCAATCTGAAAGGGGGAATACTGGCGTATGCCAGAGAGATCAATAATGCATTACCGGTTTATTGACCGGTCCTGAACAAAGGCGGGATAGCCGGATACCTTCGGCGTTCGCGTGGGCTTGTCTGGGAGCCGGGGTGTTTTGCCCTGTAGGGCCAATCAAACGGTGGCCAGGCGGGTCTGGCGCTGATTGATGAGGTACCATCCGCCAAACAAAACCGCATTGAAGAAGAAATCTCCGGCTACGGTTCCGCCGAAGAAGGGGAGAGCGGCCGTATAGCAGGCCAGCAGGCCGGTAACATCCATGGTATAGGGACCCAGTGGAGACAACCAGTAGGTCAGATTGGACACCAGGAAGAAAAGGACGGAGGATACCAGGGATAAGACGGCGATTTTTCGTGGATCCATTTTGCGGATGGTCGTTCTGCCGAGGAGTAAAACCGTGGCAAACCCCAGAAGCGCCCCGGCATCTCCATACCATCGAAAACCTTCATAAAGGCTGGCGTACAGCGTATTGTTGAGTATCAGGTCACTGATCCACAAAGCAGCGAAAGGAATCACCCAGGAGAACCGTTGTTGGCTGAAAACAGCGCCGGCAAACAATGCCATGCCGCCGATGGGTGTGAAATTATGGGGGTGGGGCAGAAGTCGGCTCAAAGCAGCTGCGATCACCAAGGCGGTGGCAAAAAGAATCAGGGAAGGAGATGACACTTTCGGTTTCATGGAAGCAAAATTAGGGTATCGCGTCCAATGTCTGGCCATCTTGGCTATTTTCGCCCTCCACAATCCTTTGGCGATGTTCTTTCAGGCGGCGCGCTCCGGGCGCAATGAATGGTGGCTTTACCTGATGGGTATCGTCCTTGTGTCCCTGGGATTCATGCTGGGACAAGTGCCTCTGGTCCTCGTTCTTTTGGCAGGGTCGCTGACTTCCGGCGACTCATCCGATCTGGAAACGTTCTCGAAGACCATGGATTTCGAGTCGGTGGGTATGGATCCCAATGCCGGCCTCGCCCTTCTACTCACCCAGTTTGTGGTCGCGGTTGGTTTTCTGTGGGTTGTGATCAAATACCTCCACCAACGCAAGATGGTGTCCCTGGTGAATGCTTTCGGACGGGTGAGGTGGCCCAGGTTCTTCTTTGGTCTCGGGGTTTGGGGGGGGATCGGCCTGGTCGCCGAATTCATTTCCTGGCTGTCGGACCCGGAGGCCTACGTTTGGCAGGGCAACCTCGCCTCCTTCCTTCCCTTGCTCGTCGTTGCCCTCCTTCTCATCCCGATACAAACCAGCTTTGAAGAGCTGTTCATCCGCGGATATCTTCTGCAAGGCATTGGTCTGATGACACGGTCCCGCTGGGTCGCTGTTCTGATGTCCAGTCTGGTATTTATGTCCCTCCATCTCATGAACCCGGAAATTGCCCGGTTCGGTATCGGTATCAT
>JAGFIW010000092.1 GCA_024103195.1 Saprospiraceae bacterium | reverse complement strand
GGTCATATCCTGGAATCTCTGGTTGTTCTGGTGGGTGAATGCGCATACCCTGGAGGGTTATACCTGGCTGAAACGAGCATGGATTTTGCATCGTGAGACGGAGGAAAAACTGGATGATTACACTTTTTCGCTTTTGGCCGCGCATACGGGAATAATGGCATTCCTGCAACGTGACATGGTCACTTTTCAGGAGACGTTGGGCGGCCATCTGACCTTGATCCTGGCCCAGGATGATGATGAATTGGTAGCGACGGCGACCCTCATCACCGGCGTGGTTCAAACGATCATTCAGGAATACGCTTCGGCAGACGAGATGTTGAAGGTGAGTCTTGATCGGTTTCGCAAGATTGACCTGCCCACCGGAATTAGCCTGGCACTGAGCGCGCTGGGACGGAATGCCATTTACAACGGCCATCAAACCTCTTTGGCGAAGGCGTATTACAAGGAGAGCATGGCCATTGCCCGAAAGGACAAGGACGAGATTTCCTTCATCATCACCCTGGCCGGATTTGCGTTGTGCGAAGTCATGGAACAGCATGCCAATGCCAAGAATTATTTGCGGGAGAGTTTGTTGCTCAGCCAGAGTCTCCATTTTTATGAAGCGATAGCATGGTCATTGGAAATCTGGTCATTGGTATCGATCAACGAAAACAGACCGGAGCATGCCATTATCCTCATGAGTGGGGCGGACCACCTGCGCATGACGACAGAGTTGCCTGTGTGGGATGATCTGCAGGAACTTATCCAGCAAGCCAAGGACCGGGTACGGCAGCAGATGGACGCCGGGGCTTTTGAGAAATGCTGGAAGGAAGGGGCTGCCATGAACCTCGAAGAAATGATTCAATACGCCCTGGCAGAACCGGCTGATGCCGCGCGTTTGGCGGCTTGATCGCCAAAGTATGATCATGGATAGGAAAGGCCGGGGGTGATTTTTTCCCGCCATGGGACTTGAAGGAGGATAGGGCTTTTTGACCATTCTCTTTCGTGGTCATCCATGCGAAGCCTGATTCAGGCGCCAGGCGCATTGGGATGGTGGGTTCCCGGCCGTCCGGGGCGATGGACCGGGGAGGCATGCTCTGGCGAATAACCGCCATACATGTCAGGCACCGGTGGGGTCTGGTCATATGGCGAGTCGTTATTCCCGGTTTGCCTAACTTGGCAAGGATTCCGGAAGCATACGTGCTAACGGACCCATTTTCTTCCCATCGAAATAACCATCAGGATCATGCGACTATGGCTACTGTGTGCTGCCTGGCTTGTGGTTCCGGCTGTACACCATGGACAACCCACCCAATTCTTCTCACGCGGCATTGGAGGCGGAGGAGCCCTGTTCAGCCCCGCCATTCATCCCGGCCAGCCGGATGAAGTTTATATCGCCAGCGATTTGGGGGGTTTGTATCATACCCACAACGGCGGTTTGCAGTATGATGTCGTCCATTTTACGGAAGCGCAAACCAACGGCTTTTCAAAGGTGTGTCATACGGGGGTACCCGGCTTGAAGTACGCCTTGCTGTACAACGCGGAATATTTCGTCCTTCAGCCGGCCCGCAGTACCGACAACGGCGTGACCTGGGATTTCCTGGCCGGAGACCTTTTCCCTTTTGAAGACAAGTGGTTTGTCTATGCAGATTACGAGATGCCCGACAGGGTGATCTGGACGGATTATTCCCGCATCTACTTTTCGGCAGACGGAGGTCAGACGGCGGTTCCGGTGTGGACGGCCCTGGATAATGGTGCCGGTATTCTGCTCAGTGGTGTTTATTGGCAGGGCGACCAAATTTATTTGGGCACCAACGACGGTATCCTGCTCTCTGACGATGGAGGCCAGTCCTTCCAGTTGGCGAATTATTCCGGCATCCCGGACGGTGAAGTCATCATTGGTTTCGGGGGAGGCAGTGATGGCCAACTGACACGATTTTTTGTGTTGACGGGCGATGAAAACAGTGTATGGGTGTCCAACCTCGGATTCAATTATTGGGCATTGATCCGGGGGGTGTACCGGATGGAAAATCAATCCGGAATCTGGACGCCGGCCATGAACGGGATTGATATTTCCGAGGACTTTGTGTGCTATCTGGGTATGGCCCGCAACGATCCCCATACCTGTTGGCTGGCGGGAAGTGACGACACCGAAAGAGCCAATGTCATCAGGACATCGGATGGAGGTGCGTCCTGGGAAAAAGTATTTCACTATACCAATAATGCCAACATATACACCGGCTATTCCGGTCATCAAGGAGACCTGAGTTGGTACTGGGGCGGAAACGCTTTGGGATTTACTGTCAATGCCATGAACAGCAATGACGCGCTTTTCACGGATTACGGTTTTATCCACCGCACCAAAGACGGAGGCGATACCTGGCACCAGGCCTACCTGGATCCTGCGGATGAAAATCCGCCGGGCATGCCCACACCTCAGAAGAAATATTACCGGGGAGTGGGTATGGAACAAACAACGGTGTGGCACATGGAGTGGTTTGACAAGGACCATTTGTTCGGATGTTTTACGGATATCCGGGGTGTGCGCTCCAAGGATGGCGGTCATACATGGAGTTTTGATTACCAGGGCCATTCCCACAATACCATGTACCGGATCGCGCGTCATCCTGTCGCCAATTTGTGGTTTGGTGCCACCTCATCCGTCCATGATATTTATCAGACCACATATGTTACCGACAATCGATTATTTCCATCATTTCGGGACGGATATGTGTTGTGGTCGGATGACCTGGGGAGCACCTGGCAGGTGATGCGCGATTTTGATCATCCGGTAATTTGGGTCGCAACCAATTTGTATCACCCGGATCAGCTCTATGTGAGCGTCATTGCTCCGGATGATGCCGTCGGGGGACTCTGGCGTGCTGACGGTATTTCCCAGCCCGCCACGGCTACCTGGACCAAATTGCCCAATCCTCCGGCCAACATGGGGCGCATATACAATGTACATGCCCTGGATGACGGGACACTGGTGACCACCTGGTCGGCCCGCAAGCACAATACCGCCAGTGTATTCAGTGATTCCAGCGGTGTCTTTGTAAGTACGGACGGAGGGATGACCTGGGACAACCGCTCCCGTCCGGAAATGCGCTTCTGGACCAAGGATCTGGTCCTGGATCCTGCTGATCCCACGCAATCGACCTGGTACGTCGGTGTGTGGAGTGGTTGGGGAGGGCCTGCCAATGACCTGGGTCGTTTGTGGCGGACCGTGGATCGCGGCATCAACTGGCAACCCATTACCGGGCCCCAGCAATTTCACCGGGTGAGTTCCGTAACGTTTGACCCCATGGATGCGGAGACGATGTATCTCACCACCGAGGCCGAGGGATTGTGGGTGACGCATGACAAAAGTGCCAGCCAGCCTTCCTGGACGCTGGTCGAAAGTTATCCTTTCGGTCATCCGGAACGTGTTTTTTTCAATCCATATGATCCGCAGGAAATGTGGGTGGCCAGTTTCGGCAACGGCATGCGTGTCGGTCGAACGGGTACGGTTTCCACGGCACCTGAAAAACCGGTAAGCCAGTTGCTTCAGGTTTGGCCCCAACCCGGGGAAGGGACTGTGCAGGTCCGGTTTGAAGCGACAGGGCCTGTCCATCATACACTTTTTGATGCAACAGGTCGCCAAATTTTCACCACCCGGAGAGAGGGAGGTAATGACATCGTTACGCTCCCCGCCATTCCGGCAGGCTGGTATTTGTGGGAGGCGCGAACCCGTGACGGACAACGCGCCGTGGCTCCATTGATTTGGATGAATGCCGTAAGATAGAAACGTATTGCCGGTATGATCGGTAATTTTTGTTCAGGAACCCATGAATTTCCTGGCCATTGTAAATGAATGAACCGGGAATGAATTAATTAACATTGTCTTTCCCGATCCCAGCTTTTTCCATAGATAACCCTTATCAACATTAATCGGGTTTTGTATGGTCCGCCCCGGATATGGCCCAGGTTGACCTTCGTTGACGGACTCTCTTGAGGTATCCCGCAACGATGCTTAACATATTGTATACTTACGATTTTGTTGAAGGCTATAATCCTCCCATTCTGCCAAACCTGCCTGAAATTCAAATCTGATATTCATGTGGACGAATGATCGGTATAGAGGGTGGTGCCCGCTTGTTGCGAAACGGCTGTTAGACTTCATCGACTTCATCAGCGTCCAGCGTATCATAATGGTAAAAGTGGTCAATCAAAGGCTGGATTTTCATTTCTGTTCCTGGTTTGCCTAACCTGAGTCGGGAATTCGGGCTGTCCCTTTTGCTTTGAAATGCAACTTGTTTGGCGCATAGGGCGCATTTGTTTCTCCGGAGAAAATCCATGCATCCCGATTTCCTTCAACTTCCAGGATGACAAGAAATTGGATATGCCGGACCATGGCGGATTCCGGAGAGACATGAGGGCCGTGAACAATGTTCCCGTACCCGCACCGTGATCGTGACTCGTTCGGAGTGTCTGGTCAAAAAATTGAATATATCGTGAACAATATTTTTTCTTTTCATGTTAAATAGGTGTATATCAACATATTAAAACCATGATTTTCCGATTGTCTGTCATTCTCCTTTTCACCGCAATTCTCCTCGCCCCACCGGCCGTCGCTCAGGAAACAGTTGTGGTCGGTGAAGAGCGCGATCAGATGATTCGCGATGTTTTTGCCACCTGGCCCAACAAATTCAAGGCCATTACCATCAGCTCCATGACGAGATTGGATGATAAACTGGTCCGCATTGATTATCTCTCCGAGGGCAACCAATGGGAGACGGTCATTCAGTTCAATGATACCGATCCCATCCTGGTTGAAACTGCCCTTGTCCTTCCGTCCGATCAATGGCCGGATTTTATTGTCGCGGCCTGGAAACGCAATGCTCCTGAATCAGACCACATTGCCCGGATACTCAAAGTCAGTACACCCTATGGCAAGCATGGTTACCGCGTCGAATCGCTGCCGGATCCCTTGAAAAACGGATCGATCAACAGTCTCTATTTTGATTCGACCGGCCGACTGGAAAAACCGTTTTTCTGATCACCGATCGGCATACCATCCACGAGCATGGATGGATAATCTCTATTCCGGTTCGGGATTTCGAAGCTAATACCCATTTTCTCACCATAAAATCACACTAATCATGATGAATGAACAAGAAGTAAAAGAAGACCTCCATACCATGATCGACCAGGCGTTCGCGAAAATGGACGAAATGAAAACACAAGCAGCTCAAGCCATGTCCGACGTACGCCATCGAATCAAGGATGATCTTCAATCGCTGGAAGTCAAAAAACAGGAACTCGAATCCCGTATGGCCGATTTGCGGAGTGCCGCGGCCGACAAACGCGACGAGCTTTCCGAAGCTGTCGAGGAAAGCGCCCAATCATTCCGTGAAAGCCTGGAACGGATGGCTTCTGTTTTTGGCAAAGAACCAACCGTCAGAAAATGACCTATTCCGATCCGGGTACCGGCACCCTCATGCAAACGCTTTCGGAAACCCTGAATGAACTTCGGCGCTCCGGCAGGAATGTCGATCTGCGGATTGATGAAAATTCCCGCCTGAAGGTCAATGACCAACCCGGGCGATTTCAACCCAAGGATGTGCGGCTGATGTGGACGCGCCGGTTTGAAGGTCAATCCAATCCGGAAGACATGGCCATCCTGTATGGACTGCAACTGCCCGATGGTCAGATCGGTGTCCTCGTCGATGGTTATGGCCCGGCGAGTGATTCAGATATCACCACCTTTATCCGGGCTGTTCCCCGAAAGACACCGGAACAATCTGACCCGGTATCAGCCCCGCATCCCGAATAGGGAGAGGGGCTGTTTTGCGGAATCCATCACGGTCCATGGATGGTCCAAAAGCGAAACGGTCAGGATGAATTTGCTGTTCATCCCGGCCGTTCCGCATTTCCCCTAATCCTGGCACACCCATCGCAGGATGGCGCGGGCCATCCCGTTCCGTTCGACGACAATGAAATACATGCCGGGAGGAAGTCCGGAGGTGTCCAGCGTCTGTTCCGACTGTCCAACCTTGGCCTCTCCATCCACCAGCGGCTGACCGGTGAGGTTGACCAGGCGCAGGCGGGTTCCGGGCAGGGCCGGTTCGGGCAACAACAAGCGTATGGATTCCCGGCCCGGGTTGGGCCATACCCGGTAGCTGCCAGAGGAACCGGCCGGATCCAGGGATACCGGTTCACCGTCCATGCAGATTTGGTCGATCAGGATGGCCTCCCGGATGTTTCCATCGCCCTGGTCATTGCTCAGCAGGTTGCTCACTCCGATAACGATATGGAGTGGATAACCGGAAGGGTCCTCACCGCAGGAATCCAGGGAGACCCAATCGGAGAGGTCAAAGGGGACAGACAATTCATACCAATCGTCATCCTCTAATGCAAGGAAACCGCGCAATACAATGAGGTATTTGCCTTCCGGGGGGTAAAGGCCAAAGGGAGGTTGCGCCGCCTGCGGATTGACAAGGCCGATGATCAGGTTGCGTGGTGGAGGTGGTTTACCTATAAGAACAGGAATCCCTGGAACCGGATCCCCAGGTGTCCTCAGCCGGATAGAAAGGGTGCCCGTATCCGTTTTGGATAGACATATGGGTTCACTACTTCTCAGCACATCCGAATTGAAATAACAGCCGGTAAGCAAAATGGACCAGGCATCATCCGACCCTTCCACCCCTTCCAGGACAGTAGGGAATTCGCCTTCCCCAACCCATCCGGATACTACACCACCCATGTTCATATTGCCGGCAATGGCCCCTTCACTAAAGCCCGGGTTTGGCCATACAGACTCCGTACATACAGGCGCTTTGATACAGGAAACAGTGATGGGTTTTGAATACGTAAATACCTCACATAATGATCCATCCGGCTTCAGCCGCGTCACCACCATAATGATGGTATAAGTCCCGGAGAACGGGAAGGTGTAACAAAAAGTCTGGCCTCCAATACTGCTTCCTATTGGTGCGCCGGAGGTAGACCCAACATACCATTCCACCGTTTCGCAATCACTGACCGCCAATGGCGAGAAACAGGCTTTGCAGGATTTGTTGGCTAATGCCACCGCAAAACCCTGATTGACATTGTTGGACAAAGCGATAATGTCATCAATTTCACAGGGGCACAAGTCGGGGCAATCAATGATGAATTGAATCACACATTCACAGGTATCCCCATTGCAGTACCCGGTCATTGTCAGGGTATAAATTCCCGGTTGGGAGATATACGTCGGCAGGATATGGATGCCGAAATAGGGATCATTATCCTGAAAACCTCCGGTATGGGTTGTGCCCGTGCTTTGATGCACCAATGTCCAGTCAATCTGATGATCAGGAGGGCAGCCACCGCCAGCGCATTGAAAAACACCGGTGAGATGAAAGCCTTTGCCCGGGTCGGGGCAGGGCAGGATGACCGCGCTGTCGCCACAGGCCACCGGCTGGTTCATCAGACCGGCATGGGTGCGGATGTACATATCCGTAAAGCCGCCACAATAGCAGGTGTCACAATCCTGTTGCAGCCATTGCAGGGTACACAAGCAAGAATCTATTTGTCCGGGACATAGCGTACTTAATGTAAGCGAATAGGTGCCTGGAGCACCAATTAAAACAGCGGGATAAATAAAGTTGGTGAACGGGGTGGTGGATCCTGAATTGATGACCCCGTTCGGACCTGTGAGAATATAGTTGACAACGGTTTCCTCGCATAACTCCCCGGTTGCCGTTTCACAGCCAAAAAATCCGGAAATGACCACTTCCCCTGCCGGACAAGGAAGCTGGAAAATGGGTGCCCCTTTTTGGCAGGTCATTTGGTAGCTGATCCCGTTGTGGACCATATACATCGCCGGATCATTGCAGACACAAGGGTTGCAAAGAACCGTTATCGTATCCTCCATCACTTTTTCCAGACAAATGAAATTCGAATCGTTGTAGGCGATGGCTAAATAGGAAATGGGATAGGTGCCATTGCCATTAAACACATGCATGGGATAGGGAAAGGTGGATGATGTCCAGGGACCGAACTCGGGTCCTTGTCCCCAATCCACCCATTCGATGGTGTAGCACGGAGGCAGCGCACCCAGTTCCATGGTCACCTTGCAGGAGTCGGGATCAAAGACGATCAGGCTGTCCAGGTCGGCACAAAAGTTGGCCAGGTCCTTGCAGCAGGTGTCCTGGGGCACCGTGATGCACTCCCTGAAACTCACCCGGTCGAGGGCAAAGTCGTTGCCGATGGCATCCTGGACCGTGGACAGGATCCGGAGTGTGTATGATGTCGATGCCGGTGCCGTCCAGGACAAGGAGTGTGGCACCCACTGCTTGGGACTTTCCGGGACGACCAATGGAGCAGACTGCCAGGTATTGACCGGGTTGGTGTCGTCGACAATCTCGAGGATGATGATCGGATCGTCGAAGTTCTTCTGGGCCGAGACCAGATTGGACACCAGGGTGCAGAACTGGTATTCCGCACCTGGGGTAAGACCCGTAACCTGTTGTTTCCAGGCTGCCTGGTTGGGCGTACCGTGGCCATCGACGGCCAGGTAGGTATCCCAGATGTTGAAGAATCCAGGGGTCACCCACTGATTGTTGGCGGCATAGGCCTGGTTCATGTCAAAAATGGCCACCTGCCCCTGGGTGATGGGTCCGGACACCCAGGGCGTGTAGTCGGAAGCGGGCAGTCCGGGACCAACGAAGTTTCCGTCAACGACCAGTTCAGGACCGGCCGTCTTCCCGTCCGGACAACAGGTATATTCGACATATTTGGTCGGGTCCTGGATGACAATGGAGTCCTCGCACATGGCCTCCGGCATGGCATTGCCTTCTCCCACAATGGTGACAACCATGCGGTTGGCGGTTGGATTCGTGGCGCTTCCTACTGCGGTCCTGGCCTGAAGTGCCGGTGGGACCATTTGGTTCCACCAATCATCGGATGAAACCGTCAGGATGGCATGCAAGGGGTCGGTAATCTCGACTTCCCACCCATCAGGCGGGGTCACACCCAGGATCTCCCCGGAGTCAATGGCCATATTCACGCGATAATGGCAGTATGGATGATCGCGTCGGTAGATGATGGCAAGGTTAATATAGGCCGTATCACTTTGGACCGGCTCCTGAGAAAGAAGGATCTCCCAGTCGTCGCAGGTGCAGATGGGACAGATACCGAAATTCCTCACTTCCGTTTGGCCCGGGAGGAGGTCCATGGCATACTGGCCTGAAGCAGGAATACTGGCGGTCCAGTGACCATTGGCATCCCATCCTCGGACAATATATTGGCCATGCGGCAGGTCATAAAAAAAGTAATTACCGGAGGCATCCGTGGTTGTTTCCTGGAGCAGCAAGCCTTGCCCATCTTCCAATTGGACAATGACATCCGGCCATCCCGGCTGATTCATAAGGGGCAGCCCATTGCATTCCCGGTACACGATGCCGCTGATCTCACCGCCCGGACAAGCGTCCAGGGGGAACATGGCATCGCAGCCTTCCATGGTGCAGAGGTCCGGGTATTGGATGACGAGCTCACCGCCCGAGCCGGGCTGATCGCTCCAATAGAAATCAAGGACCCACGTCGATCCGTTGGGGAAAATGCCGCTGCTGTGGGTGACGTGGATTTCACCGGGAGCGATCACTTCCGCCTGCCATCCGGTGGCATCATTCACCTGGATACCGGAGAACGCGCCGGTACTGACCAACAGTGTGGCTTCCTGGTAGCAATCCATGGTGACCGTAGCCTGGAGCCGGTATTTGCAGGGTACGTATTTGACTACCGACCATTGGATGCCCTGGCAGGAACCCTGGGCATGAACGGGGTCGGCCTGGCCGATTGTCAACACCAGAAAGGTGGCGATGAAGGGCATAAGCATGCGTAAAAACCGGGGAGATGACATGGATAATGGTTTGAACCGGTGGGAGATGAGGTAAATCTAAGGCTAATTATCCATGACGCAGTATTTTATTTTTTAATAATTGGAAGATTCTGGAATAAAATACCTGTATAATGGTCATTCATCTTGCCAGAATGTCGGAATGGAACTACGAAAAGCCCTCCCAACACCCGGAGAGGCAGGAGTGGGAGGTCATGACTTCGGACAGCAAGGGAGGATCAGAAGTGCACCCTATAGTAGAAAATCGGAAGGAATTCCAGTTGATATTCGGACCGGATCGATCCGGAGACAGGGTCGTAAGCGGTAGCCAGGATGTTGCGGGTGCTTAAGGGGAAGTGATAACAACCGTCGAGAAATTCATCATCCACCTCTCCCAGCCGGAGCGGGATGATGTTCTGCAGATCGAGACCGAACTCGTGTGCTACCCTGGGTGCATTCAATCGCCAGGTAAATTTCAGGTCCGTCCGAAAGTATCCGGGATGTCGTTTGGTAAAGGCCAATGAATCTATAAGTACGGTTTCCTCGGCGACACGGGAGGCCTCCAGGTCGATTGGAGTAAATCGACGGCCACCGGCAACTGTGCTGCGCAAACTGATATCAAGAGTGTGGCGTTGGCCGAAACGAAATTCACGCCCTCCCAGCGCATTGGCCATATACCGACCGTTGTAGTCCGTATCTCTTCGCACACCATCACCTCCGGTGTATTTCGAATCGTAAAGGGAGAGGTTGAGGTGGTAGTAATACCCTTTGTAGAAAGTGCGTTCAAGGGTGATTTCCACCCCGTAGTTTTGTCCGGTTCCCTTATTGGAAAGCCGGCCGGGGAAGGCCAATTTAAAATCCAGGCCCTGGTTGACCATGGACCAGGAGGTAGGATTCTTTTCTACCGGGATCTGCGTCAGATTCTGGAAATAAAATTCCGTGCGGAAAACCAGATTTTCTGTGATGACATTTTGATAGCTAAGGGTAAAGTGTTGACTGCGGGTCAGCCCCATGGATTCATTCAGCCGATGGCGTGTCCCTTCCGTATCTTCGGTTTCCTGGAAGTAGAGATATAGTGGTTGAAGCTGACTGTGGATACCGATTCCAGCCGCGATGGATCTGCGAGGTGTGAGTTGCCAGGTAATGCCCATCCGCGGATCAACGGTCCAGGAGCCATTCAGTAAAAAGTATAATCCATTGGCCCCTGCCACCATGGAAACGGTGTTGCTGAAGTTGTGTTTCCATTGAACAAACGACCTGACCAGTCCTGTGGCGGTTTGAGCCCGGGAAATGGGGATACTTTCTAGCGTATCTGCAATCCGGATCATGTACTGGCTGTATTGGAAGCCGGTTTTGATCGAATGGCGTGCGTTGAATTTTTTGAAGTAGCGAACGGCCCAGCCGAGATCCTGGATGGAAGATTGATGTTGGTACAGTGGTCGAGCTCCCGTTACCTCATCCGTTAACGAATCTCGATACACCCTTTCGCGATCGCTATTCATGCCTTGATGGGAAACATACAAGGAGGTTTTCACAAATGCTGATTCGGATAGTTTGTGGACAAAATGGGATCCCAGGACACCCATTGAAGTACCGAATCTTACATTTTGCCCGTGATCCCGATAAGAAAATGAGCAGGGATGTCGCCGGGATTCATCGAAGTAAATCCGGCTGATGCCTCCGACGCCGAACACGGAAAGTTGGTCACCGTTGGACAGGGGCAAGTGCACTTTGAAGGCACCGTCCTGGAAGTGGGGAATGGCATCTACACCAAAGCGACGAGCGTATTGGATGACACCTGGACCTCCGATCAGATCAAGCAGTTCTATGGAAGAGCGACGGTAGCTGGTCAGGTAAGAAGAACCTCTTTGCCGATTGATGGGCCCTTCTAGACCAACTTCAGTAACAATGGTTCCGATTTCTCCTTTGACCTCGTGTTGCGCATTGTTTCCGGGGCGCATTTGCAGGTCAAACACTCCGGCGGTGGCATTGCCGAATTCGGCGGGGAAGGCACCTGTATAAAAATCGGACCGGCCCAATACATTGGCGCTGATGATATTCACGCCACCGCCTGAAGTGCCAATGATGGCAAAATGGTTGGGATTGGGGATGTCAATGTCTTCCAGGCGCCACCCGAGTCCAAAGGGGGCATTCCCCCGAATGATGATGTCGTTGCGCGAATCATCCACGCCCCTTACACCCGCGAAATTGGCAACCATCCTGGCAGGGTCATCCCTTGTACCCGGGTAGCGACTGGTCTCTTCCACATCAAAACTTCGGGTGCTGACCGTCGCCATTTCATTAAGAGCCCCCATACCGCGGACTAAAGGCCGGAGTTTTCCCCGGTCTGAAGATTCTTCCAGGCCGATGGCAATGACGGTTTCCCTACCTGAATGGACAAGAATGTTGGGTAAGGTGATATCCCTGTAATCGTCGTGGAAAACTTTCAATTTGTATCTTCCAAGGGGGACATGATCAATCCGGAAATCGCCCAGAAAGTTGGTTTGGGCGGCACTGACCACTGCGGTATCGTTGGACAGGAGTACTACACTGTTGGCCAGGGGCAGATCGAGATACTTGTCAAGTATTCGGCCTCGAACAGTTTGCGTGAGCTGTTGTGGGGACAAAGTCGGCTCAAATACCTTTTGAAGAAAATCCCGATAGACTCGGGTTCCCCGCTCCAATTCCGCAATCGGAGCATGTTCGTTGAAATTGTGAATGGAAGCAACCTGCGTGTTGCTCAACTCCATGGGAAGAATACCATAGGCATTCACACCTTTCGCACGGAAATAATTATTGTCATTGGTTGCAGGAAACAGGATCGGAGCCACCTCGGAACCGGGATGGTGTTGTCGCAAGGATGCTTCCAACATGGCATAAAAGGCATCGGGTCGGGAATCTTGTGCCCTTACGGTTTCGCGTAGCACCTCAATAGTGATCCGTTCATCGTCAAAAACCTGAGCCAACTCCCGTAGAAAATCTTCCGTTTCCGTTTCCGGCAACAACCGGCAATCGAGTATGGCTTCTACTTCCTGAGGCACCTGGTTTTTCGAGCCCGGCGGGTTACTGATTTGAGTAAGGGAAACCGTATTGGTAACCAGGGCATGGATGATGGGTTCCTTGCGAAGTGCCGATCCTGCCAAGGGTTTGAGTATTCCCAAATGACGGAGTGCGATACCCGTCATTCCGGTTTCATGTTGGCCGATCTCGGCAAACATGATCTTGGCTGCACTGGAGAGATGTAGCCGGTTGGGGCGTTGATGAAGTTTTTCCAGGCCGGCGACCATGACAGAGTTGGCATTTTCCCTGGAGGGGACAGAACCATGTCCACCGCTGGCAAGATTGACCCTGAGCTTTAGCCAAAGGATCCGTTTATGGTTGATGGAAATACCGTACAAGACCTTTGTTGGATCGGAACGGAACACACCAGCCAGGCCGGTTCCACCTTCTCCCAATACCAATACCGGATTGAGCAGTGGGAGGAATTGATCCGCAACTACCGCTGCCCCGTTTATTCCACCGACCTCTTCCCCGGAAACAGCAAGCAGACTGACATTGAAAGGCAAATCCACATTCGCTGCTGTCGTTATCCAATCCGAAATGGCTTCCAATTGCATGGCTGCCATGGCCTTGTTGTCAATAGCGCCTCTTCCCCACACCGCCCCTTCAGCGATCGTACCCGAAAAGGGCGGATAGGTCCACAGATCGGCATCCCCGGGCTCTACCACATCAATGTGGTTCAGGAAAATGATGTTGGGCTTTTGGCTGTCCAGCGGATAGAGGGAGGCGACAAAATTAAATCTCGCCGAATCCTTCGTCAGGATGCGGACATGCAGACCATGCGACCGGCATTCCCCGGCAAAGAAGGTCCCGGCCGGGATTTCGTCGCCCGTAACAGATGGAATGGCTACATAGCTCGAAAGAAAATGTGCCACCCGAGGAATCTCCGATGGTGCGGACATTCCGGAGGCCGGTATATCAGGGTGCTGACCGTTGGCGTGCTGGCCAATGGTCACCATGGCCAAAACAGGACAAAAAATCGTTACTGCCCTTATTGGGAACAAAGCAATAATACGATCAGCCATTCGCAAGATCAATAGTCGCATGGCCTAAAGCTCGGGTGTTTTGAGCCCTCAACCCTTGAAGGTAAAAAACAATGTCTAAACACCGAGCTATTTTTTCCTGGGTCACCAGGTCGACTTGCTTGGAGTACCGTTCGGGCATGCGCGGCAGGGACGGTATTTTGACAGCCGTCCCTGCTATTGCCGCGAAATCAAAGCATGGTTTGACCCCATTCAGAAGGCATCATGCTTCCTGGCCTTCCACCGGAGCGGGGGACAGCCGGGCGGGCTGGCATTCCGCCAGCAGGACCTCGGTGGCATAACGGCGCTTGCCTTCCTTGTCCTCCCAGGATCGCGTTTTGAGCGCCCCCTCGATGATCAGCTCCTGTCCCTTGTGCACGGAGGCGGCGATGCGCTCCGCCAGGGCACCCCAGGCCACGAGATTGTGCCAGTTGGTTTCGCTGACGGGATCCCCGTTGCGACCCGTGTAGGTTTCATTGGTGGCCAGAGACATCCGGATGTATTTTTTCCCGGTGCCGGTAGTCATCAATTCGGGGTCTTTCCCCAGGTGGCCGCGAAGTTGTACGCGATTGACAGGCGTTTGCATACGATGAAAATTTTAAGTGAACATTTCAGTGAACGACACAAAGGTGAAAGGCCTCCCCCGCCTTATTCGTACCCTAAACGGATAATGACGTTTGTAAACGTTTGCAGCCGTTTGCAAACGAATAAGAGCGAAAAGAACGGTCCCTCTTCAACGGTTACCCATCGCGCAGGACCTACCCGCTCGGCTGTCCGTCATGGGCCAAAATGAAAGCAAGGCCTACCTTCGCTTTCGACCGGATTCCACCTGCGGGTAAGGTCTTCCACATGCAGCAATTACTCGTTCGCCTGTTGCTCTCTCCTTTCGCCTTGCTCTACGGCCTGGCCGTCAGCCTGCGCAATGCCCTTTACAGGGCCGGTGTCGTCAAGCCCGTTCACTTCGATCTCCCGGTCATCTCCGTCGGCAACCTCTCGGTGGGAGGCACCGGCAAGACACCGCATATCGAATACCTGATCCGTTTGTTGAAGGATTATATCCGGGTAGGTGTCCTCAGCAGGGGTTATCTGCGCAAGAGCCGGGGATTCCGTTTTGTCTCCCGCGCCAGCAATGCCGAAGAGGTAGGCGACGAACCCCTGCAGTTCAAACTGAAATACGATGATATCGTCGTGGCCGTATCCGAAAGCCGGAGCCTGGCCATCCCGCAGATGGTGATGCGTCATCCCGATCTGCAGATTATCCTCCTTGATGACGCGTTCCAGCACCGCTCGGTCGAGCCGGCCATGCACATCCTTCTGACCGAGCACGACCGGCTTTTTACCCGCGATTTCCTGCTACCGGCCGGCCGGCTCCGCGAATGGCGGCAAGCCTATCGCCGGGCGCATCAGATCATTGTGACCAAATGCCCGCCGACCCTCACCCGGGAGCAAGCGCTCGCCATCCGGGATGAGATCGCTCCCTATCCCCACCAGCAGGTGTGGTTTACGGCCTTCCAGTACGGGATGCCCTACCGGCTTTTCGATACCGGCCAAAGGCAGGCCCTCACAGCAGATCTCTCCGTCATCCTCATCTCCGGGATTGCCAATACCGACTACCTGGTTGATCATCTCGTGGATCACACCGGGTATTTGGACGTCATGGATTTCGAAGACCACCATTATTTCACGCCCCATGACATGGACCAGCTGTTGGTGCGGTTTCGCGGATTGCCGGCAGACCAACCGGCCATCATCCTTTCGACCGAAAAGGACGCCACCCGTTTGGCCCTCCACCGCGAATGGATCGTGAAAAATGACCTTCCCGTGTTCATTCTGCCCGTTGCGGTCCGGTTTCTCTGGGAGGAGGGCCCCCGGTTTGATGCCATGATCCGCCAATTTCTTCTCGATTTCAAGGTGTGAACGGTACATGACCTGGCCACTGAAACTGGTTTATTATTTCCTGTATGGTCTGGTGCGCTTTGGCCTTTGGCTGTATTACCGCGAAATCAGGGTGGAGGGCTGGACGGATCAAGAACCGCGCGGTCCCCTTTTGGTCCTGTCCAATCACCCCAATGCCCTCATGGATCCGTTCCTGGTGGTGTCCCGTCTGACACGGCCGGTCTTTTTTCTCGCCAATGCCGGACTTTTTCGCCACCCGTTCGCCAACTGGTTTCTCAACACCTTCTATTGCATTCCGGTGGAGCGCCCCAAGGATGTCAACCGCCCCATTGACAACACCGACAGCTTCCGGAGGAGTCGGGTGCATTTGGAGGGGAATGGCGCCCTGTACATCGCTCCGGAAGGCACCTGTTTCCGGGAATACCGCCTCCGGCCCCTCAAAACCGGCGCGGCGCGCATCGCCCTGGATCTCCTCCGGGCCGGCCACCGGAATGAGGTCCATTTGCTGGCAGCGGGGGTGACCTATGCGTCACCGCCGGAATACCAAAGCCGCATGCGCCTGCGATTTGCCCCGCTGATGACCATCCGGCGGGGAGACCTCACCGGGGATATCACCGATTGGGAACACGTCGAGGCATTGACGCAGCAGATCCATCATGCGATGGCGACGGTCATTCCCCACACCGGCGGCGAACGGGATCAGCAACTGGTAGAAGCTGCCGCCATGCTGGCGCCTGCATTCCGGTCCCGTAGCTGGGATGTGCGGCTCGAAGCCATTCGGGATCACCTGGCCGCTTTGCCCGAGGGAGACGACTGGTGGGTCCGCGTCCGGTCGGGCATCCGGGAGAAGGGACTGAAACGCCTGGATCCGGGATGGGGGCATCAACCGTTTCCCTATGGACGGCAGATGGCCCTGATGCCCATCGTCCTGGGGCCGGCTTTGTTGCAGGTCGTCGCCTGGAGCCTGCCGGAGTGGTTGCGCCGGGTGTTGCAGGCCGATCCTGTCTATGACGCCACCATCCGTTTTCTGGGGGGCATGATCAGTGTACCCCTGCAGATCGCCCTTTGGGCCTGGGTCGCCCATGGACTGGGCGCCTCATGGACGTTGGCGATGGCAGGGAGTCTTGCGGTGACGGCAACAGGTCCCTGGGCGTTCCGGCAATGGATGCTGTGGCAGGACGCCCGGGATTGGGCCGCCTACAGAATAGCTTCGGCTGATCGGGCATGGAGCGGGAGGATGCAGGCGCTTTTCCAGCCGCTGGAGCGGGCCTGGAAGGAAAGAAACCCCGCGCCGAACCCGGTAAAGAGTTGAGGGAATATCACTCCCTTCCGTTTCCTAATCAAAAACGACCGTTCCCGGAACCAAGTCACCACGCTGCCTCATCCGTCCGGCCAAAAGGCCTTTTCCGGGTTGGCAGAACCGTCCGGTCGCTTCACCTTTACATCGGCAAAGGCATGCCGGCGACGACCTGAACGTCCGGGAAAATGTTCCCCGATCCCGCAGGAATCGCCGCAGGTGCCGGCCGCAAAAACCAAACGCACAACCTCAAAAGCCTTCTATGGAAACGCACACCCTCTCTACCAAAGCCACGGAAGATTACGCCCTTGTCCAGGAAGCCGTTGCCGGCAACCAAAAAGCGTATGCCCAATTGATGACCCGCTATCGCCAGTCCGTCTTCCACGCCATCCTCAAAATGGTCAACAACCGCGAGGATGCCGAAGATCTCACGCTGGAGGCTTTTGGAAAGGCCTTCAACAAATTGGGCAGCTATACGCCCAACTTCGCCTTCTCTACCTGGTTGTTCAAAATTGCGGTCAACAACTGCATTGATTACATGCGCAAAAAAAGGCTCCATACCCTCTCGCTGGACGAGCCGGTCGAAGCGGGCAGCAAGCAGGAATTTTCCGACCTCGCCCGTTCGGGCGGGCGCGATCCCGAGCAGGAACTCATCCGGGAGCAACGCGTGGAAGTGCTTCGCCAGCTTATCAATGGCCTCAATGACAAATACCGGCTGATGGTCGAGCTGCGGTATTACGAGCAACTCAGCTACGAAGAGATCGCGCAGGAGTTGGCCATTCCCCTCGGGACGGTCAAAGCCCAGCTTTTTCGCGCCAAGGAATTGTTGTCCGCCCAGTTGAAGCGGCCGGGCGCCAGCGCCTTTGTGGACCTGCCGGTAGGCTTTGCCGCCTGACCCGGGAAAATGGATGGTGGGTCCATGATGGATCTGCCGCCGGGATTAATCCCGAAAAGCCGATCCTATTATGATCCCGTGAAATGGCCCCCTGCGCCGGATTCGGTTCTACCGAATGCCAGGTGAGGGGGTTTTTTCATGCTTCAACAGTCACTTGACAGGCATGGGGCGTATCGGGACCGTGCAAAGCCCTGTATCTTGGTCCTGCCCTATGTCACACACCCATCATTATACCGCCACGGTGATCTGGACCGGCAACCGCGGCACCGGTACCTCCGGCTACAGGGAATATGACCGCCAACACCGGATCACCATCCCTGGCAAAACGGACATCCGCGCCTCCTCGGATCCGGTGTTCCGGGGAGATGCCTCCCGCCATAATCCCGAAGAATTGCTCGTTGCCGCCCTGTCATCCTGCCATATGCTGTGGTATCTGCATTTGTGCGCCGAGGCGGGCATCCGCGTGACGGCATACAGTGATGCCGCCAGGGGGACCATGGCCCTCACACCGGATGGCGGTGGGCAGTTTGTCGAAGTCATCTTGCATCCACAGGTGCTCATTACTGCCGATTCGGACCCGGAAAAGGCGATAACCCTGCACGAACAGGCGCATCATTTGTGTTTTATCGCCCGGTCTGTCCGGTTTCCGGTACGATGCGTGCCCGGGGTCAGGGTGGAATAGCCCTGACCGGGATGGTTTCGGCATGGCATGGTGCTGATGCCGGGGCTCATGCATATGGGCAAGAAAAATGGACATACCCGGTACCTGCGTCCGGTCAGGTACGGGAGGCATTTTCGTGGATGCGGAAACGGACGATGTCGGCAATGAGATCGAGAGGCAGGGGCATGTCGTGCGGAAACTGGACGGAGCCTTTTCCCCGTTTGTAGGGTTGCAGGGCG
>JAGFIW010000087.1 GCA_024103195.1 Saprospiraceae bacterium | reverse complement strand
AGGAGAGCCTCCTCGGTCTGCCCGGCTTTGAGGAGTTCGAGGGCATAATTGAAGGTCAGCTCCAGACGAACGGATTCCTCCTTGGTCGCCGCCATTTGATCCTCGAGGTACCGGACACGTAATTTGTTGAGATTGAAATAAATCAAAGGGTCCGGATCTCGGTTGAGGCTGTCGAGGATCTCCACCATCCGATGGTGGTAATAGGAATCGGGATCCCTGGGCGGTGCCGGATCCATGCAGCCCAGCAGACCCAAAAGGATGACCCACCATCCCGGAAGGAAGGGGAGAGAAGCCGGAATACCAGGAATGCCCATGGGGTCTGTACGGTCAGGGGTTGCCACTTCCGGCCGACCGGATGAGGAGCATGCCTGACGGTACTGCTATGGCCAAAATCCTGCCAGTTGCCTTCTACCGGACGATGATCTCGTCAATGAATATATAGGAATCTCCACCCGCACCGGGATGCCAATCAGGCAATGGTCCAAAACCTTTGGCCTGGATCCGGACATACCTGCCTTTGCGAACGTCGGATTCTCCCACAACATCCAGGGTAAAAGCCTCCTCGGTCCGGACGGGTCGGCCGGGCTTCAACTGCAGGGCTTCCTTGAATTTCTCGCCGTCTTTGGAAACCGAAATGGTCACTTCCCGGGGCAGCACGATCCAGGCTCTGGTATCCTGAAGAAATCCGGCACCCAGCTCGCGGATTTTCCGGCGTTCACCCAGGTCCACGATGATGTCCAGATCCTGTCCCTGGTATCCCTGCCAACGTCCTTTGCGCCAGTCGGCATCCCCCCGCAAACCGTCTATCAGGGCATCCGGTCCTCCGGCCGTGTACTGGGGATGAACGGCACTGCGGACATCCATGGTCCAGTCATGGGGCACCCGATGAAAATCCGCCCTGACGGCCGGACTTCGGTGGCCTTCTTCATCGATGGCGAGGGCAAAAACCGACGTCGTTGCCGACAGACGGAGTGCTTCCTCATACGGGATGACGGGCTCTGTTCCTTCCACGGTGTACAGGAGGCGGTGGGTGGGCCGGGCGGCGGTCAGGCGTACACGGGCTTCCTCACGGAAGGGGGCGGGAGGTCCTTCTATGGCAGGCACCTGGACAAATCCGGGCCAGATTACCGATGATTTGGGGCGCAGGTTGTTGTCGCGGGCATAGGTTTTTTCCGGCCATTCGGCCATACGGAATTCCATGTGCACATTGGGCCGTATGAAATGATGCGGAAACCAACTGCTGGCCCACAGCTCGCGGTTGATGTAGATGTCCTGAATGAAACGGGCTGCGGGCTTCCTGCGGTCGGAAGTCATTTCAAAGGTCTGGTTGTCTTCCAATTCGATGGTGACCCCTTCAAAAAGCGGCGCTCCGAAAACGTACTGACCGGAGCCCGGCGTGACGGGATAAAATCCGAGGGCGCTGAATACATACCAGGCGCTCATCTGACCGCAGTCCTCATTGCCGGGCAGTCCTTCCGGTACCGGTTGGTAGAGCTCCATGATCCGGGCTACCCGGTCCTGGGTTTTCCAGGGACTTCCGGTAAACGCATACAGATAGGCGACATGATGAGAGGGCTCGTTGCCGTGTGCGTACTGGCCGATCAATCCGGTGATATCCGATTGCTGACGACCCGTGAGGGAGGACGTGCCCTCAAACAGTTCATCCAGTTTCTTCTCCATGCCGGCATCGCCTCCCATTCCTTCCCGCAGCCAGTTCAGGTCATGCGGGGCATAAAACGTGTATTGCCAGGCATTGGCTTCGGTATAATGATTGTTGACCTCCCGGGGGTCAAAGGGCTCGAGCCATCCTCCGTTGCTCCGCGGTCTGATCATTCCTTTTTGCCGGTCGAGCAGGTGGCGATAACCCACCGATCGCTCGAGAAATTCTTCGTAAAGCGGTTGTTTGCGCTTGAGCTTGGCCAACTCGGCAATGCACCAGTCGTTGTAAGCATATTCCAGGGTCTTGGAAACGGATTCGGATTCGTCTTCGATTTCCAGATATCCCTTTCGGGCATAGGCGGGCAGGCCGAACACCCCGGCTCGTGCGGTGGCCGCCATGGCTTCCAGCGCCAGTTCGACATCCCAGTCCCGGATATTTTTCTGGTAGGCATCCAGAATCACGCTCACGGCATGGTAGCCGATCATGCAATTGGTTTCGTTGGCTGCCAGCTCCCAAACCGGCAACCGTCCCGACTGACGGTACATGGACAGCATGCTGCGGATGAAATCATTGGTGCGCCGTTTGTCGAGAATGGTCAGGAGCGGGTGCAGGGCGCGGTAGGTGTCCCACAGGGAGAATACGGTGTAATGATCATAACCGGCAGCGTGATGGACTTCGCCGTCCATGCCCCGGTAGCGCCCGTCGAAATCGGAGGCCAGGCTGGGATGGATCATGCAGTGATAGAGGGCCGTGTAGAAATTGGTCAGATGTTGGGGCTGTCCCCCTTTGACTTTGATCTTGCCGAGCGCCTGGTCCCAGGCCAGATCGGCCTGTTGGCGCACGAGATCGAAGTCCCACCCCGGGCACTCCCCCTCCAGGTTGGCTGCGGCACCTTCGGCGCTGACCTGGGAAATGGCAACCTTGACAAGGAGGGGAGCATTCCGGCTGTCAAACTGAAGGGAGGCTGCCAGATCGGTGGCGTCCACCCGGCCGGATGGACGCGACTGCTGTCGGCCTTCGGCCCTGAGGGTCCAATCCGTCATCGGCTGGTCAAACTCCATGACGAAATACAGGCGCTGGTCACGCGCCCAGGATCGCGACCGGCGCATGCCGGAGATGCGGCGTCCGCCGGGTTCGATCTCCAGCCAGGCCTCCAGGACCTCGTCCCGGTGCGTCAGGTCAAGAATGAGTTGCCGGGACCGGCCCTCGGCAAAGGTGTACCGGTGAAAACCCACTCTGGGCGTGACCGTCAACTCCGCGCGGACATCGTCCTCTTCCAGATAAACCGCGTAGTATCCCGGGGAGGCCTCTTCCCGGGCGTGATCAAACGGGGAGGCGTACGCCTCGCGGTCGAAAGTGACGGCCCGGCTGAGGGGTTTGAGGAGCACATCGGCGTAATCGGCCACACCGGTTCCGCTGAGGTGGGTATGCGAAAATCCGTAGATCCGGTTGTCGGAATAATGGTATCCACTGCATCCGTCCCATCCCTCCAGTCGCGTGTCCGGGCTCAGTTGAACCATCCCGAAGGGCATGACGGCACCCGGGAAGGTGTGCCCGTGGGCACCGGTGCCTATGAAGGGGTTGACGTGACGGGTAGGGCTGAGTTGGGCCTGGAGGCCGGTGCAAAGGAATAGGAGAGGGAGGAGTATCTTCCGCATTCAAAGGAGGCATGTGGTACGCAAGATAGAAGATACCGGTGAACTCGAATT
>JAGFIW010000063.1 GCA_024103195.1 Saprospiraceae bacterium | reverse complement strand
GCGGGATGGGCGAGCTCCACCTGGAGATCATCGTCGATCGCCTGCGCCGCGAGTTTAAGGTAGAGGTCAACCAGGGCGCCCCCCAGGTCAATTACAAGGAAGCCCTTACCGCCACGGTTTCGCATCGCGAGCGCCTCAAAAAGCAAACCGGTGGTTCCGGTTTGTTTGCTGATATCGAATTCGAACTCGGCCCGGCCGATCCCGAATTCCTGGAATCCGAAGAGTTCAAGAACGGCAAGGTGCGCATGCAATTCGTCAACGCCATCGTGGGCGGCAGCATTCCCAAAGAACTCATACCGCCGGCCGTCAAAGGATTCGAATCCATGATGGACAACGGCGTTCTTGCCGGATACGGGATGGACAGCATGAAAGTGCGCATCTTCGATGGATCGACCCACACGGTCGACTCCAAGCCCATCGCCTTCGAGCTCTGTGCCAAGGAAGGCTTCAAAGCGGCAGCCCCGCGTTGCAAGCCGGTCCTGCTGGAGCCCATCATGAAACTGGAGGTCACCACGCCGGAAGAATATACCGGTGCCGTGATCGGCGACCTCAACCGCCGCCGCGGGCTCATCAAAGGGCAGGACTCCAAGGCCAATGCCGTCGTCGTCAAAGCCGATGTGCCATTGTCCGAAATGTTCGGTTATGTCACCCAACTCCGGACCATCACCTCCGGAAGGGCCAGCTCGAGCATGGAATTCAGCCATTATGCGGCGGCACCCTCGGGGATTGCCGACCAGGTCATCGAAAAAGCCAAAGGCGCTGTCAAAGTCTGAAGCCACCGCGCTTCGTCATGTATATTGAATTAGGGTCATGAATCAGAAAATCCGAATCAAGTTGCGCTCTTACGATCACAACCTCGTGGACAAGTCCACGGAGAAGATCGTCAAGACGGTACGTAACTCGGGAGCCGTCGTAAGCGGTCCGATTCCGCTGCCCACGGAGAAAGAAATATTCACGGTGCTGCGATCGCCGCACGTGAATAAGAAAGCTCGTGAGCAGTTCCAGTTGCGTACCCACAAACGCCTGATTGAAATTTACACGCCCACACCGCGCACGGTCGATGCGCTGTCCAAGCTGGAACTGCCAAGTGGTGTGGACATTCAGGTGAAGCTGACTTAAGCCTTCAGCCCCTCCCGGGGCGGATGGCGGTCGAAAAAAACTGCTCCGTGCACAGGAATCCTGGGCTGGGGTTGTATTGGAGTACGCGTATCATTCAAGGATAAAACAGATCTACAGTGAAAGGTCTAATTGGAAAGAAAATCGGTATGACCAGCATCTTTGATGCTTCGGGCCGCAACCAGGCCTGCACGGTCATTGAGCTCGGTCCCTGTGTGGTGACCCAGGTCAAAACCATGGAATCCGACGGCTATGAAGCCCTCCAACTCGCCTTCGGGGAGATGCGGGAGAAGAATGCCACCCAGCCCCTGAAAGGGCATTTTGCCAAAGTCGGCGCCAAGCCGATGCGCAGGGTGGTGGAATTCCGCGATTTCGCCATGGACAAGAATCCGGGCGATGCCATCCGTGTGGAAGAGATCTTCAGCGAAGGCGACAAGATCAGCGCAACGGGTATCTCCAAGGGCAAGGGTTTCCAGGGGGTTGTCCGTCGCCATGGATTCGGCGGTGTCGGTCAACGCACCCACGGTCAGCACAACCGCCTCCGTGCTCCCGGATCGATCGGCGCCTGCTCCTTCCCGGCCAAGGTGTTCAAGGGCACGCGCATGGCCGGCCAGACCGGTGGCAAACAGGTGAAAACCGGCAATCTGCGCGTCGTGCGCATTCTGCCCGAAAGGAATGTCATTCTCATCCGGGGAGCCGTGCCGGGTCACAAAGGCTCCTTCGTCATCCTTGAAAAATAACCGGTCATGAAACTCAAGGTCTATAACACCAACGGTCAGGAAACCGGACGGGATATCGAACTCCCGAAGGAGATTTTCGGCGTGGAGCCCAATGAGCACTGTGTGTATCTCGCGGTCAGGCAATACCTCGCCAACCAGCGTCAGGGTACCCACAAGTCCAAAGAGCGGAGCGAGATCTCCGGTTCGACCCGCAAGCTCCACAAGCAGAAAGGCACCGGCGGATCGCGGAAAGGGGACATCAACAACCCGCTTTTCCGCGGAGGAGGCCGGGTCTTTGGCCCCCGCCCCCGCAACTACGGCTTCAAGCTCAACAAGAAAGTCAAAGCCATTGCCCGCAAGTCTGCCCTCAGCAGCAAGTTCAGCACCGGCGCCATCCGGATCATCGAAGACTTCGCGCTCGATGCTCCACGGACCTCGGCCCTGCGCGACATCCTGCGCCAGCAGGGTGTAGCCGGCGCCAAGACCATGTTGGTGACCGCCGATTACGACCTCAACCTCGTCCGCTCCACCAACAACCTCGACAAGGCATGGGTGAGGGCTGCCCGAGACCTCAATACCTATGACGTCCTCAACGCCACCCACCTGCTCATCGCGGAGGGCGCCGTCAACAAGATTCGCGAAACGTTTGCATAACCGGAACTGATCATGGCCAAGGATATCCTCATCAAACCGCTGATCACCGAAAAGGCGGAGAACCTCAGCGAAAAGAAAAACCAGTTCACGTTCCTGGTGGATCGCAAATCCAACAAGATCGAGATCCGGAAAGCGGTCGAAAAGATGTACAATGTGCATGTTTCCGCCGTCAATACCGCCATCATGCCCTCGAAAACCCGAAACCGGAATACCAAGGCCGGGTTCATCCGGGGCTCTGTGTCCGCTTACAAAAAGGCGGTCGTCACACTGGCTCCCGGTGAGACGATCGACCTCTACGGCGAAATTTAATTGGAACAGGCAAATAAGGAATAACCATGCCCGTCAAGAAACTGAACCCCATCACCCCCGGACAGCGATTCCGCATCGCCAACACCTATGCGGAAATCACCTGTTCCGAGCCGGAGAAGAGCCTCCTCGCCCCGATTTCCGGATCAGGGGGGCGCAACCGGACCGGCAAAATGACCGTGCGCAATCGCGGCGGCGCCCACAAACGGCGCTACCGGATCATCGACTTCAAACGGAACAAAGACGGTATCCCCGCCACCGTGAAGACGGTCGAGTACGATCCCAACCGCTCGGCGTTCATCAGTCTGCTGGCCTATGCCGATGGTGAAAAACGGTACATCATCGCGCCCAAAGGGATCAAGGTAGGACAGACCATCGTCTCGGGCAAAGGCGCTGCACCGGAAGTGGGCAACGCCCTTTTCCTCAGTGAGGTGCCGCTGGGTACGGAAATTCACGCGATCGAGCTCCAGCCCGGACGCGGTGCCGCCATGGCCCGCTCGGCCGGCACCTATGCCATTCTCACCAGCCGGGAGGACAAGTACGGTGTCATCCGTCTGCCTTCGGGCGAAGCGCGCCGTGTGCTGCTGACCTGCCGCGCCACCATGGGCGTCGCCTCCAACCCGGACCACGGACTGGAAGTGATGGGAAAAGCCGGCCGCAACCGTTGGAAGGGCCGCCGTCCGCGTGTGCGTGGCGTCGCCATGAACCCGGTCGATCACCCCATGGGCGGTGGCGAAGGCCGCGCCTCCGGCGGACACCCGCGTTCCAGGACGGGCATCATGGCCAAAGGCCAGAAGACCCGGAACCCGAACAAGGCGTCCTCCAAACTCATCATCAGCCGTCGTAAAACCAAGCGTTAATACGCCTTAATCTTACCTGACATGGCAAGATCCATCAAAAAGGGACCCTACGTGTTCCACAAATTGCTCGAAAAGGTGCACGCTGCCAAAAGCTCCGGCAAGAAGCAGGTCATCAAGACATGGAGCCGCGCCTCCATGATCATCCCGGACATGGTAGGGGAAACCATTGCCGTCCACAATGGCAAGACGTTCGTCCCGGTATATGTCACGGAGAACATGGTAGGGCACAAGCTGGGAGAGTTTGCGCTGACGCGCAACTTCCGCGGCCATGCCGGTAACCGCAAAAAGTAAGCTGTAAAATCGAAACCTCCATGGAAGCGGTAGCGAAACTGAAAAATTGTCCCATGTCGGCGCGCAAAATGCGCCTTGTGGTGGATAATATCCGGGGCCGTAATGTCGTCGAAGCCCTCAATCTGTTGCGGTACACCCGCAATGAAGCGGCCATCTGGCTCGAGAAAGTCCTGCTGTCGGCCATCTCCAACTGGGAAAACAAGGCCGGCATGCAAGGGGCTGCCGACGAGTTCGACCTCTATGTCAAAACCGCCCTCTCCGACGAGGCCGGCATGCTCAAGCGGTTCCGCCCGGCACCCCACGGACGGGCCCACCGGATCCGCAAACGCTCCAACCATATCACCCTCGTCGTCTCCAACCGGGTCCCGCTCGGACAGGAAGGCGCAGAAGGAGAGGAGGAATAAATCGCCTAATCGCTTAAAGTACCTGATACACATGGGTCAAAAGACTAATCCGATCGGCAATCGCCTGGGCATCATTCGCGGATGGGAATCCAACTGGTTCGCTACCCGGGAGTATGCTCCCAACGTGGTGGAAGACGAGAAGATCCGCAAGTACATGCGGGCCCGGATCCCCAAAGGCGGGATCTCGCAGATCATCATCGAACGCTCCATGAAGCGGATCACCGTCACCCTCCACACCTCCCGCCCCGGGATCATCATCGGGAAAGGCGGACAGGAAGTCGATCGGCTCCGCGAAGAGCTCCGCAAGCTGACGGCCAAGGACATCCAGATCAATATCGTCGAGATCCGCAAGCCGGAGATGGACGCCTACATTGTCGGAGAGTCCATTGCCAAACAGATCGAGTCCCGGATCAACTACCGCCGCGCCATCAAAATGGCCATCCAGTCCACCATGCGCTCGGGCGCAGAAGGGATCAAGGTGCGGATCGGAGGCCGGCTCAACGGCGCCGAGATCGCCCGCCGGGAAGAGTACAAGGACGGTCGTACGCCGCTGCACACCTTCCGCGCCGATATCGACTATGCCATCGTCGAAGCCCAGACGGTGTACGGGATCATCGGTATCAAAGTGTGGATATGCAAAGGCGAAGTCCTCGGCAAACGCGACCTCTCGCCCCACGTAGGGGTAGAGGCCAGAGGCAGTGACCGCGCTCCGGGCGGCGACATGCGTCGCGGTGGCGGAGAGCGCCGTGGCGGTGGTGATCGCCGTGGCGGAGGCGGAGACCGGGGAGACCGCAGGTCCGGCGGCGGCGGTGATCGCCGCGGAGGCGGCGGCGGAGGCCGGAAAAGGTAGAAATAACGATAAAATAACCGTACCTTTGCCTCGCTTTTTTCAAAAGGGGGGCAAAATACGCCAAAAAAACGGGGAAAACGAGCAGCCATGTTACAGCCCAAAAGAACGAAATACAGGAAGCAGCAGAAGGGGAGGATCCACGGGATCGCCTATAAAGGCAGTACCGTTTCCTTTGGCTCCTTTGCCCTCAAATCCCTGGATTCGGGTTACATCACCAACCGTCAGATCGAGTCGGCGCGTATCGCCATGACCCGTTATATGAAAAGGGAGGGTAAAGTGTGGATCCGGATATTTCCCGACAAACCCATCACGTCCAAGCCTTTGGAAGTGCGGATGGGTAAGGGCAAGGGAGCCGTGGACCATTACGTGGCCGTCGTGAAACCCGGCAAGATCATGTTCGAGATCGACGGCGTACCCGCCGATATCGCCCAGGAAGCGCTCCGCCTCGCCGCCCAGAAACTGCCCGTGCTCACCAAAACCGTTTCGCGTCCCGACGTGGAGGCTTAATTCCGAAAAGAAAGAACCATGCCGAGCAAGAAAACGATCGACCTCCAGGAGTTCTCCGAAGCGGACCTCCTCAACGAACTGAAGGAGACCGAAGCGCAATTCCAGAAAATGCGGTTTGACCACGCCATCAAAGGGCTGGACAACCCGATCGCCATCCGCGACGTACGGCGCGACATTGCGCGCATCCAGACAGAGATCCGCCGCCGGGCCCTGTCCGCTCTTTCCGAAACCGAAATCCTGCAACGCTCCCGCATCCGGGCGCGCCGCAAGAAATAATGCCCTCCAGATCCCCTATTTCATGATGGAACGCAAGCAAAGAAAACAACGGGTAGGTGTCGTCACCAGCAACAAGATGACCAAAACCATCACGGTGTCCGTGGAGCGGAGGCTGCAGCACCCGATCTATGGCAAGTTTGTCAAAAAGACGACCAAATTCATGGCCCACGACGAAAAGGCGGAGTGCCAGATCGGCGACCTGGTCCGGATCATGGAGACCCGCCCCCTGAGCAAGCGGAAGCGCTGGCGTCTGGTGGAAGTCCTCGAGAAAGCCAAGTAATTGTTGAACACGATTAATCAGCGTAAGCGATGATACAGCAAGAATCCCGGCTCAGGGTAGCCGACAACAGCGGGGCCAAAGAGGTCCTCTGCATCCGGGTCCTGGGAGGCTCCAAGCGGCGCTATGCCTCCATTGGCGACAAAATCGTCGTCACGGTCAAGGACGCTACGCCCGGCGGGATTAAGAAAGGCACCGTTTCAAAGGCGGTGATCGTCCGCACCAAAAAAGAGATCCGCCGCCGCGACGGCTCTTACATCCGGTTTGACGACAACGCCGTCGTGCTGCTCAACAACCAGGACGAACCCCGCGGCACCCGGATTTTCGGCCCGGTAGCCCGCGAGCTCCGGGATCGCGATTACATGCGTATTGTCTCACTGGCGCCCGAAGTGCTTTAACCTCCGCAATGCCCACTGCCATGGCCAACAAGAAATCAATGAACCAACAGGATCGGTTTGCACCGAAACTGCACATCCGGAAAGGCGACAAGGTCCGGGTTATCGCCGGCGCTCACAAGGGCAAGGAAGGCGAAATCCTGCGGGTATTCCCCGAGAAAAACCGCGCGATCGTGGACAACGTCAACATTGTCAAAAAGCACGTGAAACCCACCCAGAACAAACAGGGAGGCATTCACGAGATCGCAGCCCCCGTCCATGTGTCCAACCTGATGGTGCTCGATCCCAAAACCAACGAACCCACCCGTATCGGCCGCAAGGAAGTGGACGGGAAGCTGGTGCGTTATTCGAAAAAAACCGGTGAAATCCTTGGATGATGAGCTATCAACCGCGTCTTAAGACCTATTACAAAGAAACCGTTGTGCAGGAACTCATGCAGCAGTTCCAGTACAAGAACATCATGCAGGTGCCCCGGCTGGTGAAAATTGCCGTCAACCAGGGCGTGGGCGGCGCCACCCAGGACAAGAAACTGGTCGAGGCCGCCCTCAAGGAGATGACCATGATCACCGGCCAAAAGGCAGTGCCCACCAAAGCCCGCAAATCGGTGTCCAACTTCAAGCTCCGGGAAGGCATGACCATCGGCGCCCGCGTGACCCTGCGACACGACCAGATGTTCGAATTCCTCGACCGCCTTGTCTCGGTAGCGCTGCCCCGGGTACGCGACTTTCGCGGGATCAATGACAAGAGCTTTGACGGCCGCGGCAACTATACCATGGGCGTCACCGAGCAGATCATTTTCCCGGAAATCGACATCGACAAGGTGGACAAGATCAGCGGGATGGACATCACCTTCGTCACAACTGCCAAGACCGACGCCGAAGCCCTGGCCCTCCTCAAAGCGCTGGGCCTGCCTTTCAAGAACCAACAACGCAACTGATCCTCAGACATGGCTAGAAAATCGCTCATCGCCCGGGAAGTCAAAAGGGCTAAACTGGTCCAGAAATATGCCGAGGTGCGCAAGCAGCTCAAACAGGAAGGTCGTTGGGACGAACTCGACAAGCTGCCCCGCAACTCGTCGGCCAAACGCCTGCACAACCGCTGCCTGCTGACCGGCCGCCCCAAAGGCTACATGCGCAAATTCGGCCTGTGCCGCGTCATGTTCCGCAAAATGGCCAATGAAGGCAAGATCCCCGGAATCACCAAGTCTAGCTGGTAACTCTTTTCACTCCTCGATTCTGCAACTATGCTGATCCTCGATCCAATCGCCGACTACCTCACCCGCATCCGGAATGCCCAGATGGCCGGCCACGCCATTGTGGAAATCCCCTCTTCCAAGGTCAAGAAGGCGATCACCAAAATTCTCTACGACCAGGGCTTCATCGCCAAATACAAATTCGATGAGGAGTCCGGTCCTTTCGAAACGATCAAGATCGCCCTCAAATACGATCCTTCCACCCGCCAGCCCGTCATTCGGGAGCTGGGCCGGATCAGCCGCCCGGGACTTCGCAAGTACGTCAAGGCCGCCGACCTGCCCCGCATCATCAACGGACTGGGCATCGCCATTGTTTCCACCTCCAAAGGCATCCTGACCGACAAGGACGCCCGTGAGCAAAAGCTCGGCGGTGAACTCATGTGCTACGTTTATTAAACCATTGTCCGAAATACCGCGACCATGTCTCGTATAGGAAAAATGCCGATACCCCTCCCCGCCGGAGTCAGTGTTTCGGTCGAAAAAAACAACGTCATCCGGGTGAAAGGACCCAAAGGCGACCTCCTGCAGGCCGTTGACCCGGATATTTCCGTGTCCGTCGGCGAAGCGGAACTTACCCTGGAAAGGCCTACCGACCAGAAACGGCACCGGTCCCTCCACGGGCTCTATCGCGCCTTGCTGGCCAACATGGTCCAGGGGGTATCGGGAGGTTTTACCCGCCAACTCGAACTCGTCGGTGTGGGTTACCGTTGCTCCAATACCGGCCAACTCCTTGAATTGTCGCTCGGATACTCCCACCCGGTCATGTTTTATATCCCTGACGAGATCAAGCTCACCACCCGGATGGAAAAGGGCAGCAACCCCACCATCATCCTGGAATCGTCCGACAAACAACTCCTCGGGCAGGTAGCCGCCAAGATCAGGGCATTCCGCAAACCCGAGCCCTACAAAGGCAAAGGGGTGCGCTACTCCGACGAGGTCATCCGCCGCAAGGTGGGCAAGGCCGGCGGTAAAGGCGCCAAGAAATAAAATGGGTTCACCAGAAGCGATACGAACATGAAGTTTTTAAAAGAGAACCGGAGACGCCGCATCCACATGCGGATTCGCACCAAGATCCGCGGTACGGCAGATCGGCCGAGGATTTGCGTGTTCCGCAGCAACCTGCAGATCTATTGCCAATTGATCGACGATGCGGCCGGACACACGATCGCCTCGGCCTCGAGCCGCGAATCCGGGATCGACAAGAGCGTCAACAAGTCCGAACAGGCGCGCCAGGTGGGCCGTCTGCTGGCCCAGCGCGCGAAAGATGCCCGCGTCGAAAATGCGCTGTTTGACCGGGGCGGATATCTCTATCACGGCAGGGTCAAAGCCCTGGCCGAAGGTGCCCGGGAAGGTGGCCTCCAATTCTAATGATCTAAGGAACTCCAAGCATGTCTAAGAAATCAGTCAACAGGGTCCGGGCCGCCGAAACGGAACTCAAGGAAAAGATGGTCGCCCTCAATCGCGTCGCCAAGGTGACCAAAGGGGGACGTACCTTCAGTTTCGCCGCCGTGGTCGTTGTCGGTGACGGCAACGGAACCGTCGGATACGGCCTCGGAAAAGCCCGTGACGTCCAGGAAGCCATCGCCAAAGCGGTGGATGACGCCAAAAAAGACCTGATCAAAGTGCCCATCCTCAAAGGGACCATCCCGCACGCCCAGAAAGGCAAATTCGGGGCCGGTCGCGTACTGATCAAGCCCGCATCCGATGGTACGGGTGTCATCGCCGGCGGCGCCATGCGCGCCGTGCTCGAAAGCGCCGGCATCCACAACGTTCTGGCCAAATCCCACGGGTCTTCCAATCCGCACAACGTCATCAAGGCCACGCTGGATGCCCTGTCCAAACTGCGCACTCCCTATGAGGTTTCGCGTCAGCGCCAGGTACGTCTGGAGCGGGTATTCCAGGGTTGAGCACAGTTTTTGTCTAAAAAGCCAGCACAATGAAAAAGATACGAGTCAGACAGGTACGCAGCGCGATCGACCGTCCCAAGCGGCAGAAGGATACCCTCATCGCGCTGGGTCTGCGCCGCATGCACCAGTCTGCCGAGCATACCGCCACCCCGCAGATCCTCGGCATGGTCGCTGCGGTCAAACATTTGATTTCCGTCGAGGAAATCGGTTAACCCCCTCAATCGTTCGGACATGGAACTGCATACCATAAAACCGGCGGCAGGCGCCGTCAAATCGTCCAAGCGGATCGCCCGCGGACAAGGATCCGGGAAAGGCGGCACGGCCACCAAAGGACACAAGGGTGACAAGTCGCGCGCCGGTCACAAGGAAAAGCGCCACTTCGAAGGCGGCCAGTTGCCGCTCCAGCGCCGTGTGCCCAAACGCGGGTTCAAGAACATCCACCGCGTCGAATACGTACCGCTCAACCTGGCCCGTCTCGAAGCCATCGCTACCAAACACGGCCTGACGTCCATCACCCCCGAGATCCTGGCGCAACACCATGTGATCAAGCGGTCGGACCGCGTTAAGGTGCTGGCACAGGGCGAACTGAAAGCCAAGCTGGAGTTGCACGTACACGGTATTTCTGCAAAGGCACGCGAAGCCATTGAAGCCCTGGGGGGCTCCGTTCAACTCGTTTAATCCCGAAAGATGAAAGGACTGATCACTACCATTCAGAATATCTGGAAGATCAAGGAACTGCGTGACCGTATTCTGTTTACGCTGGCCCTGCTCTTCGCCTTCCGCCTGGGTTCGCATATCCTCCTCCCGGGGGTTATCCCGGGTGCGCTCAAAGCAGCCGTGGGCGGCGGGGGCAATCCCAACGATCTGATCGGTCTCATCAACGTCTTCACGGGAGGCGCCTTTCAGAATGCCGCCGTTTTTGCCCTGGGTGTCATGCCGTACATCACGGCATCCATCATCATCCAGCTCCTCGGATTTGCAGTGCCTTACTTCCAGCGCCTCCAGCAGAAGGAGGGTGAAGCCGGGCGGCGCAAACTCAACCAGATCACCCGGATGCTGACCCTGGCCATCACCATGGTTCAGGGAGGGGCGTACCTCACTTACCTCACGAGCGTCAACGCCGTGGATCCCTCGCTCAATCTGAAGCTCTTCTTCTTCGGCAACATCGTCGTACTGGCTGCCGGTACCGTGTTCGCCATGTGGCTGGGTGAACGGATTACCGACAAAGGGATCGGCAACGGGATATCCCTGCTCATCATGATCGGGATCATAGCGGCCCTGCCCCAAGCCCTTATCTTCGAGTTCCAGGCCCGTTTTGGCGGAGGCGCGCTTTTGCTGCTGGCCCTTGAGCTGGCCCTGTTGTTTGCCATCGTGCTGGTGACCGTCGCCATCGTCCAGGCCGTAAGGCGCATCCCCGTCCAGTTTGCCAAGCGAATGGTCGGGAGAGGCGATACCAACATCCCTGTGGCCGGGGCCCGGGATTACATCCCGCTCAAAGTCAATTCCGCCGGGGTCATGCCCATCATTTTTGCCCAGGCGATCATGTTCCTTCCCGCCACGGCCGTACAGTATCTCGCCGGAGGCGATGCGGAACTTTCGTCCAACAGCCTGCTTCGCATGCTGAATGATTTCACCAGCGCGCCGTACAACATCATGTACTTCCTGCTGGTCGTCATCTTTACGTATGTGTACACCGCCCTGCTGGTCAATCCCCAGCAGTACGCCGAATACCTCAAGCGGCAAAATGCTTTCATTCCGGGCATCAAACCGGGAAGCAGCACCGCCGAGTTCATTGATTCCATTACCACCCGGATCACTTTCCCCGGTTCGGTGTTTTTGGGAATCATTGCCATTTTCCCGGCCATTGCCGTCGCTTTCGGCATCAACCAGGGATTCGCCCTGTTTTTCGGGGGCACCTCCCTGCTGATCCTGGTCGGCGTCGTTCTGGATACTTTGCAGCAGATAGAAAGCTATTTGCTGATGCGCAAATATGACGGTCTGGTCAAATCCGGCAAACTGAAAGGAAGAAGTGGCGGCATGCAGCCGATTGGCGCCAACATGTAATTCCTTTTCCCACCGGAACGGCCTGCCCCCATGATCCATTACAAGACAGACGAGGAGATCGAGAAGATTCGCCGGAGTTGTCTTTTGGTTTCACAAACTCATGCCCACATCGCCCGGATGCTGCGGCCCGGTGTGACCGGCAAGCAGATTGACCGGGAGGCGGAAACCCTGATCCGTGATCACGGAGCCATTCCCGCCTTCAAAGGATACCAGGGTACGTTCCCGGGGACCCTTTGTGTGTCGGTCAATGAAGTGGTCGTCCATGGTTTTCCGACCGACGAACCCTTTCGCGAAGGCGATGTTGTTTCGGTGGATTGCGGGGTGTTGTGGGATGGCTTCTATGGCGATTCGGCCTACACCTTCATGATCGGTGAAGTGGCGGAAGAAACCCGCCGTTTGCTGGAGGTGACCCGCGAATCCCTGTGGCGGGGAATCGCTCAGGCCCAGCCCGGGGCGAGGATCGGCGACATCGGATTTGCCATCCAGGACTACGCCGAGCGCCAAAACGGTTTTGGCGTGGTGCGCGAACTGGTGGGCCACGGAATCGGCCGCAATTTGCACGAACCCCCGGAAGTGCCCAACTACGGGAAGAAGGGCAGAGGAACGGTCATCCGCGAGGGCTTGGTGATCGCCATCGAGCCGATGATCAACCTCGGCACCCGGCATGTCCGGCAGTTGTCCGACGGATGGACGGTCATCACCCGCGACCGGAAGCCGTCAGCGCATTTTGAACATACCATAGCGGTGCGGGCCAACGGGCCGGAACCGCTATCGGACCACCGTCTGATCGAAGCGGAGGTCGCTGAAAATAAGGAGTTGTCGGAAATGTCCGCAAAAAGTTAGATATTTGCACTCCCAAATCAGCGTATGGCCAAAAAAGACCTGATCAAACTGGACGGAACCATTGAAGAGGCGTTATCCAACGCCATGTTCAGGGTCCGGCTGGAAAACAACCACCTGATCCTGGCAACGATCTCCGGAAAGATGCGCATGCACTACATCCGGATCCTGCCAGGGGATAAAGTTTCGGTGGAGATGTCGCCATATGACCTGACAAGGGGGCGGATCATCTACCGGTACAAATAACGAAAAACGAAGTACGATGAAAGTACGGGCCTCCATCAAAAAGCGATCCGTCGAGTGCAAAATTGTGCGCCGGAACGGCAAGCTTTACATTATCAACAAGAAAAACCCCAAGTTCAAACAGCGGCAGGGGTAACCCTTCCGCGTTAACTCGCAAATATGGCACGGATAGCAGGTGTTGATCTGCCCAGAAACAAGAGGGGCGTAATCGGCTTGACCTACATCTATGGTATTGGGACCACTACGGCGGCCAATATTCTGGACAGGGCAGGAATCGATACGGAAACCAAAGTACAGGATTGGTCCGACGAGAACGTGCGCGCCATCACCTCCATCATTCAGAACGATCTGAAGGTGGAAGGGGAATTGCGTTCGGAGGTGCAGTTGAGCATCAAGCGGCTCATGGATATCGCCTGCTATCGCGGTCTGCGGCATAGGAAAGGCCTGCCGGTCAACGGCCAGCGCACCAAAACCAACGCCCGTACCCGGAAAGGGAAGCGGAAGACGGTTGCCAACAAGAAAAAAGCCACCAAATAACACATAACGGTCACTCCCATTATGGCAAAAGCGACAAAGAAAGTCAAGAAGCGCAAGGTCAAGGTGGACCCCGACGGGCTGGTTTACATCCAGGCCACGTTCAACAATATCATCATTTCTCTGACCAACAAACAGGGACAGGTGATATCCGCCTCCTCGGCCGGCAAGGCCGGCTTCAAGGGCTCCAAGAAGAATACCCCCTATGCCGCCCAGCAGGCAGCCGCCGGTGCGGCCGCCATTGCCTACGAGGCCGGCATGCGGCATTGCGAGGTATTCGTCAAAGGCCCGGGATCAGGCCGTGAAGCCGCCATTCGCGGCATTGACGGCGCCGGTATCCGTGTATTGCGGATTCAGGACGTGACCCCCATTCCCCATAACGGCTGCCGTCCTCCCAAACGCCGCAGGGTCTGATTATTCCACTTACATTGTCTTAAGTACGCATTATGGCAAGATATACCGGCCCCGCCACCAAGAAGGCCAGAGCATTCGGCGAACCGATCAACGGGTACGACAAGGCGTTCGAACGCCGCAAGTACGGACCCGGCCAGCACGGCCCATCCCGCCGGCGCAAGCAGAAGTCGGAATACGCCAACCAGCTCATGGAAAAGCAGAAGGCCAAATACACCTATGGGGTATTGGAGCGCCAATTCCGCAATACCTTCGAACTGGCCACCAAGAAAAAAGGCGTCACCGGTGAGGTGCTTCTTCAATTGCTCGAAGCCCGCCTCGACAATACGGTTTTTCGCCTCGGCCTTTCCAACACCCGCCGTGGCGCCCGTCAGCTGGTTTCGCACAAGCACATCCTGGTGAACGGCGTTGTGACCAATGTTCCGTCCTGCCAGTTGCGTCCCGGTGATGTGGTGTCGGTACGCGGCAAAAGCCAGGCCATGGAGGTGGTCCGCAACAATGTGGCCGGCAACAAAGCCGAAGTGCGCAAGTACCCCTGGCTGGAATGGAACCCCGACCGCATGGAGGGCAAATTCCTCGCCTACCCCGAGCGCGCAGCCATTCCTGAGCGCCTCAATGAGCAGCTTATCGTCGAATTGTATTCGAAATAATTCCCGGCCGACAGCCGCGCCGACCGGCGACGGTCCAGGCCCTTTACTCCATCTCTTCCCACAATCAGCACGCACGTATGAATATCCTGGAATTCCAACAGCCGGAAAAGATCATCCTGCAAAAGGCCACCGAATTCGACGGCACCTTCGAATTCAAACCCCTTGAGCCCGGATTCGGACAAACCATCGGCAACTCCCTCCGCAGGGTGCTGCTGTCCTCCCTTTCCGGCTACGCCATTTCCGGAATCCGCATCGGCGGCGTCGATCACGAATTCTCCACCATCAAAGGTGTCGTCGAAGACGTGATCGAAGTCATTCTCAACATCAAGCAGGTCAGGCTCAAGCACAACCTCAAAGACGAGTATGCCGGTCCGGAGAAAATCTACCTGACCATCAGCGGCAAGGAACAGTTTCGCGCCGGAGATATCGAATCTGCGACCAATGTCTTCCAGGTGATGAACCCCGACCTGGTCATCTGCCACATGGAGCCCTTCGTGACCCTCGAGATTGAACTCACGATCACCCGGGGCCGCGGCTATGTCTCCGCCGATGAGCAAACCGTCAAAGACCAGCCCATCGGCGTCATCCCGGTGGACGCCATTTACACCCCGATCAAGAACGTGTCCTACCAGGTGTCCAACACCCGGGTCGGACAGCGGACCGACTACGAGATGTTGACCCTGATGGTCAAAACGGACGGCACCATTCATCCGGAACAGGCCGTCAAGGAAGCCGCGCGTATCCTGATCCAGCATCTCATGCTCATCAGTGACGAGAACATCACCTTTGACGAAAGCGGCAAGACCGAGGAGAAAGTCGTTGACGAGCAGGTGCTCCATATGCGCAAACTGCTCAAGACCTCCCTTGAGGACCTCGAGCTCTCCGTGAGGGCTTACAACTGCCTCAAGGCCGCCAAAATCAATACCCTCGCCGAGCTGGTGCACTACGACATGCACGAACTTCTCAAGTTCCGCAACTTCGGCAAGAAATCCCTCGTCGAAATTGAAGAACTCCTCCAGGACAAAGGACTCACCTTTGGCATGGATGTTTCCAAATACAAACTGGACGAAGACTAAACCCATCATTCACCTGCAATAATCGTCATGAGTCCTGCGGGACTCCGATGTTGCGAATCTCATCCTCAACGTCATGAGACACGGAGACAAAGTCAACAACCTGGGCCGAAAGAACGGCCATCGCCGAGCCTTGCTCAAGAACCTCAGCATTGCCTTCATCCGGCACAAGCGGATCACGACGACACTGGCCAAAGCCCGGGTACTGCGCACTCACCTGGAACCGCTGATTACCAAGGCCAAATCCAATACCATGCACAACCGGCGGGTCGTGTTCTCCTATCTGCAGGACAAGGAGAGCATCAAGGAACTCTTCGGCCCTGTCGCCGAGCGCGTTGGTGATCGCCCCGGCGGTTATCTCCGCATTCTCAAGACCGGCTTTCGCCGGGGTGACGCCGCTGATATGGCCATGATCGAATTCGTGGATTTCAACACGTCGTATGTCAAGGGTGGTGATGAATCCGGCAAGAAGAAGCGGACACGTCGGGGAGGCCGCAAAGCCACCGATCGCGCGGCCGAGATCACACCGGCAGCTACCACTGCGGCGATCACCACCGCCGCCGCCGCCACCGACAGCAAAGGCGAAGAAGAGTAATCCTCCGACGCCCCTTTTTCCGGCGGTCAAACCCCGCATCCTGCTCCGGTATCCACCGGCCGGGAGGCGGGGTTTCTTTTTGCAGGAAAGCCGGAACCCGGGTTCATTTGGAGCCCGGTGGTCATCAACAAATCATCCCCGGATGATTAGCGGCTGTCTGGCTAAAGGAAGATATCCCGGGTTCAGATGTGGACATGGCCGAAAAGTCCTTAGGTGGAGTAGGGGACTCAGGCGATTTTTTCGTACGATGTCGTGATACCCTTGATCAGGGAGGAACTGAATCCCTGATGTTCCATTTCATTGAGTCCGGCGATCGTGCATCCTTTGGGGGTGGTTACCTTGTCAATTTCCGCCTCGGGATGGAGGTTGCCGTCCAGCAGGATGGTGGCGGCGCCACGCACCGTTTGATTGGCAATGAGCGCAGCCGTTTGAGCATCAAAGCCGATTTCGATGCCTCCCTGCACCATGGCCCGGATGAATCGAAGGGCATAGGCCACACCGCAGGCACCCAGTACCGTTGCGGCATTCATGAGTTCTTCAGGAATCTCAACGGCCCGTCCCAGGCGGTCAAATAATTCGTGGACGGTCTGAAAGGCACTGTCATCGCCACCGTCCCGGGCGATGCAGGTCAGTGATTCGCCTATCGAAACGGCCGTATTGGGCATGGCGCGAAAGACCTCCGCTTTCCCGCCCGACCACTGCCGGAGGTCATTCATAGGCACCCCGGTCGCCACACTGACCAGAATATGGCCGGGCCGAAGGGAAGGTGCCATCTCCTGGACCACCTCGCGGACCTTGAACGGTTTGACGGCCAGGAGGAGAATGCCGGCATGCCGGCAGGCTACATGGTTGTCCTCGGTGACCATCACTCCCTGCCGGGCAAATGGCTCGAGCAGAGATGTCCGGTGGCGGGTCATGCAGATGCTGGAGGCCGGAAGAATACGGCGGTGCAGCAAACCCTCGGCCAACGCCTGTCCCAGGTTGCCGGCACCGATGAGGGCTATGTGCGAAAGAGAGGGTGAGGTCATGAGGGTCCTCCCGGCAAAAAGAAAGCCAAATGCCGGCTGCCTGTCCTGGGGAACCTTCCGGCAAATGAAGAATTATCCGGAACTTTGAATCCCACCGAACCCCGCCACACCCTATGCTGCATCCACTCCGCTGGGTCGCGGTGGCCTGTTATGCCATCGCTTTGTTTTTGCCTGCCTTTCAGGGAAGTGACCTGAAGGGGTACCATGTGCTTTTGTTCGGGGTCGTGGGCCTGGTGGATTTCAATCTTTTTTTCGGATTGCCGTGGCTGGCCAACCTGTTCTTCCTGTGGTCGTTCATCCAACGCACCGGCCTCATCAGAACCCTGGTGCTTGCCGTTGGCCTTCTCCTGGCCACACCCGCTTTCCTGATCAGGGAGGTACCTGCAGAAGGATCCGGAGCTCTGCTGCCCGTAGCGGGTGATTGGGGTCTGTGGCTTTGGTATGCCAGTTTTGTGCTCCTCCTGGTGGATGCCTTGCTGGGACGCCGGGCGAGCCTGATGCCGCCCCGGCGAAACGTCAATGCTTGACGGTGGCGGTGCATCCGCCCATCTTTTCGGGTACATCTTCGAGGAAACGGTGCCGCACATGGGGTGGGGGAATGAGGCATGCGTCGGTGCGTCCCCACCAACGATTCCGATACCGGGCTACAAACCGGTAAACACCGTCCCTCCATCGCAAAGGAACTAGGCGCAGCAACTTGGCCATCATTCGCCATCGTCCTCCCATCCGGTCCAGGATCACGATCACCGCACCGGACCGAAACCAGGTTTTGCCGTTTTCCCAGACCACGACACTATCCTGGTCTCCCCCGGCGGCCTCTCCCAAGCCGAGATGCCGGGCCAGGGGAGATTGCAGGGAGGCAAATTGCCATAGCGCCTCCTTGTCGGCACGAAGAAGGAAACGGACCCACCATTGGCACAACTGGCAGGGGCCGTCATAAAAAATAATCCTGGACACAAAAGTCAAACAGCAGGTCCGGGACCTTGGTTCGACAGGCATCAGGGGGCAACGACATCCGGGAAAGGCATGATGCCCAGGCGAAAGAACAGACCGCTGTACCGCCCGTCTTCCCACACCGCTACGCCATGGATGCTGAAAGGCCGGAAGAGTTTGAAGCCGATCCGGGTAATGCCCAGAGAGGCTTCGGTGAAATGGCCGGCTTCCTCCGTCCACAAATGGCTGACGCCGTATTGCAGCGCCAGACCCAGTCGCCGGACGCCGGGAATCCGGTCAAACAGAAAGCTGTTGTCATCCCACAACTGATGAACTTCGACGAAAGTCTTGCGCGTACTGCGGGCATACAAGGGTAAAGCGCGGAAGGAAGGATCGCGGGCATCCTGGAGGACCATGCGCACATTCCCCGCGAAATGCGCCATGTCGTGGTAGAATTCAGGGGGATCCGGAAAATATCCGCCGACCAGTTTGTAGGACCAGGCCCCCCACACGGTACTGACCTGACGGGTAGCGGTCAGACCCAGACGGAGGGCATGGAAACTGCCGCTGCCCGGGTCCACCCTCTTCCCCCCGTTGTAGGAGAATGTGAACGTTGGGTAGGAAGCAGGGAGCACAAACCGCTGGTCGGGATATTGGATAAACCGGACGCCGGGCTGCCAGGATACCGAAGCCTGCCAGACGGCGTGCGTGTTGGCCCCCAGGCGGGCGCTCCAGGCGGGTACTCCCAGATCGTCATTGGATGCGTGAGGGTGTTCGGCGTCCGACCAGGAATACTCTGTCTGGTTGGTCAGCGGGCGTCGGCGGTCCACCCCTGCCTGTGCTTTGACGGACCAACCGGGGAAGATCTCGCTTCCTGCCTCCAGACTCGTCCGGGTGGTCTCGAAAAACCGGAGTACGCCGGCCTTTTCCCAAAGCAGCAGGGTAGCGTCATAACTTCGCGGAAAGGTGTGGACAGGATTGAGGTCGCGCACTTCATGGGCAGCCAGAAGCCGCAGCCAGGTGCGGTCAACGGCATTGCGCTGCCACAAAATTTCCCCGAGTCCCCGGTGTTGGTTGTCCATGAACCCGAAGAGATAGTAACCTCCGATGTCGAGTTTCCTCCCGGGCCGTTCCTTCCAGGTGCGCTCCCACCGGGGCGCAACGCCCAATGTCCAACCCTGAACGGCATTGAACCAGTCGGATTTTGCCGCGAGGTGGAAGCGGTGGCCCGTCCAACTGTTGCGCCAGGTGTATCCGGTCAACAGATGGCCGGGGCGCAACTGATTGCGAACCCCGTCAAGGGAATCGAGATATTCCTTGCTGCTGCGCACAATGGCCAGACTGTCTTTCCGGATGTAATCCTGTGTTTCGGAAGGCGTCAGGGGGATAGGGCGGTGCTGCTCCCAGTAGTCCGCATCTTTTTGATTGGCTTCCTCGCGCACCGTCATGATCTCGCGGGTAAACGTGCCCGCAGGGAAAACGGGATTGATGACGTAGTCGGAGGTCACGGAGGTGAAATTGCCGCCGAATACAATGCCCATGATCCTGAGCGAGAATTGCAGGGTCTGCTGGAAGAGAGGCCAATATCCATCTCCAACGGGGAGAAATGACTGGCGGACGGCCAAGGTGTCGATCAAGTCAATTTTGGTATTTCCACGCAGCGTGAACAGATCCAGGCTGTGCAAATGGAAATTGTCGCCATGCAAAAACAGAGTGCCCCGGAAAACAGGATCTTCACTGCGTTTGGGGAGGACATTTATTTCGTGGATTTCCCGACCGTCCTGGTCCGAGAAGGAACGCACCAATCGGTACCGATAATAATCCAGGGCATTGTCAGCGATTGGATTGACGAGGGGCCGACCTGCCAGAAGCGTGTTTTCATAGAAGTCCAGGATACCGAACTGGTTGAACGAGAATCCGTTGCTGTTGCCACTGACCCGGGAGGAAATCATGACCTCTTTCCTCTTGTCAGGCCGCTCAAAGGCTACTTCCGCCTCCGATTCGGACAAGTACAGAAACCCGGTGCTGTCCTCTCCGATGGCCTTGCGAAGAGCACCGCCCAGCAGGGAGTCGGGGGTTTGCAAGATCCGGATCCCGCCTTTGATATAGGCCCGGCAAGTGTACCCGCGAAGCCTGTCACGATGGTAGGTGCGTCTTTGGATGGCCTCGCGGATGAGTGCGTACGCAGGATCTTCCCCTGCAATCACTACCAATTCTTCCAACGCTATCCCCGTCGGTATCAGTTGGACATGGAGGGTCTGGATGCCGGTCCCCATCCTGACCTGACGGGTTTGGGCGGTGTGTCCGATGTACTGGAACACGACTTCGTGATTCCCCGGTTCGAGATCAAACCGGTAAACGCCTTGTTCGTTGGCGCTGACACCGCGGGTGGTGCCTTTGAGATGGACGGTGGCGAAAGGGAGGGGCTCGCTGTCTCCGCCGGTGATGGTGCCCGTGAGCTGACCGGTCAGGATGCCGGGCGTGAACAGGGCCCAAAGACCCATGAACATGAAATGATCAATCCACGCCATTGTGCGGTCAAAACGTGGCGCAAGATAGGGAAAGGGGGCTGCAGGCAATGGACAAAAACCAAAAACCCGGACCGGAAGGCATTCAATCCTCCACGATCCGGGTTCCGTCTATGCCTCATTATTATTCCTTAATCGGCGCCGTCCTGGCGGGCTTTCTCCAACGTGTAGGCTGCGACCTGACGGCCTTGGGTCAATCCCGCTTCGGCATCAAAGCGGTAATGAATACCTCCGTAAACCCGGGAGATGGCGGCTTCCTCCGCCCATGCCTTGAAGGTGGCCGTTTCTTCCGGAAAGAGGTAGGACAGCACGTCCGCAGCAGCGGCGGAAAAGGTGCTATGTCCTGAAGTGTAGGCCGGAAAATTGGGCGTGCCGAGAATGGTCTTGAAACCGGGGATGGCCTGGATGGGACGCGGGTAGTGATAATGGTATTTGGCGTCCCAACAACTGATGCCCGCATCCTGGATCGCCTGGTTCATGTAGGCCATGACCCTTGCAGATCGCAGCGGATTGAGTTGGTACTTGATGATCACGTCCTTGGCAAAACGATTCCAGTGGCCTGGCGGGGTATAGGTACCCAGCCCGTCCGACCACCAGTTGGCGATCTTACGCTGTTCTTCCGTCAGGTTTTTCTGGTAGTCCTTCAATTCCTTGGCGGCTTCTTCAAATTCAGGTGTGCCGGGAGCCGGTGGAACAGGCGGACGCGTGAGTTCCACCGAAGGCAGGTTCCATGTCCTGACATTACCGAACAACGGGGTGAGCCCTACGGGACGTACCGGACTCTCCTGATTGTCCCACTGCCAACCGTATTTGTCCTTGGCGGCGTTCTTGATCGAATCAGAAACGGGTTTTGGTGTCTGTGCCTTGCTCATCCCGTCACCGGCGGCTCTGGCCAGGGCTGCCTGTCCAATGGCCTGTCCGATGGTTTTGCCGGCCTCTATGTCACTGGCCACCGCTACACCTGCCCAGGTGAGGCTGGCGATATGGTCGGCGGCAAGACCTGCCAGGTATTCCTTTTCCAATGGAAACATGGCCCCCAGGATGGCCTCTGACACCGTGGCGATCACCGCTCCATCCGAAGGATAGGAAGGCAGGGGATTGTCCTTGTAAGCCGGCGTAATGGCCGGATCCGTCTTGTATGGCGCCGGCCGTCCGTATTGAAATTTGTAATGCCAGGCCGTAATCAGTCCATCGAATTGAGCGGTACTGAGATAAGCCAGCATCCGGCAGGTGTACGGCGGGTGCGCAAACGGGAAGTTGGGAAATGCGCCGGGATTGGCCGGATTGGGCAGGGTGTAGGTCCCGTCCGGATTGGGGGGCGGGATGAGGTTGTATTTGGCGGCCAGTTCGTTGGCAATTTCATTCCAGCGCAACAACGGATTGTTGGTCCAATAGGCCACCTGGTTTTTTTGCGCTTGCGTGAGGCCGGTGGTCTGCGAACGCAGGGTGGCCAGTTCGGCCTGATAGCTGGCCGAACCCGTTGCCTCCGGAGCCGGTATCGGAATATCTGCCGGAGCATTGATCAGTGTGGTGGTCCAGGTACCTCCGTTCTCATCGATGGAGGCATAGATATAGTCCGAGTAGGAGGCTTCTGTCAGGAGTTCTTTCCGGCAGCCGGCCCATACAGCCGTCATGGCCAGGAAGATCCATAAAATGTGCAGCTTTTTCATAGGTCGTACATTCAGCGATTGAGGATATTGAATTGGTAAGTGATACCGCCGAAAAGGGCGGAGGTTTGGCCCACATTGCGACCGGCTACCGTGTGTTGATATCCGGCGATGACGGACAGTCCGGCGAGCTGTCCGGGGGCATAAAACCGCAGGCTTCCGCCTACGAGGTCCATGTTCATGCGATTGGTGGGCTGGGCAGGATTCCAGGTACGAATGTCATCCCCATCCGTTGCATGCAACAGGGTGTATTGCAGTTCCAACTGGAGGAGGTCATTGAGGAAATAATATCCGGCTACCGCCTGTGCATGGACGGCATTGGGTACATCCATCCACTCGCTGTAGTAACTGCCATCCTTGTAGTAATAGTCGCGTTCAATCCGGGTATATGTCCTCCAGATATGGCCGCCCATTCCGCGCAGGTACAAGCCCATATCCCAACGGTAGTGCACCATGGCCCTGGCCGTGATCTGATGAGCGCCCAGGCCAAGGCTGAAGGGCATGTAGTCGGACAAATAATTCGTCGCCGGCAGGGCGTACTCCCCGGTGGCAAAAATGTGCAGGGTGCCTTTGCCGATGTCCCGGGAAAAAAGATTTCCCTTGATGGCCAGTCCCAGATCCTGGAAGCCCTGTACACCGGCCATCTGGCCGCCGGAAGCCTTCGTCTTTACCCAGGGTAATTGGGCCAGGACCATGATCCGGTTGGTGATGCCGTAGGCGATCATCGGCATGACCGTCAGCCGGGAAAGAGTGCCGATGTTGTCATTTTTGATCAGCCGGGTGCCTTCCCAGTATTGATCCCAGGTGCCGTTCTCGGCCATGACGGCTACACAGAAATCGCCTTTAGGCATCATGATCCCGTCCGTTTGGGTTTGGGCATGAAGGGTATCATGTGGCCCTCGGAAAAGGAGGAAAGCGAGGATGAAGAGTAGAGTGTGTTTCATGACAAAAGATGACATTGATGGAATAGAGGATGAACAATTTCTTTGGCACACATACCCGTTGGCATATGGGCGTCAGGCATGAAAAATGTGCGTTGTATGCGATGGTTTCCCCTACGGGTCGGAGAATGGATTTCCGATTCATCCGGGGGCTTTCGGGATGGGCACCGTACCTGTGAATCAAATTCCGGAAATTCCGGGTGAGAGGCTCACATGATATTAGCTTCGGTAGCCGCGACAAAGTTGGGTCTAACGTTCGTCAACAATTCTTAATATTTGATTAGAAAGTATTAAAATTTGCTTAGACATGTCCTCCGACGTATGAGGGCGCATCCACAACCGGTGTCTTAATTTTGTGACCGTCGAAGATGAAAGGCCACAGGTGACCAGGTAGGTACACCCGAGACGGGGTGGACCCGATTTCCGGATAAAATTATCTCTGCCACAGCTTCCATCCTTCGGGTAATGTATGACGAGTGCCTTGGGATATTTGGGTTGGTGCCTTTCTGCCCTCGCCTGGGCAGGATTGCTGGCATTGCATTATCCCCGGCCAAATCTCGCCGGCGATCAGGCCATGGGATACGGGTTGGGCCTGATGGCCGCCTGCCTGACCTTGTTGGCCGGTTTGGTCCTGGTAGCCGTGGTCATGATCCGGAGAGATGGCAAAAGCTTCCCCATGTCCCTGGTGCCGCTGGCAGGTGCTGCTGCCGTCGCGGTGGGGGCATTTTTCTTTGGTGTCCTGCGGACAGAGCCTGCGCCCGGCATCCTGGGGCCATTGCGATGGCTGGCCGCCTCCCATGCGTTGATATGGTTGCCGGGACTGACCCTGGCTGCCCTGGCGGTTTTCCTCGTTCCTTCCTGGCGGCATCAGGCGCCAGTCTGGCTGTGGCAATGGCCGTTGCTGGCAACAGCAGGTTTGAGTGCCGTCGGACTCTTGACAGCCTTGACGGGCTGGGCGGCGGGAGCCCCGGCCCGTATGGAATCCCATGTACGGGAACATCGTATGGAAGATGCTGCCCGGATCGGGCAACATCTGACGGATATCCGGAATTGGGAACCCTCCAGCGGCGTGCTGCCTCTGCTGGCACTCACCGGGCGGTACCACGAACCCGCTGTCCGTGAAGCGGCAGTAGCCCGGATCCATTCACTCCCGGATTGGGAGTCGCAATTGCGGGCCTTGCTCGACCACGCAGCCTGGTATCCGGAAGTGTACACTTATCTGGATGGCAATACGGTGACGAATCCTGAAGACATGGTCAAGCCCCTGGAAAGCAGCATCCGTCGCATGGCCGGCGACATACGAAGCCAGATCAGAGACGCCAATAATCTCCAATCCTGGTCCTTTGACCATATGGGGATCGAGCGACTTCTGTGGGTTGTGGACGGGCAATTCTCACCCTATAAATCTGCCTTCGTGCCGGCTCTCCGCGATGTCGGGCAAGCCTTTCGAACGCCCCCTCCGGAAAGATTCCGCGGGGTGCGATTTGACACCGCACGATCCCTGGAAAAATGGTTGTCCCGCCAATCTCCTCCCATTCCGCCTCAATGATTACCGACAATCCAACTAAAGCCGGAGACCATTCCGGAAGCGACTGGCGATTGGCCATCCTCACCTATGAGGACCAGGGGAGGGGAGGGACAATCCGGTTTACCGGTCCGGCATCCCGCTTTTCGCTGTGGTGGGAATTTGCCGGGGGAGAGGCGCTGGTGCTGATCGGCGGTTTTCCGGAGTCGGTCGCCTGGGAGCGGGACACCGGCATTCCCCGGGAGGAAAGGGATGAGGTGGTCCGGTTTGTCGCCGAAAGGGTATTGCGCGATCGCGTCGGCCCGTCCGGTCGCTGGACGTGGGATGGCCAAACACTGACGATTTTTGGCTGATCGGCCGGGTCGGCAGACATTGCCTTTCCTGCCTAACTTTGCGGCCGAATTTCCGTAAGAGACAAGGTATGATGCCCCGCAGAACCAAGATAGCCCGTTTGCTCGCCGACGGCAATACCGGATTTGATACCACAGTGATGGGTTGGATCCGCACCTTCCGCAACAACCAGTTTATCGCCTTGAACGACGGGTCCACCCTCCACAACCTGCAGGTGGTGGTCGATTTTGAAAATGCGGATGCGGAGCTCCTCCGCAGGTTGACCACCGGAGCGGCCATCCGCGCTACGGGCGCCATAGTGGCCTCCCAGGGCAAGGGGCAAGCCCTGGAGATGAAAGCACGTGACATCGAAGTATTTGGCGAATGTGATCCTGAGGCCTATCCCCTCCAACCCAAAAAGCACAGCCTGGAATTCCTTCGGGATATCGCGCATTTGCGCTTCCGTACCAATACTTTCGGGGCGGTTTTTCGGGTACGGCATCATGTAGCCTGGGCTATCCATGATTTTTTTCACCGCCGCGGATTCGTATATCTGCACAGTCCCGTCATCACCGGATCTGATGCCGAGGGGGCTGGAGAAATGTTTCGCGTGACCACCCTGGACCCGATCAACCCCCCCTTGACGGAATCCGGAGAAGTGGATTTCAAAAAGGATTTTTTCGGCAAGGCCACCAATCTGACCGTTTCGGGCCAGCTCGAGGCTGAGTTGGGTGCCCTGGCGCTGAGTGAGGTGTACACTTTCGGGCCCACCTTCCGGGCGGAAAATTCCAACACTACACGTCACCTGGCCGAATTCTGGATGATCGAGCCGGAAGTGGCTTTCGTGGATCTCGAAGACAACATGAACCTGGCGGAGGACATGCTCAAACACATCATTCGCCATGTGCTGGAAAATTGCGGGGATGACATCGCCCTGCTGGAAAGCCGGCTTGTCGAAGAGGAAAAAAACAAGCCCCAACAAGAACGCAGTGCTATGACCCTGCGGGAAAAATTGCAGTTCTGTCTGGACAATGATTTTGCCCGGGTCACTTATACCGAGGCCATCGACATTCTGAGGATTTCAACGCCCAACAAGAAGAAGAAATTCCGGTTTCCCATTGAGGAATGGGGGGCCGACCTGCAAAGTGAACACGAGCGATATCTCGTCGAAAAACATTTCGGGCGACCGGTCATCCTTTACAATTATCCGGCAAAGATCAAAGCCTTTTACATGCGGCTCAACGAAGACCATGAGACGGTAGCGGCCATGGATATTTTGTTTCCCGGTATCGGGGAAATCGTGGGCGGCTCCCAGCGCGAGGAGCGCTACGATGTGCTGCGTCAAAAAATGGAGGCCATGCACATCCCGGTGGAGGAAATGAGCTGGTACCTGGATACCCGCCGATTCGGAACGGTGCCTCATGCCGGTTTCGGACTGGGCTTCGAGCGTTTGATCCTGTTTGTAACGGGCATGACCAACATCCGGGACGTGATCCCTTTCCCGCGCTTTCCCGGGTACGCGGCGTTCTGAGGCAATCCCTGATGAATTCGGCTTATCTGGGCGGATGAATCATACAGATCCGGAAATACCAAGATGGCAGCTTCTGGTTATTTACTACCGAAGGGCCCTGGTCGACCAGTTTCGTCTGGAAACGGCCCTGGATGATTTACGCCTGCCCTGGCGCATCGACCTCTGCCGCTACCATGCGATTACAGAGCCCCGATTAAAGGAAGAAATTGATCGTTGGGGCAAAGAAATTTACCGGAAAGACGAACCCTCTTCCTGCCCCCCACGCAGAAAGGTTTAACCATGTGGTCAACCGAACGTGTTCAATCCTGAGTAACACGTGCGACTTGCGATCAGATCCGTTGATTACCGAACGTTGCCGGGTTGGGTATGGCGCATAAAATCAAAAGCGCCGGTGCGCAGGTTGATGCCGTGTTCCAGAAAAGCTTTCAAAAAAGCCAGGAAATTGGCCCACCCTTCGGTATTGCCGCCAAACCAGTTCAAATGGGCTTCGTCCCAATCCTTCTCTCCTTCGGTGATCCGCACGACAACAGATTTGTCGGGCTGCTCCTCCAGTCGGATGTTGACCCTGGTATCATCATCCCACACAAACGATATGGATTGGTGGGGCACAATGTGGATCTGGTTCACTTTACAGGAATAATCGGGAAACTCCGCCCATTTCCAGGTGACTTCCTTCCCGGATTCCAACGGTCCGGAGCTTTCGGAAATAAAGTACTGGCACATTTTTTCCGGATCCACAATCCCGTTGAAAACCTCTTCGACAGGTCTTTGGATTTGAATGGCGGCTTTGACGATCATTTTCATGGGCAAGGGATATTTATTCAACGACAAGAATGGTGGTCGCCAATTGGGTAACCGCTTTGTGGGCGGGACCGTTGTCGCCAAGGATACAGGATTGACCGGCCGCGACCTCCTGTCGTGTGCCATTGGCAAACATCAGGGACAAATGACCGCTCAAGACATGGATGACATGCCCTTTGTGGCACCATTGCCCCGCTTCATAACGGTCCGAAAAGTCGATTCGCCGTAACCGGAAGGCTGATTTTTCAACACAGCGATCGGACAAATACCCTGTCTCGCCTTCTGTTTGTTCAGCGGTCATGGTGTCCCAAGAGATGACTTCGGAGGCAGGTACATGGATATCCATTCCAGGGATCTGATGAGTGAACAAATGAAGGTGGCGATGGCCCCGCTTTCATCACCGCAACGGATGATCTGAAGGGAAGCAGTTTGGTTGGATGTATTGCTGCATTTTGAGGTGCCCTTTACTCGAAAATCACCTTTTTCGTTACCGTTCCCGTTGAGGATTCCAGTTGAAGGAAAAACATTCCGCTACCCAGGCGATTTTTCTCCAACGTGATCGTGGGACCATTCACTACCCGATGTTCCAGCACAGCCCCCGAGGCGTGGATGACGGTCAATTGCACCGGAGATGCGACCGTCCCCAAATCCACTAGTATTTGGTCGGAAGAAGGGTTTGGCGTACAACGCACGGCCCAGTCCTTCCAGGGGGGATTTTCTGTGGAAGTCGTCACTGAAGGGGGATTATTGAAAAAATCCCAGAAAAGGGCAGGTGCATCCACATTGTGGTTGTTGCCATTGGGATACCGATGGTCCAACTCCTTGATGATCGTCATTCGGTAAGGGGTACATGACTCGCCTGGACGGCATTCCGTAAATTCAAATGTCCGTGTCAGTGGCGTTTCAAAAGTGGTGTATGTCGTCGTCAATCCGAGGCTGACCAAAGTCCTGTTGACGACTTTGTTCATATAATAGAGGCTGCTGTCGCCGCCGAACGGAATTTCGGTATAGGGAGGAACAATAAACCGGTCATCCAGGGTGCCCACCATAAACCATACAGGGACACGCACTACCGGTGTCACGGAGTCATTTTCGTGGTAGGTGCCACCCGTTCCACCCGCCGCCCGGAAAATATCGCCGGCATCCATGGCGAGTTTGTGCGTCATGCAGGCGCCATTAGAAAATCCGGAGACAAATACGCGTTCCGGATCCACCTGGAGCGTATCGCTCAACCGGTGGATGATTTCTTTCATGAATGCCACATCACTGATGAGGTCGGCAGAATCCGAAGGGCAAACGATCTCCACCAATTCTCCGCATACGAATTTGGTGTTCTGTTTTTGAATGCCTTCGTCAAAGAAACACCAGGACAATGCCGATGGGAATACCGTGATGAAATTTTCCTGCTCGCCGAGTTCCTTCCACCCGTGAGCATTGTAAAAAATATTTTTATCACCGCTGGTGCCGTGAAGCATGACGACAATGGGATATCCCGCTGCAGGTGGAGGTGTACTGGGGACGGATACAATCAATTCCCGTAAGTGGCCGTCGAAAGGGAAGGAGATGTCGTACTTGGTTTGGGCATTACTCCCGACAATGGCCATCAGCATGGCCAGGGTAATCCAAATTCTCATCTTCAGAAGGTTTTTCTGCAAGGTAATTATTTTGTCAATAAGGCATTTTCACCTATAAAAGGCAGGGAGCCTCAGGAGGACGTTTTTTTCCGGCTGTGCCAGGTGGTATAGCTTGTGGTCATGGGAGTACGGTCTGCCGGCATTTCCCGGAGAGGTTCGCAGGGGGTGAGGTGGGCCCTGAGATCAGCCGGCAATGCCTGATATACCCTCGTGCCTTCCGTCTTCCAGGCGAGCATCTCGTCCGTGATAGCCTTGATGATCTTGCCGGGATTGCCGGCCACCACCGAGCGGGGGGGAATGATCTCCCCGGCCTTGAGGAAGGTCAGGGCGCCAACGATGCACTCCGCACCGATGATCACCTCATCCATCACAACGGCGTTCATCCCCACCAGGCTGTTGCGTCCGATGCGGGCGCCGTGGATGACGGCGCCGTGTCCGATATGGGCCCCTTCTTCGAGGATGACCGTGATGCCCGGAAACATGTGGATGGTACAATTCTCCTGGACATTGCATCCGTCCCCGATCTCGATCCCTCCCCAATCGCCGCGGATGGCAGCGCCGGGACCGATATACACGTCGCGGCCGATGACCACGTTGCCGGTCACCACCGCCTGCGGGTGTACCCATGCGGAAGGATGGACAATGGGGGTGTATTCCTTGTAAGCGTAAAACATGGATGGCCGACCGGGTGATGGCAAGATACAACGGCCGGATTATTTGCGGGAGGGAGTGCCCTCAAAAAGGATAAAGGAACAGCGCGGCCAACCCGACGACAAGCACCAGACCATACCCGATAAGAAGCTTGCGTCGAAGGGGGACACCCCCGGCCCACCAGCCTATCCCCATTTTGACGGCGGTATTGACCAGGGTGGCGATCAATACCGCCTTCGCGGCAATGGCAGTGGACACCGACTGCCCACTCATCTTGGAGAGGGAAATGGCAATGGCATCGATGTCCGTCAAACCCGCTACGGCGCTGGACATCATGAGTCCGCGGGTGCCCAGGTAGGTGTGGGCCCAGTAAATGATGACGAGTACCAGGGTATAGATCAGTCCGAATACAAGGGCGCCATGGAGATCCAGGGGCTTGCCGGTCCGGATGGAGGTTTCGGCCGGGGCATGTTGGCGTTGGCGGAAGTAAAAATGAAGGGTGGCCCCCAGTAGGAGCAAGAGCAAGAGGCCAAAGGCAGGTGTGAGGGTTTGGAAAAGGGTGCGATTGAACAGAAAGGTCCACACCTGGACGCGAAGGATCATGACGGAAGAGGCAGCCAGTATGGCCACGGCACAGTCGCCCGACAACGGCGGATGCTCCCGGCTTTTACGGGCATACACCCAGGTGACGGCCGTGCTGGAGATCAATCCGCCGGCCAAACCACCCAGCAGGATACCCCGCCGGGCTCCGAGGAACTTCATCAGCAGATACCCGACAAAACCCAAACCGGAGGTGAGAAGGATGACCCATCCGATCTCTCTGGGATTGAGCACCCCGCCCGGCCCGTATGCCATGTCGGGCAGGAAGGGAAAGACCAGCAGGGCGATGACCACAAAACGGATGAAATCATACAGCTCATCCGCCGTGATCTGGTCCACGATCGACTGGAGCCTGAATTTGGCCGAGAGCAGGACGACGGTCAAAACGGTAAACATGAGACTGACCTCGATGAGACCCCAAAAGGACAAGGTGCCCAGGAAAAAACTGATGAGCACGGAAAATTCGGTGGTGGCGCCTATGTCTCCCCGGGAAGCCGTGATGAAATAGGAAATGGCGGTAAGCACGGTGACGGCGGCCAGCAATGCCAGGTATACGGCCGGTGACAACAGGTGGTAGGCCATGGCGGCAAGAAAGCCCAATACGGTGACAAAAACGAAAGTCCGGATTCCGGCAAATCCGGGCGTTCCTTCCCGTATGGCCGAATACTCTCTTTCGAGGCCGATGATCGCCCCGATGCCGGTCGCCACCGCTGCACGGATGAGCAGATCGGTCTGGGCAAGCCGGAAGGTCTCGGTTTCGATGAGAAAGGCATCCATGACAAAACAGGTGTGTACCGAAAGATAAAGCTAAGGATGGATTTCGACGCTTGGCTGTCGCACCATCTCCACTTCCATATCCCTGCCTGTGATGCCCGTCACCGAATTCCGGTCCCACCGGGTCCTACCTTTGTACCATGTTTGGAACATCAAAAAAAACCGGAACGGCTGATGCCCCCAAAAAGGTGAGCTTCAGCGAGCTGATCAAAGGGCCGCGCCCCGTCATCGTGGACTTTTACGCCGAGTGGTGCGGCCCCTGCCGCATGATGCCCCCCATCCTCAACGAAGTGAAGAAATTGTTGGGAGATGACGTGGACATCATCAAGATTGATGTGGACCGCAACAACGCCCTGGCATCTTCGCTCAAAATCCAGGCCGTACCCACCATCATGATCTTCAAAAACGGGAAGTCGGTTTGGCGGCAGTCGGGCGTTCCGACGGCATCCGCGCTGGCGGACGCAGCGCGCAAGTTCCTGTAACCCGGCCATCGGACTGCCTCCGCCCGGAATATATTTGCGGGATGAAACGCATCTCGACATCCATACGGATCGCCGCTCCCCCCCAAAAGGTTTGGGAGGTTTTGACCAACGTCACGGCCTATCCGGAATGGAACCCCTTCATCCGCCGCCTGGAGGGAAAGTTGGCGCCGGGCACCCGCCTGGACGTGGAAATCCATCCCCCCGGCGGATCGGCCATGCGGTTTCGACCGGTCGTCCTCGAAGCCACCATGCCGGTTGTCCTTAAATGGAAAGGCAAGCTGCTGATCAAAGGCCTCTTTGACGGCGAGCATGCCTTCCGGCTTGCACCGGATGCAGGAGGCGGAACGATCTTTCACCACGAGGAGGAATTCACCGGATGGCTCGTGCCGCTTTTGAGCGGAGCGCTGGTCCGGACGGAGCAGGGCTTCCATGCCATGAATGAAGCCTTGCGCCGGCGGTGTGAATCCTGATCGCGCCTTTTGACCATTCAGCCCGATGCGACGGCCATCCCGCCTCTGTGAGCCGGATGCCCTACATTTAG
>JAGFIW010000046.1 GCA_024103195.1 Saprospiraceae bacterium | reverse complement strand
AAACTTGCTTCGGCCCCGAAATCCACGCCCGCTGAAAACCAGCGCTGGCCCTCGAAGTAGCTGTCCGCCAGGGGCAATAACGGACCTCCAGTACATCAACATCATTGGCTGGATTACCGCGAGCCTTACGGCGACAAGCGCTTTTTGGTTCCTTTTTGGCGCGACAAAAAGGAACAACACCTAACGAAACACAAGGGCATAAAACACGACGCCAAAAGCGCCAAAACCAATTAAACGGGCATTGGTACCAAAAATATCTACACGTTTACCAATCCTTGGAGGCTTAGTGAACGTCATGTCGAAACCGTCGCCGTACAGCTCACCCAAGACACAGAGAGGGCCCTTATAATTGCCTCCCGGACGATGCCTTATGTGGGGCTTGTCCGGGCATGTCGCCAAGGCTTCGGCAATCACGTCAGTGTGCGCCTTTTCAGCGGGGTGACGTAAGGAAAAATCCAACCCCTGAAGGTCTGAACCTTATCCTCCACGTAAAGGAGTCGAATTGCTTATTGGCTTATGCCACGCCTCGGGCAGGGGCCCGAGGTTCGCTTACATCGTCCGCCATAGTTTTAACGTAGGAGGGCGATTGTCCACCGGACATTCGCCCTGACGGGAATGTGAGCTCACCCCCAATGGGTTGAACAAGAGTGCGTCGGGTTAGGGATCATCCTGAGTAGCTTGATCCAAGCCTCGCGCAGGGGCGCGAGGTTCGCTCACCGAATGTCCACCGGACATTCGCCCTATCGGGAATGTGAGCTCACCCCGACGGGGTTGAACATTATCCATATTGGAGGACGGATTGCAGGGCGAACCGTGACATAGGCCACGACACCATCGGCTATAGCACCGCGAGCCAATCGGCGACAAAAAGGAACAAAGCCCGAGCCAGGCCATCTGTGTTTGGACGCCGTCGGTAACCCCTGATTCAGGTTCGGATACAACCAGAGGCCATAAGGCAGGTTTTGAAAATGGTCCCTGCCTTGTTTCGCAAGGCAATGGGCAAGGGAATTGGTAGATACGCCTTATATTATTCCAACACTTAACGCAGGCTTAATCCTGGCTTAACATTACCGGCGGAACTTTGCACCGTCAAATGTTGAACCAACCTGTTATGATCCTGCGACTCATCCCCCTTTGGGTGTTTGTCTTTGTTTTTGCCTCTGCGGGTGCCACCGGTCAGGAAGGTATCCTTACCGGCGTTGTCGTGGACAAGGAAAACAAGGAAACCCTCATCGGTGCCACCATCAGCATCGAAGGTACTGAACTCGGCACCTTTACCGACTATGACGGCAACTATGTCCTGCGCGGCGTACCCGCCGGCAAGCACACCATTGTCGTGTCCTATATCGGCTACAACACCACGACCATCACGGATGTGGAGATCAAAGCCGGTGAAAAAATCAGTCTCGACATCCTGCTTTCCGCCAACAGCATCGTGTTCGAAGAGATCACCGTCACCGATTACCGGCAGACCAATACGGTTGAAGCCGTGCTCCTCGAAATCAAACAGGCCAAGCAGGTGGTCAGCGGCGTCTCCAGCCAGCAGATCGTCAAATCCCAGGACAACAACGCCGCCCAGATCATGCAACGCATCCCCGGCGTCACCATCGTGGACGGCCGGTTTGTTATGGTACGGGGCCTCAGCGAGCGCTACAACAACGTCATGATCAACAACGTGGTGGCGCCAAGCACGGAGGTGGACAAGCGGACCTTTTCCTTCGACCTGGTATCATCCAGTGCCCTGGATCGTCTGATGGTGTACAAATCCGGTTCGGCCGACCTTCCGGGCGATTTTGCCGGTGGGGTGATGAAGCTCTACACCGTGGATCATGTCGGCGACAATTTTTTCAAAATCAACCTCGGCGTCGGTTACCGCGCCGGGACCACAGGTCAGGAATACTGGCAAAGCGAAGGCTCTTCGACCGATTTTCTCGGTTTCGACAACGGCTTCCGCCGCCTGCCTTCCGATTTTCCGACCACCAAAGGCCTTCAATCCACCGCCCGCAACTCGGAAGTGCGCCGCGATGCCGCCCATAGCCTGCCCAACAATTTCAGTCCGAACAAAGGCATGGCCACCCCCGACTGGTCGGCCGGCATCCAGTTTGGTCGCAACATGACGGTCGGCGGCCGCAAATTGTCCACTGTCAATCACATCAATTACAGCACCAGCTTCCAGCAGTATGCACGCGATTTCCACCGTTACTTCGAGTGGGTCGATCAGTCCATGCCCATCCTGGAGCGCTTCCGCTATGACGACCAGGTGTACGCAAAGCAACACCGCGTCACCATCCTCTCCAACTGGAAGCTGCGCCTCAGCGACAGGGGCTATATCACCTTCCGCAATCTCTTCAATCAGATCGGCGAAAACGAGACCATCCTGCGGAATGGCTTTGACTTCATCCAGCGTCCCGATGACAACCTCCGCAATTACCTGCTGGGATACCGCAGCCGCTCGATCTATACCGGACAGATGGAAGGCGTTCACGAGCTGTCCGATCGCAAAGAACTGCGCTGGGTCGCCGGCGGCAGTTTCCTCCGCGAAGAAGAACCGGACCTCCGCCGCTTCCGCACCTATCGCCGTCAAAACCAGACGGATGCCAATTTCACCATGCAATTGCCCCCCTCTTCCAACCTCTTCGAGACCGGCCGTTACTGGGGCGACCTGATGGAATTCTCCGTGAACCAGGGCATGGACTACACCTGGAAATTCAACGGCATCGGCGGAAAAGTATCCCAAGTAAAGACGGGTTATTATGCCGATTACCGGTTCAGGGACTTCAGCTCGCGCTACATCTCCTATCTCTATCCCGGATTTTTCAATCCCAATGTCGGCCAGCAACTGGCACAGCTCCCCCTGGAAACCATCTTCAGCAACGAGAACATCCGCACCCAGGATGGTTTTGTGATCGAGGAAGGGACGCGTCCCATCGACTCCTATACGGCCAGCAATGCACTCGGTGCCGGCTATGCCAGTGTGGAATTGCCGGTTCGCCGGTTTGACATCGCTGCCGGCGTCCGTGCCGAATACAACATCCAGCAACTCAACAGCCGGGATGACTTCAAAGACATCGAAGTCAACAACCCGCTCCTGTCGGTTTTGCCCTTCGTCAATACCGGTTACAATTTGACCGAAAAATCCGTGTTGCGGGTTGCTTACAGCCGGACGGTCAACCGGCCCGAATTCCGCGAACTGGCCCCCTTCCTTTTCTACGATTACAAACTCGAAGCCGGCCGTTTCGGCAATCCCGACCTGGTCACAGCCTCCATCGACAATATCGACCTGCGCTACGAGTGGTACATGCGCCCGGGCGAAACCTTCAATATTGGCGGTTTTTACAAGTACTTCACCAACCCGATCGAAAACCGGACCATCATCACGACCGAGCAGCCCAGCTTTACGTACATCAATGCCGATTTTGCCCGCAACCTCGGTGCCGAGATCGAATTCCGCAAATCCTTCAACGGGATGACGGGTAGCCGCCTTCTCGACCGTTTGTCGATCAGCGCCAATGCATCCGTCATCTGGTCGGAAGTGGACCTCGGTACCATGGCCAGCGCTCAGCAAAGGGTTCGCCCGCTGCAGGGCCAAAGCCCCTATATCGTCAATACCGCCTTGTTCTACGACGACCAGGAACACGGATTCTCGGGCAGCGTGGTGTACAACATCTTCGGCGACCGGATTTACTCCGTCGGTGACGTCCTCTTCCCCACCATCTACGAACTGTCGCGCCACAGCCTCGATCTGACCCTGACCAAGCGGATCGGCAATCGCACCACCTACAAACTCGGCATCCAGAATCTGCTCGATGCGCCCTTCCGGTTCTTCCAGGATTCCGACAGGAATGAAAAGATCGACGGCAAGGACGACCCCATTTTCACCTTCCGGCGCGGCCAGTTGGTCAGCCTTTCCTTCTCTTATGATCTCAACAAGTAAATAACCAATTCTAACCCTCTGTAACCATGAAAAAGTTTCTCCCTTATTTCCTTTTCCTGGCCCTGCTCGGGACCGTCGCCTGCACGAAAGACAAGGACGACGATGATGATGGCAACACGGAATTCATCGAACTCTCCGGCGATCTCACCACCCGCACGCTGACGGCTGCCAACAAGTACCTCCTCAAAGGGCAGGTATTCGTACGGAGCGGTTAGGTGCTGACCATCGAGCCCGGTACGGTTGTTCTCGGTGACAAACTGACCCGCGCTACGCTGATCATCGATCGCGGTGGTCGGATCGTGGCCAATGGAACGGCCGCACAGCCCGTCGTCTTCACCTCCAACCAGCCGGCCGGCATCCGCGACCGCGGTGACTGGGGCGGTCTGGTGATCCTCGGCAATGCAAGCTGCAACCAGATCGACCCGGGTATCGAAGGCGTCAGCCCGGCTGTCTATTTCGGTGGCAACCCCGGCAACGTCAATTCCTCCGCTACGCCCAACGATGACGACAGCTCCGGCTCGCTCCGCTATGTGAGGGTCGAATTTGCCGGTATCGAACTCACCCCCAACAACGAAACCAACTCCATCACCCTCGGTGGTGTGGGTCGCGGCACCGTCATGGAATACAACATGGTCTCCTTCGGAGGCGATGACGGCTTCGAGTGGTTTGGCGGTACCGTCAATGGCAAATACCTGATCTCCCTCGCTACCTGGGATGACGATTTTGACGTGGATTACGGATATACCGGCAATGTCCAGTTCGGCCTGGCCGTCCGCTACCCGAGCTTCGCCGACCAGTCCCAGTCCAACGGATTTGAAACCGACAACGGACCCAACGACAACGATGTCCAGCCCTACACCACAGGTACCTTTTCCAACATGACCATCGTCGGCCCGATCAAATCCGGAAGCTCGGTGAGCAATGGCAACTACGGACATGCCCTGGACCTGCGCCGCCGCACGGCCCTCTCGATCTGTAATTCCGTTTTCGTCGGATGGCCCTTGGGTATCCGGATGAACCAACCCTCCGTGCTGGCCAACTACCAGAGCAATCTCGGCGTCCTGGAAAACAACCTGCTGCTGTCACCGGCTCCGGCCAATACCTATCGCGCTGGCTCCGGTGTAATGACCTCCGATGTGTCGGCCTACTGGCTCGCCAACAGCAACACAACCATTGACGGCCCGGCCGATGATGCCAAGCACACGGCAATGGGTGTCAACCCCGACTGGTTCTTCGGCAGCCGTCTGGCCGACCAGTACCCTACCGATCCCGATTTCACCGTCACCAGCGGTACATCGGCTACGGGAGCTTCCTTCGCCAACCCCAAGTTCAGCGAGGCCAACCGCACGGCGTTCTTCGACAAATCGGTCTCCTTCCGGGGCGCCTTTGGCGCTGCCGACTGGACCAATGGCTGGGCCAATTTCAACCCGGTCAACGCTGCGTGTTGATCAACCTCCTTTTCAGGATAAATCAAGGACTTGCCTGTACCTGCGGGCAAGTCCTTATTTTAATGGTGCCCTTCATTCACAAACAGCCCTGATGTTCATCATGAACAAGGCATTGGTCCCTGTCGCCTTCCTTCTCCTGCTCGCCGCATGTTCGTCCAGCGAAAGCCTGCCCGTTCCGGGTTCCAGACCGGAGGAAGCAGAGGCCTCCCTTTGGCTTTCACGCATAATACGCTATCATGCCCCCCTGCCCGACAAAGCAGACCACATCACCAAGTGGGCAACCGCATTTGACGATTATTACTCC
>JAGFIW010000043.1 GCA_024103195.1 Saprospiraceae bacterium | reverse complement strand
CCACACTCAACCATTGACATCATGATTAAATGGATGACGGTCTTTTGGACTACCCTATTGTTGCTGACCAGTTTCGCGTACGGACAAACGGTCCGGCTGGTCAAGGACATTACCCCGGGTCCGGGCTCAACCTTCGCATCTTCCTTTGTACCGGAAGACGATGGTATTGTCCTGGGATTGGGAGAAAACATCCTGTTTATCGTCCAGGGATCCGACGGTCAGTATGCGCTATGGACTTCCAACGGCGAGGAAGCCGGGACGTACATCGTCCATCAGCTTGCGAATAATGTTGTGTTCCGTGATTTTGTAAAGGGAGATAATGGATATGTCTATTACAGTATCGATGCCAATGCGGAAAGCCTCCTGTATGCGCTATCGACAACCACCATGGATACCTTGCAGATTCACACCAATCAGGTGGGCATCAACTTTCTCGCGTTCCTGAACGGCTCTTTGTATTTTGAATCGAACAAGGCCCTGATGAAAGTGGACCCGGACACCAAAATGTCGGAACTGGTCTATCAATTTGGTTCATTTCGTGGCCTTCGGGATATTGGCATCCTGAACGATGAGCTGATCCTTATAGGGGGCGAGTCCAATGGTACCGAACTGTATCGCTCGGATGGCACCACGTCCGGGACAAAAGCCTATTACTCATTGAACAACGGCAGCGAGTTCAGTGGCGATTATTACATGACCGAGGCGGAGGGCAAACTTTTTTTCTTTTACAACAAGCCTTCCGAACCCTATATCCTCCATGTGACCGATGGCACGACTTCAGGAACACTGCCTTTGATGGATCTGGAACGCATCACTTTTACAGATTTGGAAAAAACACGGTCGATTTTCTCCTGGAACGGGAAGCTTTTTTTCAGGGGCAGGGCTCCCGGAAACGGTGGCAACCAGGACGAATTGTATGTATCGGACGGAACGGTGGCCGGAACATTCAAAATCAGCATCAATGACGAATGGTCCAAACCCGCCTATTTCACGCCTTACAATGGTGAGCTTTATTTCAAGGCGGATGACCTGGGATTCATCTTCAATGTGTACAAAACGGATGGCACCCAAAATGGAACGGTCCGGGCGATTGACGCTTTCAATCTGGGAAGTGGTCTTTCCTTCGGCGGTGATTTCATGGTGGAGCATCAGGATTCCCTGTATTTTTACGGGTACCGTTCACAAGTCGGAGAAGAGTTGTGGGTGTCTGGTGGCCAAACCGCCAACACCCGCTGCATTGACATCATCCCTGGTCAGGATGATGCGGTCCCCACCCAGATGACGAGTACGGACAAGTATCTTTTCCTGATCTGCAGGACGCCCGATTATGGAAAAGAGTTGTTTGTCGTTGAAACAGGTCCGGTGAGCACCGATGATTTTGTTGCAGAGGGGATGAATGTCTATCCAAACCCGTTTACCGACTTTTTAATGGTCGAGCAAAAGGATGCCCACGAGTTTGTCACCCTGGAAATTTTTGATGTGCATGGACAGTTGAGAACTACAGCCACCTTGCAGGAAGGCGCGGTGTCATTGTCCGAACTTCCACCAGGCGCCTATGTGGTTCGTATGCGGAAAGGCGGAAAGGTGCTGTCGCGGCGATTGATCAAAATATAGCCTGAACAGGTACGGCCGTATGGCCAGGGTCACCGGGATGATGTTGAAAGGTCCCCAAAAGATATTTTTCAACCTCAGGGTGGTTGACCTTTTCGTCCCGGCCTGGAATTCTTTTCTGCGAGATTTATCTCGTGCGTCAGTGCCCTGCAAGTGGCAAAGGGGATAGCAGCCCGGACGGTGGCCAATTCCTAAAAATTCCTATTTTCCGATGCAAAACTTCCGGAAGATATTCTCCAGCAAATCGTCGGTCGTCACCGCGCCGGTGATTTCGCCCAGATGATAAAGAGCCTGCCGGATGTCTTCCGCCAGTAAATCTCCGGGAAGGCCTTCGTTCAGTCCCTCCAATGCCCTCTCCAGCGCCTGCCCGGCCCGGTACAATGCTTCGGCATGGCGTGCGCTGCTGACCAGCGTATCGGCATCGGCCTTGGCACCGGACAGCGCCAACCCGTAAAGCCGTTCCTTGAGCAGCGCCAGATTCATCTGGTGTCGGGCCGAAACAGGCACCACCCTGTCCGCCATCATTCCGGGCAAGGCAAAGGAATTGGGGTCCAGGTAAGGGTTGAGGTCCATCTTGTTGGCCACCAGCAATACTTCCAACCCCTCGCGCGCCAGACCGCCGACATCCGCAGCCACTTCTTCCGGGGTCATGGTCCTTACGTCAAAGACATACACCAGGACCGCCGCCTCTCCGATACGGGCCAGTGTGCGTTCTACGCCCATTGCTTCAATGGTGTCCCGGGCCTCACGGATTCCGGCGGTGTCGGCCAGCCGGAAACGGATGCCGCCGATGGTCAGGGCTTCCTCGATAGTGTCGCGGGTAGTGCCCGGGATGTCGCTCACGATGGCGCGATCCTCTTCCAGCAACGCGTTGAGCAGGGTACTTTTTCCGGCATTGGGACGTCCGGCGATCACGGTCAATACCCCTTCCTTCAGGGCATTGCCCAGAGAAAAACTTTCTCCCAACGAACGGATGGATGCCAGGATTTCTTCCATCAACCCCCGGAGCTGCCGGCGGTCCGCAAATTCCACGTCCTCCTCGCTGAAATCGAGCTCCAGTTCGATCAAACTGGCGAAATGGACCAGACGCTCCCGCAAGTCGGCAA
>JAGFIW010000082.1 GCA_024103195.1 Saprospiraceae bacterium | reverse complement strand
TTTTTCCATCCCCCGCCAGCATTCCTCCAGGCTCTCCTGCCAGTGCGGGATGCGCAAACCCAGCGCCGAACGGATCTTGCTTTTATCCATGACGCTGTAGGACGGACGTTTGGCCGGCGTGGGATATTCCGCCGAGCGGATGGGAAGGATCCGGCACGGCAGTCCCGTCACCCGCATGATGGCCACGGCGAAGTCATACCAACTGGCCACCCCCTCATTGGAATAATTGAAGACCCCGCACAGGGAAGGCCTTCGCGCCTCGTCCTTGAGGGCATCCGTCAGTTGAACGAGCATTCGGGCCAGATCCATGGTCCACGTGGGACTTCCGACCTGATCGTACACCACCGGCAGTTCCTTCCGCTCCTGTCCGAGCCGGATCATGGTCTGCAGAAAATTGTGGCGCATGGCCCCGTACAACCACGATGCCCGGATGAGGGTGACGTTTTCGGACAACAACAGGGCCTCCTGTTCACCGGCGCGTTTGCTGCGGGCATAAGCCCCTCCCGGCCGCACCGCATCCGTCTCCCTGTAGGGGTGGCATTGGCCGTTGTCATAGACATAGTCGGTGGAGAGATGCACCAGGTGACTGCCGGTGGCGGCTACCGCAGCGGCCAGATTGGCCACACCGTCCCGGTTGACGGCAAATGCGGCATCCACCTCATCCTCGGCGCGGTCCACGGCCGTGTAGGCGGCGGTGTTGATCACTACATCCGGCTGCAGGAAACGGACAAACTGCATTACGCCTTCCTCATCCGTGATGTCGAGCTCGGACCGGCCGTGAAAATGCCACTCCATGCCCTCTCCGGGCTGGACGCATTGGGCAAGGGCCATTCCCAACTGGCTGTTGGCTCCGGTGACAAGTACGCGCATGGATTCAGTCGTTGGGGGGTTGGTGGTCGCCCCAAAAGGGGAGGGATCTGTCGCGGTCGGACAAAATGATGCGGTCCGTGGGAATGCCCCAGTCAATGGCCAGTGCGGGATCCAGCGGGTGAAGACCGGCTTCGCTGGTGCGGTGATAATACGCGCTGCATTTGTAGAAAAAGACGGCCTCCGGACTCCGCACCGCATAGCCATGGGCAAATCCGGCGGGTACATACAACTGGCGGTGATTCGCCCCGCTGAGCAGGACCCCGTAAGTCTGCCCGCATGTCGGCGAGTCGGGCCGGAGATCCACCACCACATCGAAGACCTCTCCCAGGATCACCCGCACCAGTTTGGCCTGGGCATGGACGCCGGTCTGGTAATGCAATCCGCGCACCACCCCGTAAGGGGACCAGGCCTGGTTGTCCTGCACAAAAGGATGCACGATGCCCGCACCGGCAAAATTCCTTTCGTTGTAGCTCTCCATGAAATACCCCCGCTCGTCCCGGTGCACCGCGGGTTCGAAAAGCATCAGTCCGGGGAGGGGCGTAGGCAGGAAGGGCATGGATTACTTTTGGCGGAAGAAAAGGGCCATGGGCACCCCGGTGAAGTTGAAACGCTCCCGGATCTTGTTTTCGAGAAATTTCCGGTAGGGTTCTTTGATCTCCTTGGGGTAATTGCAAAAAAACACAAAAGCCGGATAAGCCAGCGGAAGCTGGGTGATGTATTTGATCTTGATGTATTGTCCCCGGTAGGCCGGGGGCGGCATCCGCTCGATGATGTCGAGCAGGTATTCGTTGAGTTCGGACGTTTTTACCCGGCGCTGGCGGTTTTCGTGGACCTGGATGGCCGCTTCGACCGCCTTGAAAATCCGGGTTTTGTCGATGGCGGACATGAACACGACCGGAACGTCGTTGAAGGGCGAAATCCTTTCCCGGATCTCCTTCTCCATGTCGCGGGCGGTGTTGGTCTCTTTTTCGACGAGGTCCCACTTGTTGACGAGGATGACCATGCCTTTGTGGCGTTTCTGGGCCAGCCGGAATATGCTCATGTCCTGGGCCTCGACCCCGGTTTGGGCGTCGATCAGCAGGAGGCAGACATCGCATTCCTCCAAAGCCTTGAGCGCCCGCATGACGGAATAAAATTCGAGGTCTTCGTGCACCTTGGCCTTTTTGCGCAGGCCGGCGGTATCTACTAGGATGAATGTTTTGCCGAATTTGTCATAGCGGGTGTCAATGGCGTCACGGGTGGTGCCGGCGATATCGGTGACGATATGCCTTTCTTCGCCGAGGAGGGCGTTGACGAAGGAAGATTTGCCGACGTTGGGCTGCCCGAGCACGGCAAAGCGGGGCCATTCGGAGGGGGTCTCATCGGGGTCTTCGGGGAGGCGTTCGGCGACGGCATCCAGCAATTCACCGGTGCCCGATCCGGTGATGGAAGAAAGGAAATACACCTGCTCGAAACCCATGCCCCAGAATTCGTTGGCCTGCAGCATCCGCTCGTGATTGTCCACCTTGTTGACCACCAGGAATACGGGCTTTCGGGTACGGCGCAAAAGGTCTGCCACTTGTTCGTCGAGGTCGGTGATACCGGTGGTGACATCGACCATGAAGAGGATGACGGCCGCTTCCTCCACGGCGACCCTGACCTGGGAACGGATGGCTTTTTCGAACGGGTCCTCGCTGTTGCGAACGAATCCGCCCGTGTCCACCACGGTAAAATGCTTGCCATTCCAGTGACTGGGACCGTATTGCCGGTCGCGCGTCACCCCGCTGAGATCATCGACAATGGCGTGGCGATGGCCGAGCAGGCGGTTGAAGAGGGTGGATTTGCCGACGTTGGGGCGGCCTACAATGGCGACGATGCGGGACAAGCGAACAGATTTGGGAAGCAAAGGTAGGGATTAACGGACAGGCCTTCCTGTCCGAACAAAAAAGCCCCGCCTGGAAGGACGGGGCTTTCCGGCTTGGCGCCGATGGGTCAGGCTTCGGAGGTCTCCAGTTTTTCCGGAGCCACAACCTGGATGATGCTGTCGTCCACGAGGATACGGCCGCAGTGTTCGCAGGCGATGATTTTCTTGTGCAGGCCGATCTCCAGTTGCTGCTGGGGCGGGATATAGTTGAAGCATCCGCCACAGGAACTCCGTTTGATGGGCACGACCGCCAGGCGGTTGCGGTATGACTTGCGGATCTTGTCGTAGGCGATGAGCAGGCGGTCTTCGATCCGCGCGCGCTCGGCATCCGACTTCTTGCGCAGATCTTTCTCCTCCTTGTCGGTTTTGGCGATGATGCCGTCCAGTTCCTCCTTTTTGATCTTGAGGTCCGCCTGCCGGGAAGCAATGCGATCCTGGGTGGCCTGCAGACTTTCTTTGCGGGTGTCTATGTGCGTGCGCAACTCGCGGATCTTTTTCTCCGAAAGCTGGATTTCGAGGGTTTGGATGTCCAATTCCTTGGTCAGCGCCTCGAACTCCCGGTTGTTCTTGACGTTGTCCATCTGCTTTTTGTACTTGTCGATCAGCGCTTCGGCCTCCTTGATGTGGGCGTTGTGCTGGCTCACTTCGTGTTCTACTTCCTGGACCTGTTGCTCCAGTTTGGTCGCCCGGGTCTGGAGACCGGCGATCTCGTCCTCGAGATCATTGACCTCCATCGGGAGCTCCCCTTTGAGCACTTCGATCTCATCGAGTTCGGAATCAATGACTTGCAACTTGAAGAGTTGCTGAAGACGGTCTGCCACCGTCAGTTCCTTTTGCGCCATAATCAGGAATAATTTACGGGATTCGTGCGATGCGTCGTGGAATGGGTCGCAAAGGTACGGAATTTCCTGCTAATCAAGCGGTGCAAAAGGTCGATGGTGCAAGCCTCGGTTTCGTAGTGGCCGATATCAGCAACGAGGATGCGGCCGTCGGCCTCGAAAAATTCATGGTATTTGAAGTCCGCCGTCACCAACGCATCTGCCCCTGCCTCCACGGCATCGGGCAACAGAAAACTCCCTGCGCCGCCACAAACCGCCACCCGGCGGATGGGTCGGTCATCCCAGGCGGTATGCCTTACCACCCCGGCATGCATCTTTTCTTTCAGCAGGCGGAAGAATTCATCACTGCCCAGCGGTGTGGGCAACGCCCCGATGGCGCCCATTCCGATACCGGCGCCCGGATCGGTCCCGGCTTTGGGCTTCAGGATCTGCAGGCCTGTCAGTCCCAGTCTCGATCCGATTTCGGCATTGACCCCCTGATCGAGCACGCTGTCCAGGTTGGTGTGGATGGCGTACAGGGCCATTCCTTCGCGGATGGCCTTGTTCACGACCCGCTCCACATAGTGCCGGCCGGTCAGGCTTTTCAGGCCCCGAAAGATGATGGGGTGATGAGCCACCACCACGTTGCAACCCAGGGACCGGGCCTCTTCGACCACCGGTTCCAGCATGTCGAGGGCGACCATGACGCCGGTGACGGGCATGGCGGGATGGCCGGTCAGAAGACCGGCATTGTCATAAGACTCCTGGAGGTGGAGCGGAGCGATGGTTTCCAGAAAAGCGGTGAGCTCGCCCAGGGTTACGGGAGGGGCCATGCCGGATTTTTGCCAAAGATACGGCGGCAGGGGTCTATGGCTGTTGGCTCCGGATGCGGTCGATCATTCCTGTCGTCGAGAAACCCTCATGAAAAGGCAGGCTCAGCACTCTGCCCCCGTACCCGGTCACGAATTCGTTGCCCACGATCTGTTCGGGCTTCCAGTCACCCCCTTTGACCAGGATATCCGGGCGCACCTGACGGATAAGCGCTTCGGGGGTATCCTCGCCGAAGAGCACCACGACGTCCACGCAAAGCAGGGAGGCGAGCATCAGGGCCCGGCTGCCTTCGTTGTTGACGGGCCGGTGAGGGCCTTTAAGCCGGCGGACGGAGGCATCGCTGTTGAGCCCGACCACCAGGAGGTCGCCCAGATCGCGGGCTTCGGCGAGATAGCGGGCATGTCCGGCGTGCAGGATGTCAAAGCAGCCGTTGGTGAAAACGACCTTCTGGCTGTGGAATGTCCAGCCGGCCCGCAGGGCAGGCAGGGTGGATGGATCGGCGATGCGTTGACGGATGATGGCGGTGTGCAGCATGGATCAGGCGGGTTCGGGTTGGCCGGAGCGTCTGCGGTTGAGCACCGGCAACAACAGCAAGCCCAACAGGCCGAAGAGGATATTGCAGAAGATCTGGATGCTGAAAAACAGGATCATGGAAAAACTGAAGCCGTCTTCGCCGGGGATCCCGTACATGACCAGGGCTTCACTGACGAGAAACTGGAAGGTACCCATGCCGCCGGGTGCCGGGATGATGATGCCGAAGGAGCCAAACACGAATGTGGTCAGTCCGGCCACCGGTCCGAGGTGGGCTGTACCGGCAAAGGCATTGAAACAAAGCAGGGTCATGAGGTAATACATCACCCAGATCATGACGCTGTGAAAAAGAAACCATCCGGGTTGTCGCACGCGGCGCACCGATCCGAGGCCGTCGCGAAATCCACGCAGCACCTCAATGATCCGTGCGGCCACGGGGTGACCGGCGTAGCGCGCCCGGTACCGGTACAGGGCATAGAGGGTGCCGGTGCCGATGAAGGCCGCTATCCAGAGATAAGGCGACAGCATCAGGTCGGTCATGGATCCCGTTTCCGCGTTGCGGGAGAGGTACCCGAGGATGCGGGGTCCGTCGAGGAATACGGCCAGGGCGACGATCAGCGCCATGGATACCGCATCGAACATCCGGTCAATGACGACGGTGCCCATGACCTGTTGGGTTTTGGCGTCTTCATAGCGGGCCAGGGTGGCGGCGCGTACCAGCTCGCCGATGCGCGGCAATCCGAGGTTGGCGAAATAGCCGATCATGACGGTAAAAAACCGGTTGTAAAAGGACGCCTTTATGCCGAGCGGTTCCAGGAGCATTTGCCAGCGGATGGCCCGGTGGATGTTGCTCAACATGAAGGCGCCGAGCACCACAAGGATCCAGAGCCAGTCGGCGGAGCCGAAATCCTGGAGGATCTTGGTGGCCAGATGGCATTCCGAGGGGTCTTGTCCTTCCAGCGCGCATTTGGCCTGGTAGCTTTTTTGTTGCCGGTTGAATACGATCCACAGAATGGCCACGCCTGTACCGAGGTAGAGGACAAAGCGGAGGGCGTTTTTCAGGCGGGCGCGCAAGTCCTGGAGTTAAAGGCGGTTTTGGGGGCCGGGATAGACGGTGACCGGCTTGAACGCACGGGCTTCTTCCTCGTCCATCAACCCGTAGGCGATGATGATGAGTATATCGCCGATCTGGGCTTTGCGGGCGGCGGCGCCGTTGAGGCAAATGGTACCCGAATGCCTTTCGCCGGGGATCACGTAGGTCTCCAGCCGTTCTCCGTTGTTGTTGTTGACCACCTGGACGCGCTCCCCGGCGATGAGATGGGCGGCTTCCATAATGGCTTCGTCAATGGTGATGCTGCCCTCGTAATTGAGGTTGGCATCCGTGACGGTGGCCCGGTGGATCTTGGATTTGAAACGCCAGATAAGCATGGAGCGCAAAATTAAGACAATTCGACGGCAAGGTCCGGATGTCCCTTCAGCAGGAGGTTGTCGATAAGGCGCACTTTACCGGCCCGTGCGGCCGCACAGGCCACGATCACCGCATGTCGGGCCGGATCTTCGACGGGCTGCAGGGTGAACCCGTCGGCCAGGGAGACATATTCGGGTTCCAGTCCCGCCCGGCGCAGTCGCTCCATGGCTTCCGCCTCGATGGCCCGGGGCGGCAATTGGTTCAGGACCGTACCGGTCCAGGAGAGGGTGTCGGCGATGGAGGGTGCGCGACGCCGGTCGGCCGGGGTCAGCAGGGCATTGCGCGAACTCATGGCCAGCCCGTCGGCTTCGCGGACAGTCGGACTCATGACGAGGCGTACCGGCGAGGAGGTGGCCTGGAGGAGAAACCGGATCATGCTGACCTGCTGGTAATCCTTTTGCCCCATATACAGGCAGTCGGGACGGACCAGGTCCAGCAGCCGGTGGACGACCTGCATCACTCCGTCGAAGTGGCCGGGCCGGAAAGCGCCTTCCATGACCGTGGCGAGGGGTCCGGGGTCGAGCGCCGTGCCGCGCAGGGGTACGGCAGCCGGGTTGGTCTTGCCCGGATAGATCTCCGTGACAGCGGGCAAATAGAGGACCTGGCAACCCGTAGCGGTCAACATTCCGATGTCGCGTCCAGTGGTGCGCGGATATCGCTCGAGGTCGGCCGGGTCGTTGAATTGGGTGGGGTTGACGAAAATGCTGCAAACCGCGGCACCGCATTCCCGCATGGCCTGGCGAATCAGAGCGAGGTGACCTTTGTGCAAGGCGCCCATGGTGGGTACAAAACCGATGAGGTCGCCGGATGTCCGCCGGAAAGTCAGATGACCCGAAAGGTTCTTATGGTGCCGGAAAATCCACATGGAACGCGAAGGGGCCGAAAAGTAAGCCAAATCCGGGGATCCGCCGCCACAGTGAACTCTCTGCCCTCCGGGTTGTTGGGATTTTTCGTATCTTTGCATAAACGTAACGGGGTGGTTATCGCATTTCACCGCCTTTCCGGCAACTCCCTGATCCGGACAGGCCCTGGAAGTTCATCCCCGCGATTGAAATGACTGGAATGGAAAAGAAACGTCTTCTCCTGATTACTCAGGAAATGGATCCCTACACCAACCTGTCGGACATTGCCCGGATCGCCCAACAGATCCCCCAGTACATGCACGACAACGGGATGGAACTCCGGATCCTCATGCCCCGCTTCGGTACCATCAATGAGCGCCGCCACCGACTCCACGAAGTCGTCCGGCTTTCCGGAATGAACATTGTGGTCAATGACGAGGATTTCCCCCTCATCATCAAGGTAGCCAGCATGCCTGGCTCCCGCCTCCAGGTTTATTTTCTGGACAACGACGAGTTTTTCAAGCGCAAATCGGTTTTCGGGGATGCCGAAGGCAAGCCTTATGAGGACAACATGGAGCGCATGATCTTCTTCTGCAAAGGAGCGATCGAGACCGTCAAGAAATTCGGATGGCCCCCGGACATCATCCACTGTCACGGATGGATGACCGGTATGGTTCCGTTCTTTCTCCGGACCTTGTACAAGGACGAGCCGTTGTTCCGCAATTCCCGTCTCACCTGGTCCACCTATGCCCATGATGCCGACGGGCAGTTCCGCCCTGAAGATTTCGAAAAAGCGTTGGTCCCGCCCATGGAGGCTGCGGTCCTCGCGCCATTTTTCGAATCGGATCGCGTATCCTTGGACAGTGGTGCCATTGCCTATTCCGATGCCGTCATCCGGTGTGGAGACCACCTGACCCCCGGGGCCGAGGCAAGCCTCGCCGCCAACCACAAGCCTATTCTGGGGTCTACGGACGAGGAGGAGTGGCTGCCTGTTTACCGCGAATTCTACGAGAGCCTCCTCGAACAGGAGGTCTGATCCGCCTTCACCCTTTCTACAGCCTATGCGCCTTTCCTTTTTGTGGGCAAGTTTGTGCGGGATCCTGGTGATCCTGTCTCTTGCCCGGTGCTCCAAACCCACTCTTGTGGGTTCCGAACTGGTGGACCTGGACCAAACCCCCCTGGATCGATCCGACACGTTCACCCTGGAACTGCGATCTTTTCCGGTGGACAGTTTCATGACCTGGCGGCCCGGTACCACCGCATTGATCAACCGGTATCCGGTGGGAAGGGTGGAGGATCCCTTTTTCGGCAACGGGGAAACGGTCTTTTACTTCGAACTGGTCCCCGCCTATGGATTCAGCGAGCCGGATTTCACCAACGCGGTTTTTGACTCTCTGGTTCTGAGCATTGGTGCCGACACCTCCTGGCGGGTCGGGACCGTAAATCCGGCGGCTTCCCTGCAGGTATTCCGCCTCGGGGAGCGGCTGCCGGCGGATACTCTCTACTCCACGGATGGCTTTGCGCTCGGCCAGATGCCGGTAGGCGTTTATCCCGGTCCGGTATGGCCGGTGCCGGTCAACACGTATTACAGCTATGCCGTGGCGGGCGTGGTCGACACCCTGACCCGCACCGGTTATCGGTTCCGGATCGACGATGCCATCGCCCAGGAAATCATGGCCCTGGACAGTGTCCACCTGGTGACCGACAGCCTTTTTCTCGAGACCCTGCCGGGATTCGGCGTTCGCTTTGACGCTCCGAGTGATGCCTGGATCGGGATGGCCTACAACAACATCAATACCCATCTCACCCTCTATTACACCGTATCAGACACCGTCCGGCAGGCCCAATGGATCCCCATTTCCCTCAATACACCGCAGAAATCCCATCTGCAATACACCATTGACCGCCAGACCGTCACCTATCCCGATCTGTTGCTTGACAACAAGTCCGGAGATCCGGTGCATTTCCTTCAAGGTCTTGCCGGGCATGACATTCAGGTGCATCTGCCCTGGATGTCCCAGCAAGAGCTGGTACTGGTCAATCACGCCCTTCTCGAATTGACGGTTTGCGCCCTGGACGGTGAGGACCCCAACTCTTACGGACCGGCAGATCAGCTCGAGATGTACACGTATGATGATACCGGCAAGGAGGTCCCCATCGACGATGTCACCTTTGCGCTCAAGAGCAGGACATTCGGCCTGCAGAATTACTTTGGAGGCCAACCCGTCACTGACAGCAGCAGCGGCAAGATCACCTACCGGTTCAATATCTCCGCACAGGTCCAGAAAATCCTGGAAGGGAAGGCCCAGCCATTTGTGCACTTCAGGACCCGAAGCCGCACAAACACCCCCGGACGCGTTATCCTGTGTGGAACCCCGGATGCCGATGCACCCAGGCTCACTGTTACTTACACCCGACTAAACCCCTGATCCATGTGCGGGATCGTTGCCTATATCGGTCATAAAGAGGCGTACCCCATTCTCATCAAAGGCCTGCAGCGGCTGGAGTATCGCGGGTATGACAGCGCCGGCGTGGCGTTGATGAACGGCGGAGTCCACATTTACAAACGCCAGGGAAAGGTCAGCGATCTGGAAGCCTTTGCCCGGGATCAGGATATCCGGGGTACGGCCGGTATCGGTCATACGCGGTGGGCCACCCACGGGCCGCCCAGCCATATCAACGCACACCCGCACCGCTCCGGCAACGGTCGGTTGACGCTCGTCCACAACGGTATCATCGAGAATTACGCACTCCTCAAGAGCGCCCTGGAAAAACTCGGTCACGCGTTTGAAAGTGAGACCGATACCGAAGTGCTGGTCCATCTGATCGAAGAGCTCCAGCAACGCGACGGCCTCCGTCTTGAGGAAGCCGTGCGCACCGCACTCAGCAAAGTCATTGGCGCCTACGCCATTGTGGTAATGGACGAGAATGAGCCTGGCAAGATGGTGGCTGCCCGCAAAGGTAGCCCCCTGGTGGTCGGTATCGGTGACGACGAGTATCTCGTGGCTTCTGACGCCACGCCAATCATTGAATACACCAAACGGGTCGTTTATCTCAAGG
>JAGFIW010000080.1 GCA_024103195.1 Saprospiraceae bacterium | reverse complement strand
ATAATAATAAAAATACCTTTCACACAGATTATCAAATATGTACATTCGTCTAAAGATTCACACTCCCCTTCGGACCCTCATCACGCACCCGGGCGGGATGCCGGGAATTTCGGAACTTTGGCCGCGTTTCCGGCGCTTTACCCCTGCCGGATACAGGTCCCATAGCTCAATGGATAGAGCAACTGCCTTCTAAGCAGTAGGTTTCAGGTTCGAGCCCTGATGGGATCACCATGACAGCTCCCGATGTCAAGATCGACCCGGAGTGGAAGCAGGTGTTGGCGGAGGAGTTTGCCAAGCCCTATTTCGCCCAGATCAGGCAGCACCTGCTCCGCGACAAGGCCGCCGGCAAAACGCTCTTTCCGCCCGGAGGGCAGATCTTCCGCGCCTTTGACATGACGCCGTTCTCCAAAGTGCGGGTGGTGATCCTCGGCCAGGATCCCTATCACCAGCCCGGCCAGGCGATGGGTCTCTGCTTTTCCGTCCCCAAAGTGATCCGGCCCCCCGCCTCGCTGGTCAACATCTTCAAAGAACTGCAGCGGGATCTCGGAATCCCTCCCCCCGGCCACGGCGATCTGTCCCATTGGGCCCATCAGGGTGTCTTTCTCCTCAATGCCATCCTCACCGTGCCGCAAGGCGAAGCCGGCGCCCACCAGCGCGTCGGGTGGCAGGTATTTACCGATGCCGTCATCCGTCTGCTGTCGGAGAAAAAGGAAGGTCTGGTATTCCTCCTGTGGGGCAATTTCGCCCGCGCCAAAAAAGCCCTCATCGACACTCAGAGGCATCACGTCCTGGAAGGTGTCCATCCGTCTCCGCTGGCCGGCAATCGTTTTATCGGTTGTGGACACTTCTCCGCGACCAACCGCCTCCTGACTTCCATGGGCCAGCCTCCGATCGACTGGCGTTTGTCCTGAACCCTTTCCCGCATGAACGATACCTTCCTTCGCCGCATCATTGCCGTCTCGGGAGCCCTCGCCGTGGCGCTCGGTGCCTTTGGCGCCCACCTTCTCAAGCCTTTGCTCCCCGCCGAATCCCTGGACGTATGGCGTACGGCCAACCTGTATCATTTTCTCCATACCGTTGCCCTGCTGGTCTTCCTGGCCCTTCCGGCCCGGTTCCGCCGGCACACGCCACTCCTGTGGGTGGCGGGTATCGCCTTGTTTTCCGGATCCCTTTATCTCCTGGCCACCCGCGAAGCCCACGGGTGGCCGGTAGCCTGGCTGGGTCCGGTCACTCCCCTGGGCGGTATCCTGTTCATGGCGGGTTGGCTCTCCCTCCTTTTTCCGTCTCGTCCCAAGGCGGATCCGGCTCCGCCTAAGCCCTGATCACGGCCATTTACCCCCCCGAAAGATGACCGGCATTGGGTAGATTTGCCGGATGATCACACTGACCTCCGACACCCTGACCCGCCCTACGCCCGGCATGCTGGAAGCCATGTGCCGGGCCGAAGTGGGCGATGATGTCTTTGGCGAAGACCCTACCGTCAACCGCCTGGAGGCCATGATGGCCGAACGCATGGGGCGTGAGGCGGCCCTGTTCTGCCCGTCCGGCACTATGACCAACCAGATCGCCATCAAGATGCATACGCGCCCTCTCGACGAGGTGATCTGCGATGTGGATTCCCACATCTACCAGTACGAAGTGGGCGGATATGCCTACCATTCCGGTATCGGCATCCAGCTTTTGCAGGGCGATCACGGCCGGATCACGGCGGCCCAGGTAGAGGCCGCCATCCGGCCCGATCACGCGTGGCTGCCGGTCTCCCGCCTGGTGGTGCTCGAGAACACCTGCAACCGGGGAGGGGGAAGCTACTACACCCTGGATCAGGTAAAACCCATCCGTGAGGTCTGCCGGCGCAAAGGACTGGCCCTCCACCTGGACGGCGCCCGCCTGTTCAATGCCCTGACGGAAACCGGCGAAGACCCGGCTGCCTGGGGCGCCGGGTTTGACAGCTTGTCCATTTGCCTTTCCAAGGGACTCGGGGCTCCGGTGGGTTCCCTGCTGGTAGGCGACCGGGATTTCATCCGGGAGGCCCGGCGGGTACGCAAAGCCATGGGAGGCGGCATGCGACAGGCCGGATATCTCGCTGCCGCAGGCATATATGCGTTGGAACACCACGTGGAACGCCTCCACATCGACCATGCCCATGCCCGGCTCCTCGAGGCGGCTCTTCGCGAATGTCCCTATGCCGAGCGGATACGTCCCGTCCACACCAATATCGTTCTGTTTGACACGATCGGATGGTTGCCGGCCCCCCGGTTTCTGGAAGCGATGCGGGAAATGGGCGTCACTGCATCCGGATTTGGTCCCCATACCATACGGTTGGTCACCCACCTGGACATCAGCAGGGCGGATACACTCCGGGCCTGTGAGGTCATTCGCGGATTGCGGTTTGAACCGCCACCGCTCTAGTCAGCGGGAA
>JAGFIW010000008.1 GCA_024103195.1 Saprospiraceae bacterium | reverse complement strand
AACTATGCCACAGCCCATCCGGCCATGACCACCGACGGACAGGTTTTGGTCTTTTCCTCAGACATGCCGGGGGGGTACGGAGGTATGGATCTTTACCGGGTGGTACGCCAGTCTGGGGTTTGGGGGCGCCCGGAGAATCTGGGTCCTGAAATCAACAGCCCGGGCAACGAACTCTTTCCATCGGTCAGCGCTGACGGGTATCTGTTTTTTGCCTCGGATGGCCTGACAGGATTCGGCGGGTTGGATGTCTTTGCCGCTGCACCAGAGGAAGACGGTACCTGGCGGATAAGCAGGAATTTGGGTCAGGAGATCAATTCAAGCTATGACGACTTCGCGCTTTACCCGTTACCCGGTCGCCGAAGTGGCTACATGAGTACCAACCGGCCGGGTGGTTTGGGCTTGGATGACATTTATGCCTGGACTTCCGACAAGCCTCTTGGTGAACGGGGGTTTGCGACCGGTGAACTGCTGGTATTGGATGCCGAAACGCAGTTGCCTGTGGCCAATGCACGCATACAGTTTGGCAAACAGGTACTTACCACTAACAACGCAGGGCGGGTTCGCATAAAATCCACAGTGTTCGGTCCACAAACCCTGCGTGCTGAGGCAGACGGATTCATGCCGGCAACCGCCGGCGTAGAGCTTCCCTCGCAGGATTTGCAGACCATCCGTCTGGTTCCTGCCGTATACCAACCTTTCCTCTTTCAGGCCAGAGATATCAGTACCCAGGATCCGGTTACTGAAGCGAGTTACGAGGTATTCGAGTTTCTGCCGGGTGGTCAAATGATACCCGTCAATCGGGAAACAGCCTTTCAGGCTTTCGACAAAGTGGGCAAGGAAAGTCAAAAATCCGACGCGGTGACACCGGCAGGCAAGGATATCCCCTGGATCCTGGATGCCCGAAAGCGTTATCAGGTCAGGGCAAAGGCTGATGGGTACTTATCCGGCTTTCTTGAGTTGACAGCTCCCGAAATTGTCGGCAATGGTCCCCTGACCTGGAAAACAGTCGATCTTGAACCCCTCATTCTCGGAATCAAGGAAGAAGACCTCACCGAAGGGGCCTCATTCCGGTTGGATGGTATTTACTATGATTACAACAAGGCGGACATTCGCCTGGATGCCCGGGGCAACCTGGATGAATTGGCCCGATTGATGACCAAGTATCCCGGAATGATGATCGAGTTGAGCTCCCACACAGATAGCCGCGGCAATGATTTCTACAACCTGGACCTGTCGCAGCGCCGGGCGGATGCTGCCATTGAATACCTCAATCGACTCGGCATTGCTGCCGATCGGATGGTGGCGCGCGGTTATGGCGAGCGAAAGCCTGTCAACAAATGCAAGGATGGGGTGAAGTGTCAGGAAGATGAACATCAATTGAATCGTCGTACAGAATTCAGAATCATTAAGATGTAAAATTTATCTAAGGTCAATGACATCTGCCTCCCCCCAACGACAATTCCATCATTGCTCGGGTTGAAATCGCCGGGAAAACCATGTCAGAGGCATCGCCATCAAGTAAGAAGGGCATCCCGAGGGATGCCCTTCTTATTGGCCTGTCTGCCCCGTTGGAAGTCCGGAAACCCGGGAGAATCAACGATTGATATGCAGATACCCTGTGTAAACGCCTCCTTCACCGTCCTTCAGGAAGTAGAAGTAGGTGCCATCCGGAAGGATGTAGCCATTCCATGATCCATCCCAGCTGTTCTTGTAACCTTTCTGGTAAAATACCTGATTGCCCCAACGATTGTAAACGGTGACTTCATTATTGGGGTAATCCTCGATGCCGGTTACCGTGAACTTGTCATTGATGTTATCTCCGTTCGGTGAAAATCCGGTATGGACGACCAATCCGGAACAATCCACATCAATCATAACTACGGCATCGTCACACACATCCGGTTCGATACAGATCTGGTACACAAACATGTCCTGACCGCAATAGTCCTTGACAGGTGTGTAAATGACCGTATTTCCGGTGGTCACCTGCACAACACCTTGTGAAGGATGGGAAAGGATGGCCAAGTCCTCAATCGTGTATCCGGCGGGAATGATGTCGTTGAGGAGTACCGGGATTTCCACCGTGCGGTTTTTGCGCAATTTGGATTGATCATCCACGGCAATCAACACATCATCATCCGGGCAGGTGATGCTCAGGGTGGCTGATTCCAGACACAGACTTAGCACATGAGTGACTTCGATCTGATGATCTCCGGGCATCAGCAACAATGCTGTCCCCCCACCTTCACACGTATCGAATGAACCGGTATATGGGGCACCGTCCACCAGTATTTCGTACTGCAGGATATTGGCAGCAGGAATGGGGAAGCACACCATGGCAGCCAGTTCACAGTCCGGCGATGACAGGGGTGTGGAAGCATCCGGGATCATGGGATCGCAAGGTGCCACGGCATTGATCTGGACCACAATAATGGTGGTGTCACAGAAAGGCGGATTCAGCGTATCACAATGAACGACGCAAACGGTTGCCGTGCCAGTAAATCCGTCTTCAGGGTCGAGCACTACGCAATGGGATCCATTCGTAACACTCACTTCCAGGTTGGGATCCTGGCCGCAGATGGATGTTTGTCCGACAGGGGGATCGAAATCCAACACCTGATCTATGCAGAGCGTGAAAGGTGCATCCATGGGGATGGTGGCGAAAACGGTATCCAGGCATGAACCCTGATCTTCCAGGATCACATCCAGCTTGACGAAGCAATTCAGCGCTTTGGGGTCCTCAATGAAAATGGCGTAAATGCCACTTCCAAGGCCTGTTCGTTGATTTCCGGCTGCATTCGGCTGGCCTTTGTCAGGCAACCAGAGCCAGGAATACTGAGAGGGATCCTCCACGGTCTCAATGGTGATCGTTCCGTTGTTTTGCCCACAATCCGGATGATCAAGAAGTATGTTTTCCACTTCAGGCAACACACAGGGACAGGCAATCCATACCGTGATCCGCTGGACCAGGATGGCAGAATTATCACAAGCGTCGGTAGCTATCCATGAGCGCTGAAGGATATAACCGCAATCCGGGCCGGCCAATGTATCCTGAGAATACTGGATTTCTACATCACTGCAGGCATCATCCGCCGCCACCGTCGGAACGGGTGGAATGGGTTCACCCAAATCCGGATGCACGGTAACGTCATCTACCTGGTTGAGGAAGTATGGAGCTGTTGTATCCGTCACCAGAATTCTTTGTGTAGCCGTTGCCGAATGACCGCAAGCGTCTGTGGCCGTGAACGTCCTGATGATTTGATAGCCGCAATCGAGGTTGGTCGTGGAGTCCTGGTGCTGGACAGTGATTGCCGCACAATCATCGTCAGCCTCCGCCGGTATGAACGGAACCGGATCGAGACATTCAATCGTCAAAGGATCGGGAACATAGGTGAAGTATGGTGGTTCCGTATCCGTTACCAGGAACATGATGGTGTATGAACTGCTGTTGCCGCAGGCATCTATGGCGGTCCAGGTGCAAATCATTTTCAGGAAATAACCATCCTGGACACAATCGCCGGTCAGAATCTCTTCTTCAAAAATGATCTCCGGATCCGGGTCGCAATTGTCCATGGCCATGAAGGCTCCTTCGTCAAGCACCTGGACTTCATCGCATTCCAGGGTGATGGTGGAACCAGAAGGCACTCCTTCCAGAATGGGCACTTTGGGTATGAGGACCGGTGCCTCTTCATCCACGACACCTATTAGTTGGATGGCCGTCGCCGTATTGCCACAGTCATCCGTGGCCGTCCAGGTACGCAAAACGGTAAATTCCTGCGGGCAGCCACCAGGAGTGGTAATGTCCTCCCAGGTAATTTCGACATCCTCATCACAATTGTCCATAGCGGGAGGAGGTGGGATATCCGGCCAATCTTCACAAGGGACATACACCTTGGCATCGAATGGCTTGAAGAACGGAGGCGTGGTATCCAACAGGAGAATATCCTGGATCGCTACCGCTTCATTTCCACAGGCGTCTTTCACACGGATGATGCGCTGGTCGACAATGGAATCACAAGCTTTACCACCCTCCAGTGTAATGACCACGGTCAAATTCTGGGTACAATTGTCCACGGCCTCAAATTCCACAGGAGGCAAGGGTAAAGCACAATCCAGCGTCAGGTCCTCCGGCAACTGGGTAAACATGGGGGCAACGGTATCTATGACTGAAATCGTCTGTGTCCCGGTCACCGAATTGCCACAGTCATCGGTGGCTGTCCAGGTCCGGATCAAGGTATAGGTATCCGGGCAGGGGCCATTCACGCGTTGTTGGTTGTAGATGACGGTTACGACGGAATCACAGGCATCTACGGCTTTGACATTGCCCGGAGGCGGTACTTCATCGCATTCAACGGTCACAGATCCCGGCACACCGATCAGGATGGGTGCATGCGTGTCCACCACCGAGATCTTTTGCGTTTGGACGGATGAATTTCCACAGGCATCCTCCGCTGACCAGATCCGAAGCAGCACGTACTCCTGGGGACAGTTACCGACCTCCCTGACTTCCTTGTATTGCAGCACGGGGTCGGTATCACAGTTGTCCGTAGCATAGACATCTGCCGGATCGGGAAGAGGCTGGTCACATTCGAGGGTAATGTCCTCGGGTACGCCATGAATTTCCGGCGGTGTCGTGTCTTGTACGGTGACCTTTTGCTGTGCCGTGGCCGTATTGCCGCATTCGTCCGTGGCCGTCCATGTACGGGTCACGACATAGTTGTGTTTGCACGATCCGATAGTGGTCTGTTCGGTCAGTGTCAGGACGACATTTTCGGAACAATTGTCTTCGGCGAAGACCCCGGACACTGGCGGTAGCGGCTGATCGCACTCCAGGGTGACATCGGCAGGCACCCCTTTGATGACGGGTGGCGTATGGTCGGTAATCCGGACAATGATGAAGTATGAACTCGTATTCCCGCAGTCGTCAGTGGCGGTCCAAGTACAGAGCAACTGGAGGAAAAATCCATCCTGGAGGCAATCTCCCTGGGTTTCGACTTCGTGGAAGGTGACAGTCGGATCATCGTCACAATTGTCGCTGACCGTTACGTCATCGACATCGAATATGGTGATGTTGTCACATTCGAAGTAGAGCGTATCTCCGCTGGCAACCCCGGACAATCCGGGATGAACAGGAGTCAGGACCGGTGGTGTATTGTCATAAACTTTGACAATCTGTTGGGCGGATTGGCTGTTACCGCAGGCATCCGTAGCGGTCCAGGTACGAAGGAGGGTGTATTCATGTTCGCAAGTGCCAGGCAGTGTAGATTCTTGCAGGGTGATGACAGGATCCGGATCGCAATTGTCCACGACATCGGGCTGGCCGGGCGGAATGACCTCATCGCATTCAAGGGTAAGGTTGGGGGGCACCTGTACAAATACTGGAGCCTCCGTATCCCGGATGGTAATGGTCTGCGAGGCAGTGGAGGTGTGCCCGCAACGATCGGTCGCCGTCCAGGTGCGAACCATGACATAGGATTGAGGGCAATTGCCTGCCACGATTTGAACATCGAGTTCCAGGTCTGGAGCAGGGTCACAGTTGTCGGTGGCCACAGGATTGCCGGGACCGGGAATGGGTTGATCGCATTCAATCGTGACGGAGGCAGGAACGCCCGAAATCACGGGGGGGTGCGTGTCCACGACAGAAATCGTCTGTGAACCAGTTGCCGTATTGCCACAGTCGTCAGTGGCCGTCCAGGTCCGGATCAAGGTATATGTATCCGGACATGGTCCATTCACGCGCTGTTGGTTATAAACAACGGTGACTAAGGTATCACAGGCATCCACCGCCTTGACGGTGGCTGGAGAAGGTATATTATCGCACTCAACGGTTACCGAACCCGGCACCCCGATCAGGATGGGCGCTTTGGTGTCCACTACCGTGATCTTTTGGGTGCTGACCGAAACATTGCCACAGGCATCCTCCGCAGACCAGATACGTAACAGAACATACTCCTGGGGACAGTTGCCGTCCTCCCTGGCTTCCTTGTATTCCAGCACGGGGTCGGTATCGCAGTTGTCCGTAGCATGGACATCTGCCGGATCGGGAAGGGGCTGGTCACACTCAAGGGTAATGTCTTCCGGAACGCCATGAATTTCCGGCGGCGTCGTGTCTTGGACAGTGATCTTTTGCTGAGCCGTGGCCGTATTGCCGCATTCGTCCGTGGCCGTCCAGGTGCGGGTCACGACATAATTGTGTTTGCATGTACCGATAGTGGTCTGTTCCGTCATCGTAAGGACGATATTCTCGGAACAATTGTCTTCGGCAAAGACCCCGGAAACCGGTGGCAAAGGCTGATCACACTCCAGAGTGACATCGGCAGGCACCCCTTTGATCACTGGTGGCGTATGGTCGGTAATCCGGACGATGATGAAGTAAGAACTCGTATTCCCGCAATCATCGGTGGCGGTCCATGTACAGAGCAACTGGAGGAAAAATCCATCCTGGAGGCAATCTCCCTGGGTTTCGACTTCGTGGAAAGCGACTTCCGGGTCATCGTCACAATTGTCGCTGGCCGTCACGTCATCGACATCGAAGATGGTGATGTTGTCACATTCGAAGTAGATCGTATCCCCGCTGGCCACCCCGGATAGACCGGGATGAACAGGTGTGAGGACCGGAGGCGTATTGTCATGGACCTTGATGATCTGTTGGGCCGTTTGGCTATTACCGCAGGCATCCGTAGCGATCCAGGTACGAATAAGGGTGTATTCATGTTCGCAAGTGCCTGGCAGTGTGGATTCCTGCAGGGTGATGACAGGGTCCGGATCGCAATTGTCCACGACGTCGGGCTGACCAGGAGGGATGACCTCATCGCATTCAAGGGTCAGTTGGGGAGGTACCTGCACGAATACAGGTGCCTCTGTGTCAACGATGTGAATGATTTGCGTCCCCGTTGCACTGTTGCCGCATCGGTCAATGGCGGTCCATGACCGGGCAATGATGAATTCATCCGGACACTGTCCCGGACTGATGGAAGAGGCGGCAAGAATGTCCGGATCCGGATCACAGTTGTCCTGAGCGGTCACGACCGCAACTGGCGGAATGGGGTCATTACATTCAATCGTCAATGAAGCAGGGATGCCGGACAGTACAGGAGGCTTGGTGTCCTGTACTTGGATGGACTGTTCGGCGGTGGTACTGTTTCCACAGTCATCCGTTGCCATCCACACCCGGAGGAGGGTATAGTGGTCGGGACAAGATCCCGGGACCACTTGTTCGGTAAATGTAATGGCGACATCCGGATCGCAATTGTCCGTGGCATCGACATCTTCCGGTTGAGGAATTTGATCGCATTCCACGGTGACGGGTTCGGGGATTTCGTCGAATACGGGGGGTGTCAAGTCCTGAACGGTAATGATTTGGGTAGCCGTGGAGGTGTTGCCACATTCATCGGTGGCGGTCCATTCCCGGATCAAAAGGTATGCGTCGGTGCAGGGTCCGTTGGCTTCTTTTTCCTCCAGGGTGAGCGTGACTTCGCCACAATTGTCAACGACTTCGGGATCCTCTTCCAATATGGGGTCATCACATTCAACGGTGAGGTTTTGGGGCACCTGAATGAATACGGGAGGTTCGTCATCGACAACGGTGATGGTTTGCATCTGTTCGGAGCGATTGCCGCAGGCATCTTCCGCCCAGCATACCGTGCGGATACTGTACGAATGAGGACAAGGTCCGGGTATGACGGTGGTCAATTCATGGACCGGCACAGGGCCATCGCAATTGTCTAAAGCCGTGAGTTGAGGTGGAGAAGGAATCGGGTCGTCACAGGAGATGGTGATGTCCTTTTTGCCGGAGGACAACACGGGAGGTGTGGTGTCGGTCACCATGACATAGATGACAAAAGTGGTGTCGTTGCCACAATCATCAATGGCGTACCAGGTACATTCCATCCAGATTTTGAAGCCATCCGCCAGGCAATCCCCTTCGGTGATCACCTCATCAAACGTGACCTGAATATCCGGATCACAGTTGTCTTTGGCGGGTAAATCGTCCTCATTGAGAAGTACTATCCCGTCACATTCAAAAACCAGGGTGTCTCCGCTTTCAACCCCTATCAAGATTGGATGCATCGGCATCCATGTAGGTGGTCGGGTGTCCTGTACCGTGATCTTTTGGGTATGCGTGACCTGATTGTCGCATTCGTCAATGCCCGTCCAGGTTCTCAGGATCATGTAATTGTAAGGACAATTGCCGGGCAGGGAATCCTGATGGAACTGGACCACCACATTCTGGGTACAGTTGTCGGTAGCCGTGACCTGAGCAGGTGGTGGTACGGGTTGGTCGCATTCCAGTGTAAGATCGTCCGGGACACCATGCAGGACCGGGGGGACATCATCCCCAATGAGGTAATAAAAAGTCAATGTGCCGATGTTCCCGCAAGAGTCTTTGGCGACAAAAGTGCAACGCATGAAGATGATGCAGGGACCGGTTTCAATCAGTTCCTCTTCCATCCAAAGCATGGGATCAGGATCGCAATTGTCAGTGACGCTCACATCTTCCAGGTCGAAGATCACGGGTTTGTCACAGGCAATTTTGAAGGTGTCGCCGTCCATGAGTCCGGCAAGAAGGGGATGGATGAATTCCAGAACTGGCGGTTTGGTGTCCACTACGACAACATTTTGTGTGGTGGTGGCCATATTGCCGCACTGGTCAGTGACCTTCCATGTCCGCATGAGCGTGTAGATCACCGGACAAGAGCCGGGAACCGCCATTTCGGTGTATTGGACGACCGGATTGTTGTCGCAGTCATCAGAGATGATCGGGTCCTCGAGAGCGGGCACCTCATCACAGTTGACCGTTACGTCATCGGGTGCGATGACAATGGGTGGCGCATCGTCAAGGATCGTCACCATCTGGGCGTGAATGGCGGTGTTGCCACACTGGTCGGTGACTGTCCATACCCTTCCCAACATCTGAGGATCACATACATCTCCGGACAGGAACTCCTGATAGTCAACAGTTACATTACCGGAACCACAATCGTCCGAAACATTGATGGAAGGAACAGGCGGCGGGCCGATCGCACAACTGATGGTTAAATCTGCAGGGGGGTTGAGGATGACGGGAGGCTCGTCGTCCAGGACATAGATCTGCTGGATCACCTGGGTGCCGTTGCCACAATCATCAAAGGCTGTCCAGGTACGGGTAATGATCTGGGGTTGGCAGACGTTGCCGGCAACGGATTCCGTAAAGGTGAGCTGGGGATCCGGATCGCAATTGTCGGTAGCGGTGACGAGTATCGGGTCAGGTATATCACCGCAATCCACGGTCAAATTGGCCGGCATGGAAGAAATGACCGGAGCCTGCAAATCGCGAAGCGTGATGGATTGCTGGCGTGAATCCGTATTCCCACAAGGATCTGTAGCCGTCCATGTTCGGACAAGGGTATATTGTTGGTGGCAATTGCCGGGCAATTCGTCCTCCTCCAGCATGACCTGAAGGGGAAGTCCGCAGAAATCATTGGCAGTCACTACGGCCGGGTCGGGAATGTCGGAACAATTGACGGTGATGTCGGCCGGATCCATGTTGAAGACGATCTCTCCCATCACTTTGACGGTGACGATCTGGGTGGCGGTAGCCGTGTTCCCGCATTCGTCTGTGGCGGTCCAGGTCCGAAGAATCACCTGATCTTCTCCGCATCCGCCACCGGAAAGAACCACATCAAGCACCTCGAGCGTCACATTGGGATCACATTCATCCGTGGCCACAGGACTTTCCGGTACGGGCGGTTCGCACGTCACCGTGAGTTCTGCCGGAACATTGGAAATGACCGGTGGGTCATTGTCCATGACCGTGATCGTTTGTGTGGCGGTGACGGTGTTGCCGCATCCGTCATTGGCGGTAAACGTTCGGGTAAGGGTGTAGAATACCGGACATGAACCCGGAGTCTCGGATTCAGATTGGGTGATAATAACATTCGGATTGCAGGCATCCTGGGCTTGAACATGGATGCCGGGAATGGCAGGGGGGACGGGATCGGTGCAGGAGATGGTCAAATGAGGCGGGACCTGGGTGAATGCCGGTGGCTGTGAGTCCTTGATGGTTACGATCTGAACATGGGTATTGGCATTATCACAGTTGTCGCGGATGACATACAGACGAGTGAGATTGAAGGTCCCAACACATGGGCCGGGGTTTTTCGTCTCTACCATGATGCCAAATACTTGCTGGTCGCAATTATCAGCAGCCTGGATAGGGGGTGGCGGTGGAATTCCGTTGCATTCTCCAGAAATGTCGGCGGGTGGATTGATGAACCAGGGAGGAGTGGTGTCCACCACCTTGACAATCTGTTGGGTCGTGGATGAATTGCCGCAGGCATCGACGGCCGTCCAGGTACGGGTAAGCGTGTAATCATCGCCGCAAATCAGCCCGACATGTTTGTCTTCTGCTACTGTTAGCGATACAATCGCACAACAACTGGTGGCTGTCACATTATTGGGGATGGGCGGCACCTGGTCACATTCCACGGAAACCGAGGCGGGAACATTTTGAAACTCGGGTGGGCAAAGCAGGTGCGCGCGTCTGGAAGCAGGACTCTCTGCATCCGGATGAATGCCGTACAGCTGGAATCCACTCAGTAAACCTGAAACCAGCAGGGTGACGAAGAGATATTGAAAACCAATCCGTTGTGTAGGGTAGAATTTGCTCATCATACATCCCATTTTCGCAAAAACAGAAAATTGGCACCGGAAAAAACCGTGCTGTGATGCGGTAATGGGATGAGATGGGATAGGCCGTTACACGACTTATCGGGACAAATTTATCTTTAATCTCATCTATAAACAAAAAAATCAGGAATATTTATTATCATAATGCACAATTAATAGTAAATCAACAAATAAAATTTGTTAAATGAAATGTATGCATAAAAAAGTGGCTCACAATTGTTTGTGAGCCACTCCCTTTTTCAGACTTCCCCGAGTCCAGGCAGCTATCGCTGGATCTGGAGGTAACCGGTCAACACTTCTCCCTCACCGGTATCCAGATGGTAGAAGTAGGTCCCGTCCGGAAGTTCCTGGCCGTTCCAGGTACCCCTCCAGCTATTCTTATATCCCTGAGTATGATAGACTTCATTGCCCCAGCGGTTGTAAATAACCAGGCTGTTGTCGGGGTAACCTTCAATGCCTTTGATGACAAACGTATCGTTAATGCCGTCTCCATTGGGCGATATGCCGTTCTTCACTTCCAGGTCCCTGCACCGCACTTCCATCCTTACCCTCGCCGTATCGCACGAAAGAACGTCACAAACGACGTAATCCAGGGAGTCAGGTCCACAGTATCCAGGAGCGGGGGCATACACCAGCTGATTGTCCGGACGGACATAAACGGTCCCCTGGGTCGGCCAGGAAATCAGATACAATTGCGTAGGATCCCCATTGGGAAAGTAGTCATTGGTCAGGATTGGGATGATGACGGGGTTGTCGCGTTGCGTGAATGTGGTGTCGTCAACAGCCACGAGTTGCTCTTCAGGAAGATCGCAAGTGACGTGCAGGAGGGCAAAGGAGGAGCAGGCGGGATCGGCGTGGATCATTTCGAGGCCGTAGGTCCCTTCGCCGAGATACACCCGTGTACCGAATGCCAGGGTGACTGACTGGTATCCGACAATCTTCAGTGAATTGGTGGATACCTGACGCACCACCAGCGACCCATACGTTTTTCCATTGGGTTGTCCCAACAGTCTTCCACTCAGCGGGTCATAAGCCCATTGTCCCTCCGGATCCGTTTGTTGCATCCATGCCACAAGGTCTTCCAGGGTATAGAATCCCCCGGTATGGGCAATGCCACCGGCCGTCCACAATTCGATGAGGTAGGGACCATCGAGTCCTTCACCGGGAATAAGGTTGACCGGATAGCTGTTGAGCGTCCTCCAATCACATCCTTCAAGGTCCTTGTCATACTCGATCCCGTCGACAAGGATTAAATATTCTTCCAGCTTTTCAGGGCGGGCTGGCAGACAAACCCAGGGATGCGTATCGCAGTCCTGGGCATTTTGTTCGACCAGTCCTGTCGGGAATACTGGATCACAAGGCTTCAATTGTTGAACTGTAAGGAAAATATAGGTCGTGTCACAGACAGCGGGTTGGGCATCATCACAATGGATGACGCAGATTTCCGTGGTCCCTGTGAAGCCAATGACCGGCTGGATGATCACACAGGCCGTACCCGGGGTGAAATTCACGGAAAGTACCTGGCTGGAATCCATACCGCACAATTGGGCGGCACCAATCGCTCCCGGGAAATAGATGACCTGATCGAGACACACTTCCACTGGAGCCACGTTTTCTCTCTGGATGTACACCGTATCCACACATGATGTTCGTTCCGTCAGGACAACATCCACTTTGGTCAGGCATGCGGGACCTCCCGCCGGATCGCGGATGATAATGGCATACGTCCCGGGAGGCAAGCCGGTACGTGCGTTTCCTGCCCCCTGAGGCACTCCGGTATTAGGTAGCCATTGATATTCAAACAGGGAAGGATCCTGAAGGGTGATTATTGTAATCTCGCCATCATTTTGCCCCGATTTGGGACGACGGGTCTGAACCGATTCCACAACAGGAAGATTACAGGGGCAATCCTCAAGAATGGTCACTTGTTGGGACACCGTGGAAGAGTTACCACAGAAGTCCGTAGCCGTCCAAACCCGGGTCAAAACCCGGTAGCAATCCCACTGTATTTCAGACTCCGTAACCTCCACAACGGTGTGATCGTCACAATGGTCTTTTGCCTCCAAAACCGCTGGTGGCGGGATGGAATCTCCCTGGGTAGGGTCAACCGTTATATCCTGAGGTGGCGCCAAAAACCAGGGTGCTTGTGTATCCACCACACGGATGTAAATCGTGTACGTACTGACATTGCCGCAATCGTCCTCGGCCCTCCATATGCAGGTGAGGATGTAATGGTAGCCCTCGGTCTGACAATCGCCGAAGGATACTTCCTCCTCGAAGGTGACTTCCGGGTCGGGATCACAGAGATCGGTGACCTGAACGGAATGGACATCCATAAGAGGTACCTCGTGACATTCTACCGTTATCTCTCCCCCGTTGGGGATGGGGATCAGATCGGGATCAACGGGCAAGATGACTGGAGGGGTATCGTCCGTGTAGATGATCAATTGGGTCGTCGAAGCAGAGTTCCCGCAATGATCGGTAACCGTCCAAATACGGAGGAATTGCCTTTCCCCTTCGCACAGACCCGGCAATTCATTGGTGTTGATAAAAGTCAACACAGGAAAAGGATCGCAATCATCCTGGACAGGAGGCGCCGGCACGGGAAGCTCACAGGAAAGAGACAACGGAGACGGTACAAATCCAAAGACGGGAGGGGTGTCATCAATCACCCATAAAGTCTGGGAGGCTGTTGCCGTGTTTCCGCAACCGTCATGAGCCGTGAATGTCCTGATGATTTGATAATTGCCCGGGCAGGTTCCGGGTATGGTTTGGAGTGATACGCTGATCGGGACGGACGGATGGCAGGCATCCGTGACTATGACGCCTTCCGTACCCTGAGGGATTTCTTCACACGTAATGGTGTCATCAGGGGGCACCTGGATGAATACAGGAGCAAGCGTATCGATGACGGTGATGCGTTGGGTCGCCAATGCCGTGTTGCCGCAACTGTCGGAGGCCGTCCAGGTTCTGAAGACGGTATATTGGCCAGGACAATTACCCGGCAAAGTTGATTCCTGAAGGGATAGCTCCGGGTCGCTGTCACAATTGTCGTTCACGGAAACGGGTCCAGGTGCTGGCAGGGCCACGTCACAGGAAACCGTGATGTCATCCGGGTAGTCGATAATGACAGGTGCCGTCTGATCACGAACGGTAATCTGGTGAATACGTGATGTGGTATTTCCGCAGCCATCCGTGGCCGTCCAGGTACGCTGAAGCCGATAACCGCAATTCTGTGGTATTACGACCTCCGCCATTTGCAAGACTACAGGGGAAGTGCAGGCATCCGAAGCAGTAGGGGTAACTTGCGGGAGCGGTTGGTCACAGGAAACGGTCTGATCGGCCGGGAAAGTGGTAAAGACCGGAGGCGTTTGATCGGTAATCCTTAAATGAATGATGAACACACTCTGATTTCCGCATTCATCTGTAGCCCTCCAGGTATAAGTGATTTGTCGGAAATAGCCTTCTGTCAGACAGTTGGCGTTGATTGTATCACGTGTTAGTGAAATAGTGGCCTGGGCACTGCAATTATCCGAAGCGCTGACGGATTGGGCATTCAGGACAGGAATTTGTGTGCATTCCGTTTCGATCACCGCATTGTTTGGTTGGCCGATCAGGATGGGATGCAGGGCATTGATCACGGGTGCCTGGTTGTCCGTGATCGTGATGGTCTGGATCTTTTGGCTGGTATTCCCGCAAAAATCACGTGCTGTCCAAATTCTGCGTACGGTATACCTGAAGGGACAATTTCCCGGCAGCGTTTCTTCGGTGAATTCGATTTTGGGGCCCAGATCACAATCATCCGTAACGGAAGGACTGAAGGGCGGAGGGAGCGGAGCCTGACAATTCAGCGTGATATCCGCAGGAATGTCGCCAATGACCGGTGGCGTAAAATCGCCAACCAGCATGTAAAAGATGTAACTGGCCACATTGCCGCAGTGATCCGTGGATTGCCATTCACAATAAAGGAGTTTTTTACATCCGTCATCCCAGATCAGGGAATCAATGAAAATGACGTCAGGGTTGGGATCACAAGCGTCTTCCACGTGGGCATCGTCTACACCGTAAATCACGGTGGCTTCACAGGGTTGAAGCAGCGTGTCCCCGTTGGGAAGCTGGGCAAGGAGGGTATCGGTGAAGGTAATGACAGGAGGGGTGGTGTCTGACACTTGTACGGTTTGCGAAGCGGTGCTGCTGTTGCCACAACCATCCGTAGCCGTCCAGGTCCGGATCAGGGTATAATTTCCGGGGCAAAAGCCGGGGATTATGGTCGTTGAAAGCGATACTTCCGGATCCGGATCGCAATCGTCCTCCACAATGGGATGCTGATCGGGAAGGCTGCCGCATTCCCCTACCGTGTCTGCGGGTACAAACAGGAATACGGGAGGGCCGGAATCTGTTTGGACAATGGTTTGGGTATGTGTGTTCCGGTTGCCGCACATGTCCTCAGCCACCCAGGTGCGGGTGCGGGTCAGGGTCTGACAGTAATTGCCTCCGGAAAGGCTTTCGTTGAATGTGAACCAAACCTGGTCCGAGCAATTATCCTCGGCGATGATGGTATCCACAGGAGGTACAGGCGCCAAACAATGAATGGTCACATCCTGAGGCGGATCCACAAATGAAGGTGGTTCAATATCCCTTACCAACATGGTGCGCTGGACAACGCTGGAATTCTGACACGCATCAATGGCCACCCAGGTACGCACGACCAAATACTCCTGTGGACATACACCCGGCACAGTCACCGATGCAGAAGTGATGTTGACCGTACCACAATCATCCGTTGCCTGGACATCCACGCCAACTACCGGTACAGGGGGGATTAAGTCACACATGACCGTTATGTTGTCAGGCAAAACCGTAAAAACCGGTGGAGTGATGTCCCTGACCGTTACCACCTGTTGGGTGGAGGCCGAATTGCCGCATTCGTCACTGGCCGTCCAGGTTCTGACAAGTGTGAACAGTACAGGGCAAACACCAGGCAAGGTATCCATCTGCAAATTCATGGTGATAGGTTCGCAGCAATCCTGATTCCAGTCAGGAATTGGCTCCGAAGTCACCGGCAGGTCAGCACAATCCAGCGTGACATCGGGTGGTACCATGAAAAATTGGATTTCGCAAACGACTTCCGCATTGGTGGAGCGGGATAATGAGCCGTTTGGCCCGTACAGGGGCTCCTTTTCAGGCTGAACCGGGGTCGACCTATGGGCCGGAAGGGCATAACCGATGGACAAACTTCCTGTGGCAAGCAACAGGAGGATCAGAATCAGGTTTTTCGTGGCCATGGGATGGGCATTGAAGGGAGGAAGGGAAGTGCGTGTTGGAAGGGGCAATGGTCCATTGTCTGGTAACCCATTGATTATGAGTCGCTTTTAGTTTGCGCTTTTATTTCGTTGGTAAATTGTTGGAATACAATGCAATTCACATTACGGATTATTCACATTGGAACCAAAATTCATGCCATACACACCCCGGACGTCCATGCAACCCCCTGAAAACGGAAAAGCCGATCCCCTTTGGGACCGGCCTTTCACCCTAATAATGAGGAATAGTTTATCTGTGGATCTGAACATACCCGGTATGGGTATGACCATCACCGTCATCCAGGAAATAGAAGTAAGTGCCATCCGGCAGGGTAGAGCCGTTCCACGTTCCGTCCCAATTGTTCTTGTACCCCTTCTGATGGAATACCTGGTTGCCCCAGCGATTGAATACGGTCAGTTCGTTGCCGGGAAAATCCTCAATGCCCGTAATCGTAAACCGGTCATTGATACCGTCACCATTGGGACTGAAACCTGTGTGTACAACGAAACCGGAGCATTGAACATCCACATATACCGTGGCCGTGTCACATCCCGCATCCGTACAAAGCTGGTAGGTGAAAGAATCCTGCCCGCAGAAATCCTGTTCAGGCGTGTACAGGACGTCCAGATCGTGAAGAACACCCACCTGACCGTGGGCGGGCAGGTCCAAAATGACAACCTCAGCCAGGGAAAGAGGATTGAAGATGTCATTGGACAGGACCCGGATCTTGACGGATTTGTTCTTTCTTGTCGTGGCGGAATCCGACACCGCCAGCAAGTCTTCCTCGTCTTCACAAAGGACAGTAATCCACATTTCCTCTTTGCACGCTGTGCCGGGATGGGAAATCTGAAGATAATGGACCCCTTCGTTCAGGTTGAAAACAACGCCTGATTTCCTGATGCGCTTGACGGGGAATAGGCTTGAAGTTGCTCCGGTGGAGAGCTGCGTAATTTCCATGTGTCCATAAGTACCCCCCGGGCGTCCTCCTGTCAGCGTCCCGTTGAGCGAATCCCATTGCCATTGACCGGCCGGATCCCATTGAGTCAATAGTGCCGTCAAATCGGTCACATTGAGGAATTCTCCCTGGTAGGTGATCCCGTCCATGATCCAGCTCTCCAGCATATAAGGACCATCCAGACCCATATCGGGCATTTCCTCTGCTTGGTAGGATACCATCGTGTCCACGTGGCATGGGGCCGGAATGCCCGACATTGCCTTCCCGTCCATCTGCCATACATATCCCTGGAAAAGGCTTCTATCCACGGCCAGGCAAACAGGCGCCTGCTGATCACAGGATGTTGACTGAATCTCCAGTTCCGAATCTGAAAACAATATCGGACAAGGAGGTGCCGCCTGAGGGATGGTAACGAAAATATAGGTGGTGTCGCAGGTTGAGGGCGAAGCCTGATCACAGTGAATCACACAAATTGTGGTTGTACCCGTAAATCCGTTCACGGGATCAATGAGGACACAATCTCCCGCCGATTCAGTAACTACGGATTCAATGGCGGACACTTGAAAGCCGCATGTCGTCGCCGACCCGATCGGACCCACAAGATCAAGGACCTGATCAAGACATACCTCATATGGCGTATCCTGTGGGATTTCAACATAAACCGTGTCCACACAAGACCCTTGCACGACCAGGGCCGTATCCAACAGGAGATAACAATCCTCCTGACCATTCGCAAACACTTTTACCGTATAGGAACCGGGTGGCAGATTAGTCCTTTCATTTCCATTTGCATTGGCCTGACCGACAGCCGGATGCCATTCAAAGACGTAATCCGTGGTATCATTCTCCATGTCAATAGCGATGGCGCCATTCCACGCACCGCAGTCAGGGTGCCGGACTTCCCACTGGCGTAAAACGGGAAGATCACATGGACAGGCCTCTTTAACAGTGATGTGTTGCGTACCCTGGAGGCTGTTTCCACAATCATCCGTGGCTGTCCAAGTCCGGACGAGCAGATATCCACAAGGTTGGAGTATCACGGTTTCTTCCAACACAACTTCCGGATCCTGATCACAATCATCCGTAACAGCAGGGACAGATACCTCAGGAAGCGTATCTCCCGCCGTCATGTCAACAGTCACATCAGACGGGACGTCTGACAATACGGGTGCTTGTTGATCTGTTACCCGGACGACAATGAAATATTCACTGGCATTGCCGCAGTCGTCCGTGGCTGTCCATGTGCAGGTCATTTCATAGAGATAGCCATCTGTGACGCACTGGCCAAACTTGACGGTTTCACTGAATACCACCGAAGGAGCGACATGGCACTTGTCTGTAACTGAAACATCGTTTTCATTCATGACGCCGACCTGGTCACAGGTTATCGTAAACACCGTACCACTGGGTTGACCGGCAATCATCGGATGTGACGGGGTGATAATCGGTGCCTTGGTGTCAAGAACTGAAATGGTTTGTTGACCGGTTGCGGTATTGCCACAGCCATCGGTGGCCGTCCAGGTACGAATGATTTGGTATTCACCCAAACAAGCACCATCCTTCTGCTCGAAGTCGAGGTTCATGGTGACGGGGTCACCGCAATTGTCTTCTGCCAGGACCAGTGCAGGTGAGAGAACGACATCACAGTCGACCGTTTCGTCAGCGGGAACCCCCACCAGAAGAGGTGGCGTGGAATCGGTGACCCGGACAATAATGTAATACGCGTTGGCATTACCACATGCGTCCGTGGCCGTCCAGGTGCAAGTCAGTTCATAGAGATAGCCATCCGTTGCGCATTGGCCGAATTTGACGGTTTCGCTGAAAACCACCAATGGATCGGCTTGGCAGTTGTCAATAGCTGCGACATCGCTTTCGTCCATGACGCCGACCTGGTCGCAATTGATCGTAAACACCGTACCACTGGGCTGGCCGGCAATCATCGGATGGAGCGGGGTAATGACGGGTCCGCTGTTATCGTGAATCTTCAGGGTTTGCAGCCCGGAGGCCGTATTGCCACAGGCATCGGTGGCCGTCCAGGTGCGAATCAGCATGTATTCACCGTCACAACCGCCGTTAAGACGCTTTTCCTCAAAAGTGATAGTGACTGGTGCGCCACAATTATCCTCTGCAGTGACCTGAGCCGGTGCAGGTACAGCATCACAAGAAAACGATCCTGAGGCCGGAAGCCCTTGAAGGACGGGGGGAGTATGGTCACCGACCCTGATGACAATGTGATAGGAGCTGGCATTTCCACATGCGTCCGTTACTGTCCAAGTCACCGTCTGTTCCATCAAAAACCCGTCCGTGAGGCAATCGCCGTCTTTGATGGTTTCCGTTATCGTTACTAACGGGTCCGGATCACAATTATCGTAGACCTGGACATCCTTGATGGCCAAGGCCTCAACCTGGCAGGAATTGACCGTCAACACAGAGCCAGACGGCGTTCCCGTCAAAAGCGGGTGGATCGGAGTGATGACGGGAGCTTGTTGATCCTTTACGGTAATTTTTTGTTGCGAGGACGTAAGATTACCGCAGGCATCCGATGCGATCCATGTACGAACCAGCTGGTAGTTTCCGGGACAGTTCCCAGCCACTTGATTCTCCGTGAAGGAAATTTCTACAGGTTCACTGCAGTTATCAAAGGCAGTCACCCAGGCAGGCTGAGGTACTTCATGACAAGCGACAGTGATATCCCCGGGTACGCCAGTCAAAACAGGACCTTCCACATCCTGGATGGTGATATGCTGAACGGCTGTAACTGAATGACCGCAATGATCTGTTGCTGACCAGGTTCGAACAACAACGCCATTGGCACATGAACCATTTCCGTTCAAGGATTCCGTGAACTGGACGATGACAGCAGGATCACACAGATCTAAAGCTATTACTTGAGCGGCTACGGGCAATTCGATGTCGCAACCAATGGTAATATCGGCAGGGACACCTGTCAGTTGAGGAGCCGATAAATCCACGACGGTCACTATTTGTTGAGCGGAAGTTTCGTTGCCACAGGCATCGGTGGCCACCCATGTTCTGGTCAGGGAATATTGGCCCGGGCAAGATCCATCCTGGCGGGTCTCATGGAAGGCTAATGCTACCGGATCACTGCAATCGTCTGTAGCCACGACTTGTGCTTGTTGCGGCACTTGATGGCAGTCCACCGTCATGTCTGCAGGTACTCCGGTGAGAAATGGAGGCTGATCGTCTTTGACCGTAACGGTTTGGATGGCACTGGTCGCGTTGCCGCAATTGTCCGTAGCTGTCCAAACCCGCGTAATGGTACTCGTTGTACAATCTCCCGGATCTGCCTGGTTTTCAGTCAGGGTGAAGGATACCTGAGCATCGCAATTATCCTTGACTTCCACACCCATAGCGGCAGGAACAGCTTCAGAACAATCCAATGTCAAATCCGAAGGCAGGTTTTCAAACGCTGGTGCTTGGGTGTCAATAACTGTGACAGAATGCTGTGCCGTGGAGGAATTGCCGCAGTTGTCAATGGCCGTCCAGGTCCGGACAATCTGAAAGGCATTCTTGCAATGACCCGGAATGACAGTCTCACCGGTCATGTACTTTACGGAAGAATCACAAAGATCAGAAGCAATTACATGTGTACCCACCTCGGGTACCAATGGAAGATTGTCGCATTCAACGGTAACGGAAACAGGCACGAGGCTAAATACAGGTGCGGTTTGGTCAACAAGTGTGACGTGTTGTTGTGCGGATATGCTCTGTCCGCAGGCATCCGTAGCCGTCCAGGTGATGATCAGGGTATATTGGTCGGCACATATGCCGTCAATACGCTCAACATCCTTGGTGAGTTCTAAAGGCAGGCAACAGCCGGGAGACGTCGCCGTGACCTCATCCATCAATTGATTGACTTCCTCACAGGAGAGGGTAAGATCCGGCGGCAGATTGTTCAATGTGGGCAAGCACGCAAAGGAAAGCGGTGTGGGCACATCATTATTGATAGGATCATGGTCTCCGTCCGGATCAGACAGGAGCCCGTTTTGACTCAAATCACTGACCGGAACAAAAGAAGGAGTCACCCCTACACCAACAACGGTGTTCATATAAGGTCCTAGGTTAATTCCTGGCTTAACCACAATGGTAAGTTCCAGAGAGGCATCCTCTCCGACAGCCAGTTGATCAGAACCGGAAAGAAGCAAAAGGTCAGCTTCTCCGTCAAACAAGTTGTTGACGGTCAATGCAGAGGAAGCAATCTGGATCACCTGGTATTGTTCGGCAGTGCCAAATGCTGCACTGAGATCCTCTGTGATTTGGATGTCGTTCAACGTGACATTACCCATATTTTCGACCCGGATCCCATAGGTCAGGGTAAATGTGCCATCAAAATTATTGTGGGGCCCATCATTAACCCATTTGCTGACACCCATGAGCGGGTATTGAAGAGCGTTGACGGTGGCGTCATCCGCGTCTGAGACGGGGTTGTTGTCGGGATCCAGCCCGGTGGCGGTGGCGGTGTTGAACACGCTGCCGGCATCGACATCGTCCTGGGTGATGGTGTAGGTGGCGGAGAAGATCTGGCTTTCGCCGGGAGCGAGGGTCACCGAAGCAGGGG
>JAGFIW010000276.1 GCA_024103195.1 Saprospiraceae bacterium | reverse complement strand
AAAAACCGCTTGTCGCCGTAAGGCTCGCTGGACTCAAGCCAATGATTAGGAGGCACTTGAGGTTTGGTGTTGTGCCTGGGGGACTGCCACTTCGAGGGCCAGCGCTGGTTTTCAGCGGGCGTGGTTTCCGGGGCCTGAGCAAGTTTGTTCAGCCTAGTAAAGGTGTAATGGCTCATTCCTGCGCCCCGCTGAAAAAGGCGCTCACTGACAAAAGGGCCCGCTCTGTGCCAGTGGCGAGCTGTACGGCGACGTTTTTCGTTCTAACTTTATTCTGTTTGGTTTTGTCCCTCAGGCGAAGAGTTGTATGCTCTTGGGGTCCGTCAGGGATTGTTCCTTTTTGTCGCGGCAAAAAGGAACCAAAAACCTGCATGGCTCCGCATGTATGCAGGCCGCTTGTCGCCGTAAGGCTCGCTGGACGCCAGCCGATGGTGTCGTGGACAATGTCACGGTTCGCCTTTCAATCCTGCCTCCAATATGGATAATGTTCAACCCCTTGGGGGTTGGTATTACTTTGCTCACATAGCCCCAGGATCCATCCCGGGGCTATGTGGGTGGACCCCTTCAGGGTCCTGGGAATTGCCTTGGCCTTTTCCTCTTCACGAGAAGGACGTAAGAAAACCGCTGCCACTTATAGGCAGGTGCTGTTATGTGCAGGTTTTATTTAACAGTATAGTTAAAAATTGAAAATTCACCACCATTTAGAGACCCTTGAGATCCATCCAGTCTTTTGCCATTGAGCATACTTATGATTGCCATGGTATTATTATTGCCTAAACCATAGTAGTCCAATACATTCTCTTGACTGACAAGACTGGTTTTCTCTTTAAAGTAGCTATGAAATTTTGTGTGTTTGTCAGAGGAATTTAGATAAAACCAAACTTCAACATCGCCATTCTTGAATAAATAAATATATAGCGGAAGTGGACTGTCAAAAATTTTCTCATTAGACTTATAGCAGATACATTCCTCCTCCGCGCCAGTATTAAAATTTTTTCTTTTTTTATCTGACTCCTTCTCTGATTGAGTAAATCCTGAGATGCCGAGATAACCTGAATATTTAAAAATATTTTCTTTGTTTTTAGTCAAAACACCTTCCGTCATCATCATTAATAATACATCAGTTTCGGGAAGTCCACCTAGACTTTTTACTGCTATAGTTTTAGGATTGGGATCTGATTGTGAAAATAAAAGTGTGCCGCTGCTAAGGAGCATCAAAACTAGGGTTAAGATGTTTTTCATTTGTTTTATTTTTGTTGCCTACTCTTACGGCTTTTCGACGTCGCCCCGTTTTTACAATGGTTGCTGGTCTCCTTTTAGCTTATTTGTTCAAAGTCACTTTGGGTGATCAATCATTTATAGTCTCCCCATTGGATTATCGGAGCGAAGTTAGACGTTCGGTGGGAATTCGCCAAATGATAGACTTCCTCCGGCCAAAATTTTCCCTTCAAGCTCCTCTCCCGCAGGCGGACACCGGGGGGACCTCATGGTCGTCCAGGGCGATCAAGTGGTCCAGCCGCAGGCGGAAACCGACCCTCAGTGTCAGCCACTCCGCGCCGGCCGCGATGCCCAGGTCTACGATGACACCCCGTACCTCGGCCTCCGTATCGCCGTCCCGGTAGCGAAGCCGGACCTCCCGTCTCAGGGTGGCGGCTTCCTCCAGACGGTCGTAAAAGGAGCAGTCGATCGGGATATAGGGCGGTGTAGGATGGTCCCTGGGAGATTCCATTTTTGTCATGGTCCAAAAAGAATGGGTGGGATTAGGAATAAGTTCAAAAATAGGCGGTTATCCTGCCATCATAGCCCAGGGTTTGAACCCTGGGCTATGAGGGGCATTCCCGGGATCCATTCCGGGGCTTTGATGGAGAATTCCTGGGATTGGCAGTTGTTATTTGGTGGCATCCCCTGTAAAATAGGGAAATGAGTACATTTGTCCACACCAACCAAAACCTTATTGTATGGACGCTGTCAACTGGCTACCCATCCTGGTCGCCGCCGCGGTGACCCTCGTCACCGGATTCATCTGGTATCACCCCAAGCTTTTCGGCAACGCCTGGATGAAGGCCTCCGGCGTGACCCCCGAGCAGGCACAGTCGGGCAACATGGGCCTCACCTTCGGCCTGGCCTACGCCCTGGGACTGCTGCTGGCTTTTTTTCTCCAGCACCTCAACGGCACGATCGTCCAGGAGATCCCCACCTTCAGTTGCGGCGCCCAGACCGGCGCCATGACCGGGCTCCTGGTGGCCGTCCCCGTCATGGGCGTCAACGCCCTTTTCGAGCGGAAGTCGCTGTCCTACGTCCTCATCAACGGAGGCTACTGGATCGTGACCATGGCCATCATGGGCGGTATTCTCAACGTCTGGCAATAACCCTCAACGCCCTCCTCCTGCCTGCAGCCACAAGCCGAGGTGCTCGTGGAGGGCGCGTTGCATGAGCCCGATCCGGGAGGGGGATGGCAGCCATTGCCCGATGATCTCCCGGGCCGGCATGCGCACCCAAAACCGGGATGGCGCCGGGATCACCGCGATCCCTTCCCGGGCAAACCACCCGGCCGCCCGCGGCATGTGGATGGCCGAGGTCACGAGGACGACCCGATACTTGTCGCCCCAGGCGGCGCGATAGGCAGCGGCTTCCTCGCGGGTCTGGTCGGGACGCGGCAAAAGCAGGGTATCTGTCGGAGCGACGCCGAGATCGATGGCGGCTTCGGCGAGGGTCTCTGCCTGGCTGGGTCCCTCACCGGGGGCATGTCCGGTGAACACCAATCGGCTGCCCGGCAACCGGTGATAGAGCCGCACGCCCTCAACGAGCCTGCCGAGGGCTTCGTCGCTGAGCCGGTCGGCGGCGGTCAGGTCAGGGGCATGCGTCTGACCACCCCCCAGCACCACGATGTGGATACCGGCCGATGTCCCGGCCGAAACGGTCGCCAGGTCGAGCGGGCTATGGCGGCTCTCCAGCCGGTACACGAGCCAGAGAGGCAGGGGGCTGGAGGTGATGATGAACAGCCAGACGGCGGCGGCCACCCCCCAGCGGCGGGCGGCGCAGGGCCGGCCTCTCCACCGCATCAGGGCCCATCCCGCCGCGAGCGCCCAAAAGAGCAGCAAAGGGTTGAGCAGGTAGGGAGCCAGGGCGACCATAAGCAGGACGGGATTCAGGCGGCGGGGAGTTCGACGGCAAAGGTAGTGCCCAGGCCGGGCTGGGTGCGGAAGTAGATGCGCCCGCCCATCTGGTCCACGATATTGCGGCAAATGGCGAGGCCGAGGCCCGTGCCTGAGCTCTTGGTGGTGAAATTGGGCATGAACACCTTGTCCTGCATATCGGCCGGGATACCGCTGCCGTTGTCTTCGACCTCGATATACACGCGGTCCTTGTCCTGGCGGAGGGAGATGTGCACACGGCCTTTCCGGTCTTCGGGGATGGACTGGATGGCGTTTTTGATGAGGTTGTTGAGGACCCGCAGCAACTGGTTTTTGTCGGCGTGCACGACCACGGGGGCGGCGGGGATGTCCATGCTCAGGCGGAGGCCGTCCTTGTCGTTTTCGCCGAAGAGGTTGTGCACGGAGCGGATGAGGTCGTTGACGACGAGGTCTTCGGGGTGGGCCTCCGGGATCTGGGCGAAGTTGGAGAAGGCGGAGGCGATCTGGGAGAGGTTTTCGATCTGTTCGATGAGAGTAGCGGAGACGCGTTTGAGGAGCAGCCGGTCTTCCTCGCGCGCCGGGTTGAAGGCGTGCTGGAGGTGCTGGAGGCTGAGCTTCATGGGAGTGAGCGGGTTTTTGATCTCGTGGGCCACCTGTTTGGCCATTTCGCGCCAGGCGCCTTCGCGCTCGGAGCGGGCCAGGAGTTCGGCGCTCTCCTGGAGTTTGCGGATCATGCGGTTGTACTCGCCGATGAGTTCGCCCAGTTCGTCGCGGCTGGTCCACTCGAGGGGTTCGTTGGGTTTGCCGAGTTTGAACTGCTTGAGTTTTTCGCCGATGACGGAGATGGGGTAGGTAATGGAATTGGCGACGAGGATGGCGAGGGCGCCGGCGATAAAGAGGAGGAAGACATAGACGTTGAGCAGGGCGCTGATGAATTCGGAGATGTCTTTCTGGAGGAAGGATTTGTCGGAGTAATAGGGCACGGCGAGGTAGCCGGCGGGGATGTGGTCGAGGGCGGGAAGGGGCACGTAGGCGGTGCGGTATTCGAGTTGGCCGATGCGGCCTTCGCCGATAAAGAGCGATTTGTCTTCCCACAACATGGCGGCGAAGGCGCGGCCGTCCATCAGGGGGGAGGCGAGGCGCCGGGCGTAGATCTGGGGCTCGGAGCTGAACAGGAGTCGTCCGTCGTGGCTGTACACGTCGATATCGGTCTCGTGCACACGGGCCATGGCGGGGAGCAGATGGCTCAGGGGTTGTTCGCGGATGTCGGTCTGGGCGAGCTGGCTTTCGAGGTCTTTGGCGACGCTGAAGGCTTTGCGCTGGAGGCGTTCCTGGTGGTATTGCTCGGTGGTATTTTTGAAATAGAAAATGGTGATCATGCCGATGATGAGGAAGGACAGCACGATCAGGGAGATGACGGAAAACTGGATGCGGTTGCGGAGCGAAAGGCGGTGGGAGAGGGAGAAATTGAGGGTATCGGGCAGGAAGGCGAAGACGGTGTTGAGCAGAGCGATGAGGAAGAGGGTGACCGTGAGCAGGCAAAAGAGGTAGGAGAAAAGCGAAAGAAATTCGCCGCGGCCGCTCGACTCATAGGTGATGATGCATTCGAGGCCTTGCTGGCGCAGGACAAAGCCGCGGATCTTTTTGTACTGGAAATGAAAATCCCGGCCGGGGGTCTGGAGGAATTCCCGGAGTTGGAAGATCAGGTTGTCGGAAAGGGTCTGCTGGATGGGTCGGGAGGGGCTGCGCAGGAGGTAGCGGAAATTGTCGAGATCGGGGATGCCTTTGAAGGGGATGGTGCGCAGCACTTCGGTATAAACCTGGCGGGCGTCGGTGGCAGTGCGTTGGAGGACGAGGGTGTCACCAGCGGGGTCGTGGAGTTGATACAGGCGGGTGTAGGGGTCCAGGTGCCAGGTCCAGGGCTGGGGATAAAGGGAGGAATCCACCGGGGCGTTGCTCAGCGGCCACTGGTAATAGTGTTTGATGTAGGGGATGTCGCCCAGGCGGTTGGGCAGGGCGGGATCGGATCCGGCGAGGGCGATGAGGGTGTCGAGGTGTTTTTCGAGGACGGGATCGGCGGGGTCGATGAGGACGGAGGCGTAGGCGGCCAGTTTGCGGTCTACCTTGGTGTTGTTGAAACGGTAGAGCAGGCCGGAGGCGAGACCGCTGAAGAGAATCATCCAGAGAATGATCCAGGTGAGGTTGGAGGCCCGTACGTCGGCATAAAATTCGAACAGCAGCAGGTAGATGAACAGGATGGCGGCGATCCAGGTGAGCGGCAGGGGGATGGCCATGAAATGGGCGGCTGCGGTGGCGACGGCGGCGGCAATGGTGAGGGCGCCGAGGCGTTGGAGGCGGGTGAGGACGGTCTGGTTGATGAACAGCAGGATCCTGTAGGAATAGAGGAACAGGGCTATGAGGAGGAGCTGAACGGCGAGGAGGGAGAGGAAGCTGTAGGTGTTGAAATTGAAGATGTCGTCAAAACGGAAGGTGATGTCGCTGTCGAGGACAAGGATTTGGAAGAGATGGATGAGAGCCAGGAGGCCGAAGGCGATGGCGATGTAATTGATGAGACTGACGGCCCACTGGCGCAGGCGGCTGAGGCCGGTAAAATCGGGGATGGGCAGTTCGCGGTAGAAAAAGATGATGATCCAGAGGAGGAGGCTGATATTGATGAGGAGGTCGCCGATGGAATGGCTGAGCAGGGGGTGGTCCATGGACCGGCGGAAGAGAGGAAACTGCTGAAACCGGCCGGTGAAGTCGAAGGCGATGGAGAGGATGCGCAGGCCGAAGAGGGCGGCGAGGAAAAGCGGGGGTCCCCAGAGGCGGTGGCCGGCGTCGATCAGGCGGGCGGCGGTGGCGTGAGCGGCGAGGGCGGTGAGGATGCCGGCGAGGAGGAAAAGCAGAAGGGCGAGGTATTCTCTGGGGAGGGAGGTGCCTGCGCGGCTGAAATCGAGATATCCCAGGACCCTGCCGTCCTGGAGCCGGACGGGATAGGGGGTGGGGTTTTCGCCGATGTCCACGGTGCCGGGGAGGTCGGGGTTGGCGGGAAACCAGGGCTGCAGGAAGGGGCCGGCGGAGGGGAATTCGTGTTTGACGGGGATCAGGGCGTGAAGGGTCACCGAATCCGACAGGGATTTCTGGAAGGGCAGGTACCAGCCGTCGGGCAGGTGGACCAGCCGCCGCTGGCGGGTGATGGCCGGCAGGTGGGCGCCTTCCACACCCGGCACACCCTGGTTCCAGTAAATGAGCGAGTCGTGCTGGGTGTAGAAAAGGGCGAAGGGAAGCTCCGACAGACGGACCATGCGCTCGGTAAAAGCCGTGAACATGGCGGCCGGCATCTGCCGCTTGTCCATGAGGTAGGTGCGGAGGATCAGCTCTTCTCCGGCGATCGCGGCCACCCTTTTTTCCTGGGCCTGCATCCAGGATTCCAGGCTTTGGGTGAGGTGCTGGCGGGCATACCGGTGCTGGTAGCGGTCGAAACTGATGGCGGTGACCCAGCACAGGACGGCCAGACCGAGCCAGAGCCACGGCCGGCGGGCGCGATCAAAGAGATCCCAGAACCGGAAAGGCCTTTGTGTTGTTTGGTCCATGCCCAGTTGTCCTCGACATTGTACGGGGACAACGGGATTTGGTTCCCCCGTCACCCCGGACGGGTTTGCCAAAATACCGCTAACTTTGGATACCGCAACGACCCTATTGCCCCGATGCACTATTACCATCTCGGCCTGATCCCTCCCAAGCGTCACACGCAGTTTCGCAAGCCCGACGGGAGCCTTTATCACGAGCAATTGTTCTCGACGGAGGGATTCAGTGACCTGTACTCCCTGCTGTATCACCTGCAGCCCCCCACGCAAATCGTCCAGGTGGGCGATCCGGTGGACATCCGTCCGGAAGTCGTGGAGGATCGCCAGCTCAAGCACCGGTGCCTGCACGGATTCCGGGTGAATCCCGAAGACGATTATCTGAAGAGCCGCGTACCCGTGCTGGTCAACAGCGACTGCAAGATCATCCTGGCCGCTCCCCGCTCTTCCATGAAGGATTGGTTTTTCAAGAACGCCGATGCCGACGAGGTGATCTTCATCCACGAAGGGACCGGCACGCTGAAGACCATGTACGGCACCCTGTCTTTCGGATACGGCGATTACCTCGTCATCCCACGGGGCACCATTTACCAGCTCCACTTCGACGGGCCGGACAACCGGCTTTTCATCGTGGAGTCGTCCGGGCCGATCACCCCGCCCAAGCGGTATCGCAATGCTTTCGGGCAGCTCCTCGAGCACGCCCCTTATTGCGAGCGCGACATCCGCAAACCCGAAGCGCTTGAGACCCATGATCAGCAGGGCGACTTCCTCCTTTACATCAAAAAGCAGGACAAGCTCTACCCCTACCATTACCTCAGCCATCCGTTCGACGTGATCGGGTGGGACGGGTATGTGTATCCCTACGCTTTTTCCATCCACCAGTTCGAGCCGATCACCGGGCGCGTACACCAGCCGCCACCCGTTCATCAGACGTTCGACGGCCACCAGTTTGTCATCTGCTCCTTTGTGCCGCGGCTGTACGACTACCACCCGCTGGCCATTCCCGCTCCCTACAACCACAGCAATATCGACAGCGACGAGGTGCTGTATTATGTGGACGGCGATTTCATGAGCCGTGCGCATGTGGAGAAGGGCATGATCACCCTTCACCCCGGCGGCATCCCGCACGGGCCGCATCCCGGCACGGTGGAGAAGAGCATCGGCGCCAGGGAAACCGGCGAATTGGCGGTGATGGTGGACACATTCCGGCCGCTGATGATGACCCGCCAGGCGGCGGGCATCGAAGACCCGGATTATTACCAGAGCTGGATCAACCGAACCCCGAAATAAATCCCCATACTTCCATGCAGACCTCTGTTCAGGAAAGCGCGGCCATCTCCCGGGACACCTTCCCGATCAACGGCACGGATTTCGTCGAATTTTATGTGGGCAACGCCAAGCAGTCGGCCCTGTATTACCAGGCCGCCTTCGGCTTTCGCCTGGTCGCGTACAAAGGCCCCGAGACCGGGAGCCTGGATGTCGTGTCCTATGTCCTGCAGCAGGACAAGGTGCGGTTTGTGCTGACCAGCGCGTTGAGGCCCGACCACGAGATCGCCCGGCACGTCGCCATGCACGGCGACGGGGTCAAGGTCCTTGCCCTGTGGGTGGATGACGCCGAAAAGGCGTTTCACACGGCGGTAGAGAGGGGCGCCCGCCCGGCCTTCGAACCGGTACGGCAACGGGACGAGCACGGCGAGGTGACGCTGGCGGCCATCCATACCTACGGCGAGACCATTCACACCCTGGTGGAGCGCGGCCAATACAAAGGTGTCTTCCTGCCCGGATTCCAGGCCCGCACCAGCCCATTCCCCATCCAGCCGGTGGGCCTCAAATACGTGGACCACTGTGTGGGCAATGTCGAGCTGGGCGACATGAACAAATGGGTCCGGTTTTACCAGGACGTCCTGGGCTTCAAGCTGCTCATCACCTTTGACGACAAGGATATTTCCACGGAGTACACGGCCTTGATGAGCAAGGTGGTGTCCAATGGCAACGGGTATATCAAATTCCCGATCAACGAGCCCGCCAAGGGTCTCAAGAAATCCCAGATCGAGGAGTACCTGGAATTTTACCGGGGCGCCGGTGTCCAGCATATCGCGCTGGCCACGGACGACATTCTGTTCACGGTGGACACGCTGCGCAGCCGGGGGGTGGATTTTCTGCACGTGCCGGACACCTATTACGAGGACGTGCTGGACCGGGTGGGCCACATCGATGAGGACCTCGGGGATCTCCGGCGGCTGAACATCCTGGTGGACCGGGACGAAGACGGGTATTTGCTCCAGATCTTCACCAAGCCGGTCCAGGACCGGCCGACGGTGTTTTACGAGATCATCCAGCGCAAGGGGGCCAAGTCTTTCGGCAAAGGCAATTTCAAGGCTTTGTTCGAGGCCATCGAGCGGGAACAGGCCATCCGCGGTACGCTGTGAGCCGTCCGATAGGCCCGTGTCTGACCGGTAAATGCCACAGGCCATCCGACCACATATGGAAAAGGAAGCGCTGATCTATGTGGCCGGCCATCGGGGAATGGTCGGCAGTGCCATCCTGCGCCGTCTCAGGGCGGAGGGGTTTCAGCGGTTTGCCCTGCGCACCTCCCGGGAGCTGGATTTGCGGAGACAGCGGGATGTCGAGGCCTTTTTCGAAACGGAAAGGCCCGATTATGTCTTCCTGTCGGCCGCTAAAGTGGGTGGCATTCTGGCCAACAACACCTACCGGGCCGAATTCCTGTACGACAACCTGCAAATCCAGACCAACGTCATCCACAGCGCCTGGCAATCGGGGGTGAAGAAGTTGTTGTTTCTGGGTTCCTCCTGTATTTATCCGAAGATGGCGCCCCAGCCGCTCCGGGAGGAATATCTCCTCACCGGGCTGTTGGAACCGACCAACGAGCCCTATGCCATCGCCAAGATCGCGGGCATCAAGATGTGCGATGCCTACCGCAGCCAGTACGGGTTCAATGCCATCTCGGTAATGCCGACCAACCTGTACGGGCCGCACGACAATTACGATCCCGCTACCAGTCATGTGTTGCCGGCGCTGCTCCGCAAATTCCACGAAGCCAAAATGGCGGGTGACCGGGCTGTGACGTTGTGGGGTACGGGCACTCCCTTGCGGGAGTTCCTGCATGTGGATGACCTCGCCGATGCCTGTCTGTTCCTGATGGAGCGATGGAACGAGCCCGGGTTTTTGAATGTGGGCACCGGCACCGACCTTTCGATCCGGGATCTGGCCTTTCTCATCCGGGACATTACGGGATTCCGGGGTGAGATCGTCCACGATACGAGCAAGCCGGACGGCACCCCCCGGAAGTTGATGGATGTGAGCCGGCTCCATGCCCTGGGGTGGCATCACCGCATCGGATTGGAGGAAGGCATCCGCCGGGTGTATGCAGAGCATTTCCAGGGGTAAGTAGGAGGGTGTCCGGAGGTGTCCTTATGACAATCATTTGACATTCCCGTCCAGCGGAGTGACGGACCTTTGCGCCGTGACACCGATGTCCAGGAATATCGCTGCGGGTATGGTCCTGCTCCTGGCCGGCCCGGTCCTTCGGGGCCAGGTGATGCCGGCGGATTCGCTGTGGGAAATGGACATGCCGGATGTGGTGGTCACGGCGACCCGCAGCGAGCGGTTGCTGCAGCAGGCGACGGTTCCGGCGCTGCTGATTCCGGCCCGTACGATCCGCATGTCCGGCGGGCTTCGCCTCCACGAAATCCTCCAGGAGCAAACGGGTCTTTTTCTCACTTCGGGAACCGGCAGTTCGGCGGTCGGCGGCGGGGTATTCGGCAACGGCATCCAGATCCAGGGATTCGCACCGGATTACACGCTGGTTCTGCTGGACGGAGAGCCGCTCACCGGCCGCCAGGGCGGCGTGCTCGACCTGTCGCGCCTGACCGTGGGCAATATCCGGAAGATCGAAGTCATCAAGGGGCCTTCTTCGGCCTTGTACGGCAGCGAAGCGATGGGGGGTGTGGTCAACATCCTGACCGAGCAGCGACGCGGCACCCATGCGTCGGGCGGCTTGCGGTACGGCAGTTTCCGCACCGCCGATGCCTACGGGTCGGTCAATGTGGACCGGGGGAAATCCACGCTGTATCTCTTTGGCAATTACCTGCGTTCGGACGGGTATGACCTGGTGCCTGATACTCCGGAAAGGACGATAGATCCCCACCGGAACGGCACCGCCCAGGTGAAATGGACCTGGCGCTTTTCCGACCGCACCCGGTTGGTATGGAACAACCGGCTCTACCGCGGCCGGCAGGAAGCGGCTTTTGTTTTGGGGACGGACGAGACCCGGGTGGAAGGGCAGTCCGTAACTTCGGATTACAATATCCAACCGGTATTGACCCACCGGATCAACGACCGGCTGAAAACTTCCCTGCGCACCTACGGCAGTTATTACCGGTACGAACAGGATCTGTATCGCACCGACTCGGGCTCCACCTATTACCGGGATGATTTTCAGCATCTTTTCACGCGGATAGAAAACCAGACCGACTGGGATTGGAACGAAAAGCATCAGTTGGTGGCAGGAGGCGGGTACAACGGGCATACCGTGGAGACTTCGCGTTACCGGACCCGCAAAAACCAGCATCTGGGCTATGTCTTTGTCCAGAACGAGTGGCGACCGACGGCCCGGTGGATGGTCATCCCCGGCTTGCGGTATGATTGGCATGGCGACTTCGCCAACCGGTTGTCGCCCAAGTTGTCGATGCAATACCGGCCGAATCCGCAATGGCATTATCGCTTTTCTTATGGCAGCGGATTCAAGGCGCCGGATTTCCGGCAGCTCTATCTCCACTATGCTAATCCGGCGGCCCAGGGGTACCGGATTTACGGGGCGGCCGAATTTTCCATCCGGGAGCTGGAGGAGATGGAAGCTGCCGGGGAAGTGGCCCGCATCCTCCCGGAGGCCTGGCAGATCGGCCAGTTGCGGCCCGAAGTTTCGCATGGATTCAATGGGGGTGTCGGTTTTACCCATTCCGCGACCGGGATAACGACTGATTTCAATTTGTTCTGGAACGAGGTGACGGACATGATCCAATATTTGCCGGTGGCCATCCTCGCCAACAACGCGTTGGTATTCAGTTACCGCAATGTGGCCAGTGCCTTTACGGGCGGGGCCGAGGTGAATGTCCGGGGCACAGCGGGCAGGCTGGTGGAATGGGCGGCCGGGTACCAGTATTTGATGACGGGCGACCGGGATGTGGTGGCAGCGATCGGGGACGGGAACGTTTACGGGCGCAGCCGTCCGGGAGGGTCGGCCCGGCGCATGACGATGTCGGATTATTCGGGTTTGCTGGGGCGCAGTCCGCATATGGCCCAGGTCCGTGTCCAGGTCCTGGAGGAAAAGGCGGGATGGGGTGGATCGGTGCGCGCCGTGTACCGGAGCCGGTGGGGTGTGGTGGATCTGGACGGCAACGGGTTTGCCAATATGGAAGAGGAGTATGCCCGGGGTTTCGTTTTGCTCAACCTGAGTGTCATGAAGACTTTTGCCCGGACGGTCACGGCTCAGGTGAGTGTCAACAATTTGACGGACCACCGCGATGCCGTCAATGTGCCGCACATGCCGGGCAGGCATGTCATGCTGGGATTTCACTGGAATTTTCTACACTAAAATTTTCGATATGAAGCGTTTTTCTTTTTCCATTTTATTACCGGTGTTGGTTTTGGCGGCGGGTGTGACTTCCTGCAAGAAGGACAAGAGCGATCCCGATCCGCTGGAATCCATGACAGCGAGTGTGAGTGTCTCGGCCAGTCCGTCACCCATGGCGCCGTACACCTATTTCAGTTTTCAGACGGGCGCCGAAGTGGCCGGTTCCGAAGCCAATACGGACAGTTGGGATTTTGCGCTGCGGTTTACGACGTTTCTGGTAAACGGTGGCGTGAGCGGGCCTGGCATGGGTGGAGCGCAGCTCCTCGACGGTGTGTTTGACGAGTTGACCGAAGCGCCGGAAAGCGGGTATCGTGTGGATGCGGCCGGTGACCTGGCCATTCAGGATGGCACCTGGTATGATTACAATCCGGTGACGCATTCGTTTGCGCCCAAGGCGGGCAAGATTTTCGTGTTCCGCACCGGCAAGGGTCAATATGCCAAGATGGAGATCCTGAGTGTCGAGCCCACGGACGACAGCGGGACGGTGGTGACGCCGCCGACGCTGCCGACGAAGTTCCGCTATAATGTGCGGTTCGTGTTCCAGCCGGACGGCTCCCGGAACTTCTGATTTTCAGCGATTATTTGAGTGCTCCAAGGCGTCCCGGGCTCATTGTCCGGGGCGCTTTTTTTTTGAGGACTTCGGAGAAGTCGAAGGTATGTGGCCTTGAAGTGGATGAGAAAAAAACGACTTCGGAGAAGTCGAAGGTTTTCCTCTCTGCGACCTTTCCGGGGTCAGAATGATTTTTCGACTCATGGGCAACAGCCGTGGGACTTCTCCGAAGTCCCTGAGTGGACAGGGGTGATGTCACGGGAGGATGAGCAGGTGGAATGTGGCTCGGATTATTTGCCAGAAATGATCATAGTTGGCATTTTGGAAGAATTTCAGTCTGCATATAGCCATAAAGGAATAGTTTTATTGATAATTCGCCTGCTTCCTCATTGGATACAGGCAGTGCCAACCATCTACCATAGAGTTTAAATGGAATGCTCATCTGGATCATTAAACCTCCTATCTATCACTCGTTCAATGGATTGCGAACGTTCAATCGTCTATCATGATCTACCAATGTGGAATTAGTCTTACTCTCCTTGCTTTTTTCAGCCTGCAGGCCTCGGCCCAATACAAATGGGCGCCTGTCGGAGCCAAATGGTATGTAAATGAGCTGGCTTATGTGAGTGGGTATTCAGATCCGAATTTGTGGAATAAGTTTTACCTGGTCGAATGTACCGGAGATACGGTGGTGGGTGGGTACTCCGGTCGAAAAGTGGGGGATTGGATCATGGTCCAGGATGGGTATAGAGTCCATGTTTTGTGGGAGGATACCCTGAGATTGCAGTATGACTTCTCGCTGGAAATTGGTGACACAGCCATTTTCCAGCTCTGGGATAAATGGGCATTTGGATACCCGTATCAGTCGTATTCCTTTGTCGTGGAGGACATCGACACGATCACGATCAATGGCCAGGATCTGAAAGTGTTTCATACAATGGGTAAACCTAATTGGGGTGACCCTTGGAGTTGTTATTGTTGGCCATATTCCTACATGGAAAAGCTGGGCTCCCTGAATACGATTGTGGAGGAAGAGGCTTTAAATATACCCACAAATGATCATGTTGGAGCCTTCATCCGCTGTTATGAGGATGAAGAATTGCAATGGAAACACGCAATGATGACGCTGGATTGTGACTATTCCAAACCCTCCCATATTGATGAGTCATTGATGGGACGATTTCAGGTACATCCCAATCCTGCCCGGGGGCAGGTTCAGTTGGAACTGGATGCATATTTGCCACACAGCGAGACATTGCAGGTCAGGCTGTTGCACATGTCCGGGACGGAGATGTATGCAGGACGGATCCCGCCTTTTGCTTTCCTGCATACCATCCCGCTGGAAGGGATGGGATCGGGCATGTACATGGTTGAGATCAGGGACGTGGCCGGCAGACGATTGGGTATGCAAAAACTGGTGGTGGAATGATCCGGCAGGTGGATGCTGAGGTGATATTCCATCCTTAGACGCTTGATCATGGTCCTCTCTGCGACCTCTCCGGGGTCAGAATGATTTTCCTGAGCTTGAGCAATAGGCGTGGGACTTCGCATAAGCCCACGATCAAGCCTGTGGAGTATATCCTTTTAAGTGGACTTCGGAGAAGTCCAAGGTATATGGCCCGGAATGAAGGAGAAAATACGACTTCGGAGAAGTCGAAGGTTTTCCTGGGGATCTGCGACCCATCCAAATTTGAAAGAATCAATGATTTACGGAACAACAGGCATGGGACTTCTCTGAAGTCCCCGAGGGGATTGGGTTAGTAGACTTCGGGAACCCGACCAAAACTGTCTTCCTGGACATGGGCGAAGTCAAAGTGGTGAAGGATGTTTCAAAAATGTAAAAGATTCTAATGAGAAGATTATATGGCTGAGTATCTTCCAGATAAGCATTATGGATGTTGAGCGCACTTTCAAAGTAAAAATAAAAGTCTATTTATTTGCGAAAATTCACTAATATTTAATATTTATCATTATTTCATGACGTGAACCCGTTACTAAAAATCGAAGGACGTTTTGCTCTCCGATTCAATTCCGAAATCATTGAGCAATTTTTGAAATTCTTCTTTAAAGGTCTGCCTTTTATGATGCTCTTTCTGGTTTTGTATATAATTGCAAATCCTGTTAATATCTCTTCTATGATATGAAAAAGCTCCGTAGCCATTTTGCCATTGAAAATTTCTTTCAGTTAAACAATTGGCATTTACAAACTCGTTAGTAGCTTTTTTGATTTCTCTAACCAAATCTGAAATGGATTCTGAAGGTTTCATTCCAATAAAAATATGGATGTGGTCCTCCATTCCGCCAATGGCCAATAATTTATGGTTGCGGGATTGAATAATACCTGTTGTGTATTGGTACAATCTCTCCTGCCATGCTGGCAATATTAGACATTGTCGCCACTTAACGGCAAATACAATTTGAACATATATTTGGGTGAACGCATCTGCCATGAATCGACGTTTGAAGCCAAAAGTAAGGAATTTAGAGGAGACTTCAGATCTACCATCCAGGGGTTACAATCCTGATTCTGTTGAGCAACATCCTACAATCGTGAATGGATCTTCTTTCGCACATTATATCCCTATTCAGTTGTCAAATGAATCTGCCTGATATTCAATGATTTCTACAATCATTCACGTATCAAATTTTCGCGATATCTTTATTTTTGAACCGATTGCATGATTTTTGTGGCATAATAGGGATTTGATTGACGGGATGAACAGCATTTTGGGAATGATGAAGCCTATAGGATAAGCCTGAGATTACCGGCTGTTCCATCAATTTTAGATTTATGAGAAATCGATAGAATTCCTCCAATTCTGCGACCTCTCCGAGGTCGGAAAGATTTTTCGACTCATGAGCAACAGACGTGGGACTTCTCCGAAGTCCACGCGCTGGCCTTGGCTGTAGGCAGGACAACTTCCGAGGGTCTTCTCCCAAGTCCGCGCGCGGCCTAGGGTTTGGCCTAAGGTAGGATGGGATGGAAGGACTTCGGAGAAGTCCAAGGTATGTGGCCCGGAATGGATGAGAAAATAACGACTTCGGAGAAGTCGAAGGCATTCATCGCTCTCTGCGACCTCTCCGAGGTCGAAAATGTCACAGACCTTAAGAGCAACAGACGTGGGACTTCTCCGAAGTCCACGCGCGGCCTAGGGTTTGGCCTAAGGTAGGATGGGATGGAAGGACTTCGGAGAAGTCCAAGGCATGTGGCCCTAAAGGAAGGAGAAAATACGACTTCGGAGAAGTCGAAGGCATTCATCGCTCTCTG
>JAGFIW010000244.1 GCA_024103195.1 Saprospiraceae bacterium | reverse complement strand
AGGCGTGGCGACAAGTCGGCGGAATCCCAACGTGTATAGGCCCTCAACCAGGGCCAATGAAGTGGACACATCAGGTGCGCCATCGTCAATGCCCGGAAGCCAGTGGGCGTGTATGTCGGTGCCGAGTACTTTGCCTATGAAGAGGGGCCGGGAGGGTCGCAAAAATTTGGATAAGAAGAACATCGGCGGAGATGGATGTCAATCGCCCTTGGGATGGATGGTCACAATTTGTTGACTATTAGATTTTTCAACATAAAATGAGGATATTGTCCAGACTTTTTGCACGGCTTCGCCCTCCATATGTCCCGAAGACTCATGGCTAAAGAAGGCAATGTCAGCGCATCTAAGTTGCGATAACATCACTTTTGCAAATATACGATATTCAAGGCAGCGGTGTTGCATGGATGACAAGGCCGGATGGAGGGGGCAGGTAGTCGATCTGCGGCAATAGCAGGTCAAGGGCTGTTTAACCCTCGGTGGTGTCTGTCAACGGTCAGGAAGCGCTTACCGGTCAGACGTTGAAGTAGGAACGATACCATCGGATGAACCGATCGATGCCGGTCGCCACGGATGTTCGGGGCTTATAACCCAGATCGGCCAGCAAATCCCGGACATCGGCGGCGGTGGCGGGCACATCGCCAGGTTGAATGTCGGTATAGACCTTTTTGGCTTTCATGCCGAGATTATCCTCGATGGCCAGGATGAAATCCATCAGACGGGTCGGGTTGTTATTGCCGATGTTGTACACTTTCCAGGGAGCGGGACTGCTGCCTGGATCGGGGTTTTTTCCGTCCCAGGTGGCATTGCCGGCAGGCGGATGCCCGATGACACGGATGATGCCTTCCACGATATCGTCCACATAGGTGAAGTCGCGCACCATTTGTCCGTGGTTGAACACCTGGATGGGTTCACCGGCAAGGATGGCTTTGGTAAAAAGAAAAAGGGCCATGTCCGGCCGGCCCCAAGGCCCGTAAACCGTAAAGAAGCGCAGGCCCGTTGCAGGCAATTGAAACAGGTGGCTGTAAGCATGGGCCATCAATTCATTGCTCTTCTTGCTGGCCGCATAAAGCGAAACCGGGTGATCGACATTGTCCTGGGTGGAAAAAGGCAGGGATTCGTTGAGGCCATAAACACTTGAACTGCTGGCGTATACCAAATGGCCAACGCTTTGATTCCTGCACCCTTCCAGGATATTGGCAAACCCCACCAAATTGCTTTGGATGTAAGCCATGGGGTTGACAAGGCTGTATCGCACACCGGCCTGGGCGGCAAGGTGCACAACGACGTCAAAGCCTTCCGCTTCAAACAGGGCATTTATTTGTGCGGTATCCTCCAGATTCATCCGCACAAACCGGTAACCGGCCTGGGTCGTACCCGGTATCATCCTGTTCCAGGTGATGTCCTCTTTCCGGATGCCGTGGAGTGCAAGGCGGTCGTATTTGATTTGCGGGTCATAATAGTCGTTGATGGCATCCAGTCCGATGACAGTGTGCCCCTGCTGAAGGAGTTTGTCTGCGAGATGAAATCCGATGAACCCTGCCGTGCCGGTAATGAGGAATTTCAAAGTCCGTGATTTTTATGGGTTTATAGGGATCAATGAGTGAAACTTGGGGAGGATGCTATACTCTCTGTGTCCGGGGGTGGAAGGAAACGCAGGCAGGAATGCTTCTTGCCCGTGGGATCACCACCTGGCCCGAAGGCAGGATTGTATCCGGGCATTCATGGTTGATGACGCGAATGAAACGGATGTTTGGCCAGGGGCAGGGTGGCAAATGGATGATAGTCGCCGGCCAGACCAATGGGCTTCAGATGCCGGATGGCATGGACAAGTTCAATGGAAGGGCGGGCCTCCTCGATCCGGAATCCTCCACCCTGAAGGATGTCCTGGTAGCTGACAGTGTGGAGATCCTCGAATCCGTCGCTGAATTCGAGTTCCTCTCCATTGACGGTGATGGATCTCCAGGTGCGTTTGCCTTTTTCACGGATGTCATCCGGCAAGGTATCGGCATTGATGCTCAGGAACCAACGAACACGGGCGCGTTCCAGTTCCAAAAAGCCGGAAGCCCGGTCGTGGGTAAGGATGTGAACGACATTTCTTTGCACCTGACCGAAAATCCAGATCAACATGTCAAAGAAGTGAACACCAATATTGGTGGCAATGCCTCCGGATTTTTGGAGATCCCCTTTCCAGGAAGCATGGTACCAGTTACCGCGGGAAGTCACATAGGCGAGATCGATGTCCGCCTTTTTGTGGTTGGATGGAGGAGCCGATTTTCTTGGTTTGAGCGAGGGGGGTGCAAATTTTTTCTTCAGCCTGGCAATGGTGGGATGATAACGCAGTTGGAGGATGTTGAATATTTTTTTCCCGGTCTCATCAGCGGCATCTGCCAGGGCATCTATGTTCCATGGGTTCAATACGAGCGGTTTTTCACAGATGACGTCTGCACCGCTGCGCAAACCGAACCGAATGTGTGAATCGTGCAAATAGTTGGGAGAAGCAATGCTGACAAAGTCGAGTTTGTTTCCGGATCTTCTGAGTAGGTCAACATGCCTGTCAAAGCGTTCGAATTCAATAAAAAAATCAGCCTGAGGGAAAAACTGGTCCAGGACACCCACCGAGTCATTGATGTCATAAGCAGCGAGCAGTGTGTTGCCGGTGTCTTTGATGGCCTTCATGTGTCTGGGTGCCACAAATCCGGCTACTCCGATAAGTGCGAAGTTTTTTGGGTCTTGATTTGTCATGAAGTGTGGTTTAGAAACGGCAGAAGGAT
>JAGFIW010000189.1 GCA_024103195.1 Saprospiraceae bacterium | reverse complement strand
AATAAAATAATACATTGATAAAAGTGTTGCCTTTGGTACTAGCTGTGTGTTGTGGGTTCTGTGTGTCTGTGTTGTTGTGTGTGTCTGTGGCTGTGTGTCTGTGTGTTTGTGTGTCTGTGTGTCTGTGTGTCTGTGTGCAACATAGTGATTGCAAGCTGATTAGATTGGTTTTGGGGGTTCATGATAACATGTTTGGTTTGGAATGATTTCGCAATATACAGATTACTTGTATTCATTGCAACAAGTTGAAAACAAGATCATTGCCCTCAATTCAATCCCGGCTGCTGCACCAGCCGCGACGGGATGGGACGGATATGGCGGAGCAGGGCGTGCAACAACATCCCCAACCCGATCAGAAGGATGACCTCCAGTTGGCCCAAAAGGGAAGACCCCGCCGCCAGCCGGCGACTCAGGTCAAACTGTCGCCTGCCCTCCTTGACCTGGATCGCGGACAGTTGATCGAGGTGCCGGGACGCCACCCCATAGGACCGGTCCAACGCCGCCATTCCGGCATCGGCTCCATCCATGCCCTGCACCAGCAGATCGCCCTCCGCCTTCCGGATACGCGCCAGCTCTGCCGTCAGCGAACGGTAAGAAGCCGACTCCTCAGCCGTGAACCGCGTACGCTCGTACTCGGCCAGCAACGCCGCAATCCGCTCGTCATGCGCCTGCAACTCCGCCCGATAATCCCGGACTTCCGGGCCCGGACAGGCATGCATCAACTCCCGCTTGCGGTACAGATGCCCCGACAAGTCATAGATGTAACTCTCCACAAACAGACGGTCTTCCACCACAGTGGACATCGAAGCCTCCATGTCGTGGACATAACGCCGCACCAGCCAGCCACTGACGGCAATGAGCACCAACAACAGCCCTATCACCGTGGGCAATGTCCATCGCCCCCCTGTAATCCTTTTCATGACCCGATTGCTTTTTGTCTTCTGATTCATCAACCCCGAAAATAACCCTTCGGTTCCGGTTGGACCCTCCGGTAAGGCACCCCGTCATGGGAAAGCTTGCCTTATCGTATATCTCGATTTGCAATAAACTTATTGGCAAGTACTGCATACCTGGTAAAAAGCCCTTATTATTGCATATTGCAATATACAATAATCGTATTCGCAATGCGAAAATCTCCCGTAGCGATGAAGCCTCAGGACATCGTTGTCCTTCTCAAGATCCTATGCTTGAAACAGCCGGAATGGCAACAAGTACCCCTGGCCAAGTCCCTGAAAATCAGTCAGAGTGAAGTCAGCCAGTCACTGTCGAGATCCGCTTATGCCGGGTTGCTGGATGATACGGGCAAAAACGTCATGAAGCAGACGCTTCTGGATTTTTTGCAATTCGGCCTTCCGGTTGTCTTCCCGGCCAAACCAGGTGCGCAGGTCAGGGGCGTACCCACCGCGCACAGCGCCCCACCGCTCTGTCATATATTTGAAGGCGCAGACACCTTCGTCTGGCCTTATGCCAAAGGAAAATCTAGAGGATTTGCCATTACCCCATTATACGCGACCGTCCCGGATGCTGCGCTGACAGATGCATCGCTCCATCAGCTTTTGGCGCTGACAGATGCCCTCAGAGTGGGCCGGGTCAGAGAAAGATTGGCGGCCATCAAGGAACTCAAACAAAGACTGGGTTGAAAAATACCATACTCAACAAAGCCGTCATTGGCAAGATCGCCCAGGCATTAGGGGATATGAATGACCTTGTGATTTATGTAGGAGGAGCTGCCGTTAGTTTGTATGTGGATGATCCGGCAGCCGAAGACATACGACCGACAAAAGATATTGACATCAGCTTGGCCATCCTGTCATTGGCGGAGTTGGAATCCATACGGGAGAAATTGACGCAAAAAGGGTTTGTTCAATCCTCCGAGGATGACATTATTTGTCGTTTCCGATATGAAGAGACAAAAGTTGATGTGATGAGTACCCATCCCGTAGGCTGGGCTCCCGCCAATCCATGGTTTGCTCCAGGATTTGCCTCTAAACAAAAAATAATGCTGGACCATTTGCCCATCCATGTACTGCCTCTGCCCTATTTTCTAGCCTCCAAGTTTTCAGCCTTTGAGGACAGGGGAGCTTCAGATCCCCGCACAAGCCATGATTTCGAGGATATCATTTACTTGCTCGACAACAGGACGGATGTATTCCTCCAATTGACAAATGCCGCGCCGGATGTTAAACCATATCTTCTGGAACAATTCCGAAGAATTCTGGAGGATTCCCGCAAGCAGGAAGCCATATTGGCAAACCTGTATTACGAAACGCGCAACGAGAGATATCGACGTATCTTGGAAGGTATCAGGTCATTCCTTTCACCATAATCCACTGTCCCTCATGCTAAATGTCCATCGCCCCCCTGTAATCCTTTTCATGACCCGATTGCTTTTTGTCTTCTGATTCACCAACCCCGAAAATAACCCTTCGGTTCCGGTTGGACATTCCTGCAGGCACCCTCCCCACGCCCGGACCCGTGTATCTTGTCCCGAAAACCCGGCCATGGATCGCCCCTATGACCTCCTGCTCTTCGGCGCTACCGGATTCACCGGACAGCTCGTCGCCGCCGAACTGGCCCGGCATGCCGGCCGGGGGTCGGCCCGCATCGCCATCGCCGGCCGTGCCCGCGACCGTCTCATCGCCCTCCGGGATTCCCTGCCTGCACCGGCGACCTCCATAGGGATCGTCCTCGCAGACGTCAAAGATCCGGCATCCCTGCAGGCCATGGCCGCCCGGACCCGGGTCCTCATCAACACCGCCGGACCCTACAACTGGTACGGGGAGCCCGTTGTGAAGGCCTGTCTCGAAGCGGGCACCCATTATCTGGACATCACCGGCGAGCCGGCCTTTGTCCACGCCATGTT
>JAGFIW010000186.1 GCA_024103195.1 Saprospiraceae bacterium | reverse complement strand
GGCTGTCCCGCTTTCCGTGCATCGGTGAGCTGTTCGGCAACGAGGTTCTGTATTTCTCTTCCGACATGCCCGGGGGGCACGGAGGTTTCGACCTCTATTACGCCCGCAAAATCGACGACCAGACCTTCGCCGATCCGGTCAACCTCGGCACGGTGATCAACACGACCGGCGACGAGATATCTCCCTACTTCCGCGAAGGGCGCTTGTATTTCAGTTCGGACGCCTATGTCAGTTTCGGCGGCTTCGACATATACCGGACCGACTGGGACGGTTCTACCTGGAGCGCACCGGAGAATATGGGGCAGGGCTTCAACAGCGCTGCGGACGACTATTCCTTTTCGGTGGATCGCGAAGGGCGGAAAGGCGCCCTCCTGTCCAACCGCCCGGAAGGCAAATCCCTGGACAGCCGCACCTGCTGTGACGATATCTACACCTTCACCATCGGACCGGTCGAAGTGGAACTCCTCGCTACGGTGATCGAGGGGGAAAAGCAAAGGCCGCTGAAAGGCGTGCGGGTGCAGGTCATCGAAATGACCGGTGACAAGATGGGCGTGACCAAGGAATGGATGACCGGAGGGAAGGGTATCGCCAGCGGTATCCTGGATGCCGAGAAAGCCTACCGGGTCATCGCCTCCGCCGAAGGATTTTTCTCCGACTCTCTCGAGTTCAATACCCAGGGCATCAGGGACAATACCACGATCGAGAAGACCCTGACCATCATGCCCAAACCCCGGGATCCGGAATACGAGGTCTATACCATCGAGGAACCCATCCGGCTCAACGCCATTTATTACGACTACGACGACGACAAGATCCTGCCGGATGCCGAGCCGCAGTTGCAGTTGCTGGTGGACTTGCTCAACCAGTACGGCGATATGGTGATCGAGTTGTCTTCGCACACGGATGCGCGCGGCAATGACGACTACAACCAGAAGTTGTCCCAGCGGCGGGCGCAGTCGGCCAAAAACTGGATTGTGGCCAAAGGGATACCGGAGGCGCGGATCCAGGCGGTGGGATACGGCGAAGGCCAGATCCTCAACCAGTGTGTCAATGACGTCGAGTGCACGGATGAGGAGCACCGGTTCAACCGCCGGACCGAGTTCAAGATCATCAGCGGTCCGACGACGATCCAGATCGAGAAAAAACGCCTGCGCGGCGAGTCGGGTAGTGTGGAGCCCCGCAAAAAGTTTCCGGCCCCCGGTCAGACCGGGGATTCGGTGGCCGGCCATCGCCCGGCGCAGGTCGCTCTCCTGAAATGGGAGGACACCGGCGTGGACTTCGGCGCATTGCGGCGGGGGGAGACCCGGGAAAAGACCTTTTTTTTTGTCAACCAGGGTGATACGCCGGTGATCATAGACATGGCGAATGCCTGTGACTGCATGACGCTCGACTGGACGGCGCTGCCGGTGCCGCCCGGTGGAAAGGGAAAGATCCACGCCATCTTCGACACGGCCAAAAAGGAGCCGGGGGATGTGGTCAACGACTACATCAATGTCATCCTCGCCAACAAGCACCCGGGTACGGAGCATCCGGTCATATACGAACTCAACTACCGCGCCCGGATCCTGCCGTAAGCATCGGATACCGATGCCGGTGGGAGCTTCCTGAGCGGCCTGCGAAAAAGGCCGGGCTTGGGGGTGTGGGCCCAATATGGAAAATATGGCTTTCCCATCCTGGATGGAGGTGGTCACCTGGACGTCGGTGGCGGCCAATCTGGTCTATGTGGTGCTGGCGGCGCGGCTCGACCGGCGTTGCTGGATATGGGGCGGGGTCGGGGTGGCGCTGGCCTTCGGGGTGTATGTGGAGGAGAGGCTGTATTCCGATGCGCTGTTGCAGGTGTTTTATTTCGCCCTGGCGGTAGTCGGATGGGTGACCTGGAAGCCGGAATCGGGGGAAAAACGGAAGCCGGGGCGAATGCCCGTGGCGCTGCATGGAGGTATGATGGCGGCCGGTCTGGCGGGTGGGGCGCTCCTGGGCGCTTTCTGGCTCCGGTGGGGGGCGGATTTTGCGATGGCGGACGGTATGACCACTTCTTTCAGCATGCTGGCGACCTGGCTGACGGCGCGCCGGTGGCTGGAGAGCTGGCTGTACTGGATCGCCATTGACCTGGCGTGTATCGCGATTTATGTCGCCAAGGAGATGTGGCCGTTCGCCTTTCTGTTTGCCGTGTACACGGTGCTTTCGGTGTGGGGATGGGCGTCCTGGCGGAGGTCGGCCGCCGCTGCTTGATCGTCGCTGAAGGAAGGAAATGGAAGGCCGCCGCGCCCCTTTATTTAGACAAAATCTAAATTGCAGACACAGGCTTGAAAAGAAAGGCTCCGTACCGTTTTGTGAGGGAGGTCACTATATCTTTGCGCTTGTTTTGAACCTCGCGTTCCTTTTACGGACTTAACGGGAAAACCCTGATGCGCGCACTGACCCTTTCCACCCTCCTGTTGACGATCACCCTGCCTTTGTTTGGCCAGTCGGGAACCACGACGGAGCTGCCGGGCATTCTGCTCACTTTGATGGGCGTTGTGGCCTTGCTGATCCTGACGCTGGTCGTCCTGGTCGGCAACAGCATGCTCCATGTCCGCGCCCGCGAAATGGGCGTCGCCGACAAATCCAACTACGGGGTGTTCCCCACGATGGCGGAGCTCTTCGGACGCAAGGATCCGGCCTATACCGGTGGAGAGCCGGTGACCCGCCTTCGCCGCGGATTTGACATTCGCCTCAAGGGCCAGGCCGGCACCGACATCCGCGAAGGGGAGGTCAACACCTATGCCGTACAGCCGCCCAACTTCGTCGGTATGCCGCCCATTCCGCGGGTCGCCATCGAGGTCGGCGCTTCCATCAAGGCCGGCGAGCCCCTGTGCTACGACAAAAACCGCCCCGACTTGCCGATCGTTTCTCCGGTTTCCGGGGAGCTGGTGGAAATCCGGCGGGGCCCCAAGCGCATGATTACCCACCTGGTCATCCTCGCCGACAAGGAGCAGAAATACCTGACGCTGTCTCCGCCCGATCCCGCCAAAGCCTCCCGGCAGGAGCTGGTCGCCTTCCTGCAGAGCGCCGGCTTCTGGCCTTTCCTGCGGCAACGTCCATTCAATACGATCCCCGATCCCGGGCAATCCCCCCGCGACATATTCATCTCCACCTTTGACAGCGCGCCCCTGGCCCCCGATAACAACCTGATCGTCGAAACGGACGGAGAGGCGTTCCAGGCCGGGCTGGACGTGCTGGGCCGGTTGACGGACGGGCAGGTTCATCTGGGCCTCAATGCGCGGAGTGCCCAGGCGCCGTCCCGCTGGTTTGCCGAAGCGCGCGGGGTGGTTCGACATTGGTTCAGCGGGCCGCATCCGGCCGGCAATGTCGGTGTTCAGATCCACCATGTGCGGCCGCTCAAGCCGGGCGAAATCGTCTGGACATTGGGTGTTCAGGACGTGATGACCCTGGGTCGCCTTTTCCGCGACCGCCGGTTTGACGCCAGCCGGGTCGTTGCCCTGACCGGCGCAGAACTCACCTGGACGGGATACGTCCGCACCCGCATGGGGGCCAGTGTGGCCGACCTCATCCGCGGTCTGCCGGCGGAGGGTGAAGACATCCGATTCATTTCCGGCGATGTGCTGACCGGCGCCGCCAAGGAGCCTGCCGATTTTCTCGACGCCTTCGACGACCAGTTGACCGCCGTCCAGGAAGGCCGTACGCACGAGTTGTTCGGCTGGCTGTTGCCGCTGCGTCCGCGCCCGTCCATTTCCCGCACCTTCCCCAATTTCCTGATGCCGGGGATGCGATTCCGCGCCGAGACCAACACGCATGGCGAGGAGCGGGCCTTTGTGGTCACGGGCCTCTACGAGGATGTCACCCCGATGGACATCTACCCGCAGCATTTGCTGAAGGCCGTGCTGGCCGGAGATTTCGAAAAAATGGAGGGGCTGGGCATCTACGAGGTCGTGGAGGAAGATCTGGCCCTTTGCGAATTTGTCTGCCCGTCCAAGGTGCCGGTGCAGGAGATCCTGAAAGACGGTATGCGTCAGATGCAGGAACAAGGTTAACCAACGAACACAAGCGATACGAACCCCTATGAATGGATTGCTCCGCTTCCTGAAAAGGATCGAACCTGACAAACAGAAGTATCCGCTGTTGCACACCGTGTATGACGGGTTCTTCACCCTGGCCTTTGTCCCGGACCACGTGACCAAAGGGGGCGTGCACATTCGCGACGGCATGGATCTCAAGCGGACGATGGTGCATGTGGTCCTGGCCTTGCAGCTTTGCTATCTGTTCGGCACCTTCAACATCGGCCACCAGCACTTTGCGGCCCTTGGTCTCTACCCCGGCATTTTCGAGGGATTCCACCTCAAGCTGATCCATGGGTTGATCAGGATGATCCCGCTTTTTGTGGTGACGCATGTGGTGGGTTTGGCGATCGAATTCTATTACGCGGCCAAAAAGGGACACGGTATCGAGGAAGGCTTTCTCGTCAGCGGGGCGCTCATCCCCCTGATCATGCCGCCCGACATCCCGCTGTGGATCCTGGCCTTGTCGGTGGGTTTTGCCGTATGGATCGGCAAGGAAGCCTTTGGCGGCACCGGTCGCAACATTTGGAATATCGCCCTGTTGGCCCGGGTATTCGTCTTTTTCGCCTATCCGACCGAAATATCGGGCGACCAGGTATGGGTGTCCGCGCTGACGTCCACGGGAGCGGGTTCCGCCGTGGATTACGGCTGGTGGCATTTGACGGTTTTCAACGGCCTGTTCGAATCCCTGGACTGGGCTACGTTTGACGCTTCTGCCACGGTGGTGGACGGCTTCACGGGAGCGACTCCCCTGGCGCTGGCCTATGCCGGCGGTTGGGATGCCGTAACTCAGGTATATACCCCTGCCCAGATGTGGTGGGGAGAGATTCCTGGCAGCATCGGCGAGACCAGCAAACCGCTGATCCTTGTCGGCGCCCTCTT
>JAGFIW010000159.1 GCA_024103195.1 Saprospiraceae bacterium | reverse complement strand
GTAGCAGCGGGATCGACGCACATGTTCTGTGCATCGGGCACATGGCTGCTGGTGGTGGAAGACACGGCTCCCTTGGGGGGTGGTGTGATCCGGGAGGTGTGCCTACGCATCGGTTGGACGGGCGCTTTGGGTCATCGGCCGCAGGTGGCGGACAACACGGAGGAATGCGGCCTGACGGTGACGCATCAGGATTTGGGTACGCCGGACAAGTGCGCGGACAATCCCTTCATCAACCGCCGCTGGACGGTCACCGACGCCTTCAGCAACAATACAAACTGTATTCAGCGGGTGTATTTTGAGGACGAGACGCCGCTGACGGTCCAGTTCCCCTGCGACGTGACGGTCAATTGTCCCTTGACCCCGGATGCAACCGGCGAGCCCGTCCACAACGGGGATTGCGAATTGCCGGGTATCGAGCACCAGGATCATGTCCTCGTGACCACCGATGCCTGCTACAAAATCCTGCGCACCTGGATCGTGAAAGACTGGTGCCTCTACCGTCCGGATGGCGTCATCGACTACGCGACCACCAACATCAACGACGCGACGGAGGAGGTCACCTTCACAACGGCCATCAACGCGCTTGTCACGGCACGCAAGCTCAAAACCGGCGACCGCTTTACCCTGCGTTATCACACCAGCGGATCCGTTGAGATCCCCGGTCTGATCGAAGGGGATGTCTATAGCGTGGTCCGCACGGGCGGTACCACCGTTCGCTTTGAATTCAATACGACCAAGCAGCAGTCGGTGAACATCACCGGCACGGGCACCGGACCTCATGTCTTCCGGTATGCCAACAGCGACCTGGGTCTGCCGCTGACCTGTGATGTCCTGCTGGAGTGGTATCCGTTTACGGACTGGTACACGGCCTGCTGCAACCCGCTTTCCGAGCGCCGCGCCTGGGAGGATGACGGCGACGGCTACTTCACCTTCACCCAGGAGATCAAGGTAGTGGACAACGAGGCCCCGCAATGGGAGGATTGCAGCGACAAAGAGATTTGCAGCTTCAATCCGGACTGCGAGCCGACATTTGTCGAGCTGATCTGCCCCGCCACCGATGGGTGTACCCCCCAGGAACAATTGGCCTACCAATGGAGCATTGATCTGTATGCCGATGGTACGGAAGATGTCCAGGGCGTGACTTCGGACGCCAGTGGCGCCTACCCCAACGGTACGCACAGGGTGGTGTTCAAGGTGACGGATCAGTGCGGCAACTGGAACACCTGTACGAAGCTGGTGACCATTCGCGACTGCAAAAAGCCGACGCCCATCTGTATCGACGGGCTCGTGGTGGAACTGATGCCGAGTACCGGATTTGCGGATGTCTATGCCGAAAGCTTCGAGTCGGGGGACAGCTATGACAACTGTACCGAATACGAAAACCTGACGATCAAGGTGGAGCGGAAGAGCGATCTGGATCCCGGTCAGACCGAGCCCGATGACGATACCGGAGATATGGTGACGGTCAGTTGCCTCGACATGCCGCCCAATACCCAAACCCCCATTCTTCACGTCATCGTTTGGGTGGGTGACGAGGCCGGCAACTGGGATTACTGCGAAACCACCTTGTGGATCCAGGACTGGATGGGCCCCTGCGCCGCGACGATGAACACCGAATTGCAGGCCTATACCGTCAATGAGGAACAGGAGGGGATCGCCGGCGTGACGGTCAGCCTCAGCGGATCGGTCAATCACCCCGGCATGCTCACCTCCGATCAGGGCCAGGCCAGTTTCGGCCAGGTACCAACCCTGGGGCAGTACACCGTGACGCCGCACAAGGACATCCTGCCGTTGAACGGGGTGAGTACCTATGATCTGCTGTTGATCCAGAAGCATTTGCTGGGGATCAAAATGCTGGGCAGTCCCTACAAGCTGATTGCCGCCGATGTCAACAACAGTTGCTCCGTCTCGATCAGCGACATCATCGAGTTGCGCAAGATGATCCTCACGCCGGGGATGGCCTTTGCCAACAACACGAGTTGGCGATTTGTGGAATCCGGATATGCCTTCCCCAACCCGGTCAAGCCCTGTAACTTCCCGGAGATCCGGCAATATGCCCAGTTGACACCCGGACAGACATCGGCCGGCTTTGTCGGCATGAAAATCGGTGATGTCAGCGGTGATGCCGTAGCCAACAACCTGCTGGGGGTCGAGGTGCGCGAGATGGCGGGTACGCTGGCTTTCGGCCTGGAGGACCCGTTGCTTGAGGCGGGCCGCGAGTACACCATGGTGGTGACGGCGGAGGCCTTCGAAGGTATTCAGGGCTACCAGTACACGCTGGAGTGGGATCCGGAGGTCCTCGAATTTGTGGCGGTGGAGGGACTGTGGCCGGAGCTGGGTGCGTCGCATTTTGGTCTGTCGCGCGCGGCCGACGGCATGCTGGCCACGAGCTGGCACGGCAGCGGTCCGGTGTCCCTGGATGAAGGTACGGCCCTGTATGCCATCACGGTTCGGCCGTTGAAAAACGGAAGGCTGAGCGATGCCTTGCGGGTGACTTCCCGCATGGTACAGGCTGAGGCTTACGATCGGGAGGACGGTTTGATGGAGGTGGCTTTGCGGTTTGACGGGGCGCCGGTCCCTTCAGAGGCCTTCGCGCTGTACCAAAACGAACCCAACCCCTTCCGCGATCTGACGGTGATCGGATTTCAACTGCCGGCGCCGACCACGGCGACCCTGCGGGTGTATGACGTGACCGGCCAGGTGGTGAAAGAGATCAGGGCCGATTATGGCCGGGGATATCACGAGGTGACCCTTTCCCGGGCGGAGGTGCGCCGGGAGGGCATGCTGTACTACGAGCTGGAGACCGCCACCCACCGGGCCATGAAGCGGATGATCCTGGTGGATTAGGGGTAAATGACTGGCTCTGCTTGGTGTCCTGGCTTTGGTCCCCAATTGGCTATGTTGTTAAACGGGGTTGACCGTTGTGCTTGATCAGGCATAAAGAAAACACCTGGAGACACAATCTGACGTCAGATTGGAACCGCTTGCGTATCAGGGCTGATTTTGCCGATAGATCAAGTATTAGAAAACATGACGCACAAGGCTTTGAACATTATTTAATATACTGATATTCAAAATATTATACTATTTCAATTGCTCTTGTTCAGGAACCTGTGGATGGGCTTTTTCGAGGCGATATGGGTTATCAAGCCCTACAATGGCCGCAACATTCTGCAGTATTATTAGTAA
>JAGFIW010000140.1 GCA_024103195.1 Saprospiraceae bacterium | reverse complement strand
CCGGCGACATCATAGGCCGTATTGCCGAATCCTCCACCCTGTCCCCAACTGCGGAAGTTGCTCAACAGCGTGGAAGAGTTGGTCGTATTGGTCCATTCGTCCGGATCACAGGTACTGCAGGTCGAGGCGAATTCATGGGTCCGGACAAACTCGTAGTCATTGTTGAAATGACCAGTGTATTGTCCCTGAACCAGTGTGCCCATAATGTAATCCACACGGTCCCAGGCTTCGGCTTCGCCACCATAATCATTGACAAACAACCAGTCGAGGGCGGCTCCATACTCCACGAGTTTGCAACTGGAGGACCTTGGGTCCCCGTCTTCCTCCTGTTCATGCTGATCTCCGGCATCATGCTGATGTCCGGGGTCGGTGCAGCGGTGGATGTTTTCATCGGTGCCGCATAGCGGGTTGCCGGGGACTTTGGCTTTGGCGACATCATAGATCACCACGATATCTCTCGGGGCGCTTTTGACATGGTGCCAAAGCGGTTCCACCGAATAGAGGATGCCCCCATGTTGAAAGGAACCCGCCAGGAATCCTTTGTTGACACCCAGCATTATACTGGCTGCCGGATCGCTGTCCAGCCATCCCATAAATATGATGTTGGGACGGGGAGGCCTTTGTTTCAAACCGGTTTCTTCCATCGCCCAGGATACGGCATCGGCCCGGCGGACAGGTTTGGGGTCCAGGACAGCGGAAACGGCAATTTCGCCAAACCGCAGCCCGATATGGATATCCTGACCGGTGGAATGCACAAACCGGTAGACGGAATCAAGATCAAACCGAAAGGCGTCATAATGCTCGATGCCTTCCAATGGCGGAAGGGAATAGCCCTCCGGGGATTGTCCTTCGAAGAAAGTCTGGCCCCATGCCGGGACAAGGCCGGCAGAGAGAAATACGACCAGGAAGGCTGACAGGACATGCCCGGCCTTGAAGGTGATGTTCATGCGCATAGCAGGGGTTTGGAAATTTTGGGTGGAATCAGGGGACGAAATTACGGGTTTTCGGGGCATTTGACAACAGTTGAAGAGCTTCTAGCTGGTAAATTTCCCTTGGTGATGGCCAATGTTGATGAAAATCACCTCAAAAGAGGGTATCCTGGCGACCCGGAGGGGTAAGGCCCAGGTGCCGGAACGCCTTGGGCGTGGCCTCCCTACCCCGTGGCGTACGATGCAGGAATCCTTCCATGATCAGGAAAGGTTCGTGCACCTCCTCGATATTGCCCGGCTCCTCACCCACAGCGGTAGCAATGGTATTCAGACCCACCGGTCCACCTTTGAACTTGACGATGATGGTCTGCAGGATGCGATTGTCCATTTCGTCCAACCCACAATCGTCCACCTGAAGGGCATTGAGGGCAAAACGGGCAATCTCTTTATTGATGATGCCCTTCCCTTTGACCATGGCAAAATCCCGCACCCGTCTCAGCAAGGCATTGGCGATCCTGGGAGTGCCCCGACTGCGACGGGCGATCTCTTCCACCCCACCCTGCTCGACGGGAATCCCCAGCAGGGCCGAGGAGCGGTAAACAATCCGGATCAGGGTTTCCAGGTCATAGTAGTCCAAATGACAGCTGATTCCGAAACGCGCCCGCAACGGAGCGCTCAGCAATCCCATCCGGGTCGTGGCTCCGACCAGCGTAAACGGAGCCAGGGCAATCTGGATACTCCGGGCATTCGGCCCTGTATCGATCAGAATGTCGATCCGGTAATCCTCCATGGCCGAATAGAGGTATTCTTCCACAACGGTATTGAGCCGGTGGATTTCGTCGATAAACAAAACATCTCCTTCCTGGAGGTTGGTGAGAAGTCCTGCCAGGTCGCCCGGCTTTTCCAGGACCGGACCAGAACTCATCTTGAGGGAGGCTCCCAATTCATGGGCAATAATGCAGGACAGAGTGGTTTTCCCCAATCCCGGTGGTCCGTGCAGGAGGACATGATCCAGACTCTCCCGACGCATGCGGGCTGCCTCGATAAAAACCCTCAGGTTTTCCACCAGTTTGGATTGGCCCGAAAACTCGTCCAGGTATTGGGGCCGAAGGGTTTTGTCCAGCAGCCTTTCTTCCGGATTGGCCTGCCGGTCGTCAGGTTGTAAATGAGGGTTCAATGACATGAAGGGTGTCGGGGTTGCCGCATCAAAGTTAACTGGTCAATCCTATCCGCTTTACCGGGCCGTGCCGAACTGGCGGACCAGGATCACCTCCGGATCAACCAAATGGGGATCGGTCAGGCATTTTTCCGGTGTTCGCTCCGCCTGACAGATGAAACGTCCATACCCGTCAAACAGCCAAAATCCGGCGGATGAGGCAAACAAATAGGCAGCCCCTTCCCTGTATTTGTACCGGGTAATACGGTCCGGATCTGTTTGCTTTATGATCTGTACCATCCAGGGAACGCGATAAGGATCAAGGGTCCAGGCACAAAGACCTTTTTCGGGTTTGATCCCCCCGGTCCCGGGTAGTACACCGCTTTTTTCCCGGACATGTGCAAGCACGGTTACCGGTTCCCCAGGCAACGTACACGCATATACAGCCTGTGAGTCCGGTCTGATTTGCAGACGATACATGTCGCCGGGATGAAGCTCGGGTGGCGTCCCTGCCCAGCCAACAGGCACCAACACCTTTCCATCCCTGGTGCGGAACACCATCTCACACCCGCTGGTGGCGCGATGATCCAACACCTCCACCTGGATGCCATTGGTCTGTAGGACTTCTGCGGACTTTTTTGAACAGGCGGAAAGTCCCGCCACTGTGGCCAGGCCGGCAAGCGCTATGGGTATCAGCGAAAAAGGAACCAAAGACAGGGCATCCGTCTCTGTTTGATGGCGGTTCATGCCGAAAAGGAAGTCCCGCAACCGCATGTTTCCTTGGCATTGGGATTGTTGAACGCAAACCCCCGGTTTTCCAGGCCGTCCATCCAATCGATCTCTATGCCCATGAGATACAGTTGATGGGCTTTTTGCATCACTACCGGTATGCCCCCGATGACGAATTCCTGGTCGCCCTCCTTTCGGGTGTCAAATCCGAGCTGATAACTGAATCCGCTGCATCCTCCTCCCTTCACACCGATGCGGAGGAAATGGCCGTCGGGAATTTTTTCTTCTTCCCGTATCCGGTTCAGGGCCCGTACGGCACTTTCCGTGAGCGAGACCGGAAGCAGGGTTTCTTGCGTGGATGTGGTCATGGCCGGTTTATTTGAAAGCAAAGGTAAAAACATCCCCGGGCAGGGATTGGTTCGCCGGTTGCCGGGGACATACGCGTGGAATGCCCTAATTTCGCCCATTGTTCAATGACCTGCCATGACCCCGCTCGAAATCCTTCTGGACATTGTGAAGCTGACGCTGCCTGGCCTGGTGGTGTTTGCCACCGTTTATGTACTGATGAAACAACAAACGCAGCAGCTCCTGATGACGCGAAGGTCTGAACAACAAGCTGAATCCAGAAAGATCACCATCCATCTCAGACTGCAGGCCTACGAGAGGTTGTCCTTGTATTGTGAACGCATCAGCATCCCCAATCTGTTGCTCCGGTTGCGCACGGAACACATGACCGTCTCTTCACTCAAATGGGGGATGATGCAGGCCATTCAACAGGAATTCGAACACAACATCACCCAACAGATCTATGTATCGGATGCGCTCTGGCAAGTGCTCAAACTGGCCCGGGACACGACCATGGAAGTCATTGACCAGGTAGCTGCCCGTCTGCCTCAGGAAGCGACTTCGGAGGATTATGTCCGGGAGCTGTTCGGTTTTCTCGGAGAGCAGGAAAAGGACCCCTTGAAAACCGCTTTGCTGGCCATCAAGAAGGAAGCAGCCCTCCTGCAATGAACCGGGATGAACATCCGCCCAAGCCTTCCCCTCCGGGAATGACGGCACCGTACCTGACCGGATGGCGGATCTGGACCTTGATCCTGCTTCTTTTGTCCGGATCCGGTTGTACCCGGATTCTCCACCGGGCAACGGTGGATATTTCACCGATGACCCTTGACGCCTCCATCGCCGAGGACAGTATGATGACGGTGTTACTGAAACCCTACCGGGATCGGCTTGTCCGCGAAATGCAGGAACAGGTGGGATTGGTGGGCCCCGGTCTTGAAAAAGCCCAGCCGGAATCCTCTCTGGGCAACCTGCTGGCTGACCTCTGGCTCGAAACGGCCCGCAGGATGGACACCTTGCCGGTGGACTTTGCCCTGATGAATTACCACGGCATCCGTCTGCCGGCTTTGGCGGAAGGACCTCTCACCAGAGGGATGTGTTTTGAATTGTTGCCCTTTGACAATTTCCTGGCCATCGCCGAAATGGATGCCGAAGGCGTTCGACAACTGATGGCATCCATTACCCGTCTGGACGGATGGCCGGTTTCTTCCGAGGTCCGGATGGTCATTGGGTTGGAGGGCGTGACGGACTTGACCATCGGCGGATTGCCTCTGCAGGCTGGCCGACAATATCGGGTCGCCATGCCTGATTATATCGCCCAGGGGGGAGACCGGTTGTCCTTCATGAAAGGTTACCCTCATTCGATATTCCCCCTTTTGCTCAGGGATGTCTTCATGGACCATGCCTACCGGTTGTTCATGGATGGCCGAATGCTCGAAAGCAAGGTGGATGGCAGAATCACCCGAAACCCATGAAGCCCATGCGCCGTCGCACATTCCTCCGACAATCGGGTCTGGCTGTAGCCGGCATGGTTACCGCCCCCTATTTGCTCTCTGCCCGCCGGGGTCCGGAGCGGTACAAGGTCACCCTGCTGCATACCAACGATGTCCATTCCCGGATGGAACCTTTTCCGGCGCAGGCCGGTGATCTGGCGGGGCTTGGCGGTGCTTCGCGCCGAACATCCCTTGTGCGCCGGATCAGGGAAGTGGAATCCGAGGTATTGCTGCTGGATGCCGGCGACATTCTTCAAGGGACGCCATATTTCAACCTCTTCGACGGCGAAGTGGAGTTCCGGGCCATGGAGGCAATGGGGTATGACGCCGCCACGTTGGGCAACCATGATTTTGACGGCGGGCTTCCCCTGCTGGAGCGCAGGTTGCCGGGATTGTCTTTCCCGATGCTGAATGCCAATTACGATTTCACGGAGACCCCGTTGGCCGGCATGGTGGCACCTTACAGGATCTTTGAAAAGGGCCCTGTGCGCGTCGGGATATTCGGCCTCGGGGTGGAATTGGCCGGCCTGGTGCCCGACAAACTGTACGGAGGCATTACCTATATGGATCCATTGGCCATTTCCGACCGGGTGGCCCACCACCTGAAAAAGGAGGAACGATGTCATTTGGTCGTTTGTCTCAGTCACTTGGGACTGGAGTATCCGGATGACCGGGTATCCGACCGCACGCTTGCCGCTCACTCCACGGATATCGACATCATCCTGGGCGGACACACCCATACCCTGCTTCGGGAAGGGGTGGTAGTCCGTAATGCAGCTGGAGGAGAGGTCCATATCGGACAGGTCGGATGGGGTGGTGCCTGGTTGGGCCGTATGGATGTCTGGTTCGAACGGAATTTCAAAGGGCGTTGCATCACCTGCCGCGCCGCCAAGGTGTCCCCCTAAACCTTTGCCGGTCAGCCGGATAATCCGGCCGTAAGGAAGTATCCCTTGGCCTGAATTCGGGTAAGAAGGTGACCTTCAACGGCCTAATAACCAGATAGAATCGCACCGCTTTTTTTTTCCATTTTTTTCCCGGAAAGGGGCACTTGGTACAGACATTTTTTTCCAAATTTGCAGTCCCTCCTCACCATAGGCCGAGTTCTCGGCAGAGGAAAACAGAGGTCACTTTATAAGCCGAAATGAACATATGCCCCCACCCTCCTTTCGAGGGGCTAAAGGGCTATGTGCCATACCGAACCGACTAATTATGCTCCGTATGACTGCCGACAGCCATACCGTTTGGGATCGTTGTATCAAGACCATCAAAAACAGTATAGGCGCACAGAGTTTCAAAACCTGGTTTGAGCCCATCAAACCTGTTCATCTGGAGGGGTCCGTTCTGACCATCCAGGTGCCCAACAAATTTTTCTATGAGTGGCTGGAGGAGCATTATGTCGGCCTTCTGAAGGCGACCATCAAGAAGGAACTCGGCGACCAGGGAAAACTGGAGTACCAGATTCTCATGAATCCGTCGTCCTCATCCCCCAAAGCCGATCGCATGGCCACCGGCAACCCGGCCAACGGGGAGAGCCATCCCGGATATCTGCCCAATTCGTTCATCAATCCGTTTGTCATCCCGGGCATCCGCCATGTGCGGGTGGATCCTCATCTCAACAAACAATACACCTTCGACAACTTCATTGAAGGAGACTGCAACAAGCTTGCCCGATCAGCCGGGCTTGCCGTAGCCCGCAAACCGGGTGGTACAGCGTTCAATCCTTTGGTCATCTACGGACATGTGGGTTTGGGGAAAACCCACCTCGCCCATGCCATTGGCAACGAAGTCATCCAGCACCACAAGAACAAAACCGTCCTGTACAGCACGACCGAGTCCTTTACCAACCAGATCATCCAGGCCATTAAGAACAATGCCATCAACGAGTTTGTGGCCTATTACCAGAATATTGATCTCCTGATCCTGGATGACATCCAGTTTCTGGCCAACAAACAGAAGACCCAGGAGATCTTCTTCCACATCTTCAATCACCTCCACCAGAACGGGCATCAGATCATTCTCACCTCCGACCGCGCCCCCAAAGACCTCGAGGGCATGGAAGAGCGTCTGATATCCCGCTTCAAATGGGGCCTGACGACCGACTTGCTCAGCCCCGATCTGGAGACCCGGATGGCCATCCTGGAAGACAAAATGCAAAAGATCGGCATTGAACTGCCCAAACCGGTGGTCGAGTACCTATGCCATCATATCAAGGACAACATACGCGAACTGGAGGGGGTCCTCAACAAAATCACGTTTTACGCTTCCCTGCACCAAAGGCCGGCCGATCTCGAAATGGCCCGGGAGGTGGTGAGGGACTTCATCAAGAGCAGCGAAGAGGAGCTCTCCCTCCACCACATCCAAAACAGGGTCGCAGAGCATTTCCAGATCCCTGTCGACAAGCTCCGGGCGAAAACCAGGAAACGACCCATCGTTGTTGCCCGCCAGCTATCCATGTATCTCGCCAAAAACCTCACCAACAAATCACTGAAGGTCATCGGTGAAATGTTCGGCGGCAGAGACCACACGACAGTTCTCTACTCCTGCCGTGCCATTCAGGACCAGATGGATACCGACAAGGAATTCCGGCAGACGGTGGAAAACCTTGAACGCCAGCTCGCCCTGTCCGTTCGCTGATCATTTGGATGTATCCATGGAGATTACTTACCTTTGCAGGCCTGTTTACAGCCCTTGATTTTTTGGTCCTTGGTGAGATGGGTGAGTGGCTGAAACCAACAGTTTGCTAAACTGTCGTACTCGTAAGGGTACCGCGGGTTCGAATCCCGCTCTCACCGCACTTCGGACCGGGACGAATACCGCCCGGTCTTTTCATTCGGGGTGTAGCGCAGTCCGGTAGCGCACCTGCTTTGGGAGCAGGGGGTCCCAGGTTCAAATCCTGGTACCCCGACACATCAACAGGCCAGATGCCCATCTGGCCTGTTCCTTTTTTAAGCCTCCCTGACACTTTTTCCAACCTGAACGGTGGGGGGGCCACTGGTCGTCCTTGCCCACTCTGGTTCCCCATCCCGATCCCCCGGTCGGATCGACCGGTCGTTTGTACCTCCATTTTGCCCCTTTTCAGATGCCCGGACGCCTCCTTGGGATGGTCCATCCTGAAGAACCCACATGTCTTTCAAATGAAAATCTTTTATATATATTCATTTTTGGCATACGTTTTGTCGTGTCATTCATGGACCGTAAATGGTCCACCCCTCAAAGGAGGGATTGAAAAGCATCCCAATTACCGTTGTGTTTGTACAGGTTTTTCAGGTCATGCCGGTTTTCCGGCATGACCGCTTTTCTACCTCCGGCCAATAGAGCTTTTTTCCAGGCAACTTGCCTTATCTTGGCCTTTGAGGAACTTCAACCGTATCCCAATTACCGCATCCCTGTTTTGGGTAAATTTGGCTATGCCCTGCAGAGGGCATAGCTTTTTTCTTGCGGTCCTACCGGTGGTCTATTTCATTGATCATGTCCACCTTACACATGAACGACATCATGCATATCTGAATCGGGGCCCCATTCCGGTGCATCTTGATCCTCCGGGAGGAATCCCTACTCGCTGAAAGCCGTAAAACAGGGCATATCACCGAGATTTATGCAGACCCAGCCGTCCGATTTTGATGCCCATCACCTTTCTTTCCCTTTGGTTGACCGATTTGCCCACCTGAGGGATCAGGAGCAGTTGCATTTGTTTGCCAAAAGGGACTTCCTGGATTTGATTGAACATCACAAGGGCCAAATGGAATATGCCGAGGCCTTGACGGTCAGTGATTTTGCGCTGACTATCCATCTCCTGGATGCCGAGTTGCTCATGCTGAAGACCGACCTTCTGCTGGAAAACAAGAGGCCACAGGAAGCCTTGGCCATGATGAGTCTGCTCGAGAAGGTCTGTCCGGACGAAATCTCGATCCTCTGCCTGCGGGCCAGAGCCATGTTTCAATTGGACGAAAATGAACTGGCCCGAGCGCTACTGGCTGGTGCCAAATCCTGGGCGCCTACCTCCCGGATGGCTGAAATCCTCTTGTTGGAAGCCAGTCTTCTTCAGCGAACGGGCGAAAAAGAAGAAGCCTACCAGCGATACAAGGAGATTCTCACCCTGGAACCGAGAAACCGGACTGCCCTTGAGAAAATCTGGCTGGCTTCGGAATCCTCCCGCAACCAGAAGGACTCCCTGGCTTTTCACCTGGTCATCATCGACCGGGATCCGTACAACGGGATGGCATGGTTCAATTGTGGTCAGGCATACTATTACCTCCTACGTTATGAAGAGGCCCTGGAGGCCTTTGAATATGCCGGTATGCTGGAACCCCAATTTTCACTGGCCTTCTGTTATGCGGCCGAGGTGGCTTTGGCCATTGGCCAACCCAAACGGGCATTGAAAAACCTGTACGACATCCTCCAGCGATCCCACGATCCGGGCATTCTCAAGCTGATGGCGCAGAGCTACCAAGCCCTTCAAATCCCCGGCAAGGCCCGCCAGTACTTTCTCCAGGCCCGCAATCTGGACCCATTGGATGACGACACCTATTACCAACTCGGGAAGATCTACATGCACGAAGGCAAACCCTCCATTGCCGCGCGCTATTTCGAGCGGGCTGTCAACCTGGACGACCGCAATGAGGAATACATGCTGGCCCTGGCAGAGGCCTGGTATCAGGAAGGGCGTACCGGAGAGGCGGAAGCATGTATGGTGCGCGCCACGGAAATAGCTCCGGAAATCCCCGAACCCTGGATCCGGTATGCGCTAGTCCACTGGCAGAGGGAGGATTGGGATGGCACCCTACACATCCTGGAGGACGCCCTCGAACACACCTGGGATGCCGGCATATACTACCTGATGGCCGCCGCACAAATCAAAAAAGGCCAGCGAAAAGAAGCATTCCGCAGTCTTGAGGAAGCGTTGGGAGAGGGATACGAAAGCCATGACGTCTTCTTCACCTATCTGCCTGACATGAAGCAGGACAAAGATGTCAAAGCGATTTTGCGCTATTTTGCCTGAGCCCTTCTCAGAATCGGTAGGTAAAACCGATACGGTAATTCCAGGGGCTAAGCGGTGAATTCTCGGCCACCAGAAGATCATAGAGAACGAGGATTTCCGAGGCAAATGTGCCTCCCGAATTGTATCCAAGGCCGATAAAACCATGTTCCTGGGTGACTTGATGTTTGACCGGTCGGTCATTGTCATCCACTTCCATCAGGCCGGAATAGGTAAAGCGCGGGAAAGACCCCATATCGACACCGTATTCGGTTTGTGCAAAAAAGGACCGGTAAATACGGGCTCGCGCAAACAAGCCGGCATAATATCCGAATACATTGACGGCTCTCAGTTTAAGACTGGAAGCACTCGGGGCCTTGTAATAGTTGTAATCCACGCCGAGCCGGGGTCCGACCGAAAACCACGGCGTCAGTTTGTAACCTGCCATGGGAAATATCCCGAAGTTGAATTGGGAAAATTGGTTTCCCCCTACGAATCCAAGGCCGAAACTGCCCCCATACCATATTTGGTCGCTAAAGCGCTTGGGCGTGGGACGTTCGCGTTGCTGGGCAGCCACCTGCGCACAGGTGGACATCCACAGCAAGAGGCCCAGAAGGGTGTACCTCACCAGGGGAGCAAGGGTAGATGTTTTCATGGGGCGGATGGATCAGGCCTGAGCAGTAGGGGTGTTGAAATTCATGGGGGGAAACCCACCCGGTTCAGCGACGTCTTCAATCTTTCCGAACTGTGCTTCAAATTTCTTGACGTTGTCCGCCAGGGCGCGCAAAAGCCGTTTGGCATGTTGGGGGGTAAGAATGATGCGTGCCTTGACCTTTGCCTTGGGCAGATTGGGCATCATGCGGATGTAATCGAGGACAAACTCCGAATGAGAATGCGAGATGATGGCCAGATTGGAATAAATCCCCTCTGCCACCTCTTCCGGCAGCTCGATATTCAATTGTTGACCTTGCGGTTTTGCGCTGTCTGCCATGTGTATGCGTAATTTTGATGTCAAAGATAGCCGACTGATGGAAGATTGGGGTACTTACAGGGAAGACAACCGGCGTTCGTGGAACGCCCGGACTGCCGTACATATTACTTCTTCCTTTTACGATGTTCCGGGTTTCCTCGCCGGTAAAGACACGTTGATGGCACCGGAAATGTCCCTTTTGCCTTCGCTGGAAGGCCAGGATGTATTACACCTGCAATGCCATTTCGGTCAGGACACATTGTCGCTGGCCCGACACGGGGCCAGAGTGACCGGAATGGACCTTTCCGACGAGGCCATCCGTCAGGCCAGGTCATTGGCCGAACAGGCCGGGATCCCGGCCCGGTTCATCTGCAGTGATATTTACGATGGACGTAATGAGGTACAACCGGCCACTTTCGATGGCGTTTTCACCAGTTACGGCACCATTGGCTGGCTGCCCGATCTGAATGGGTGGGCCGAGGTCATTGCCCATGCCCTCCGGCCGGGTGGTTGGTTCGTTTTTGTGGAATTCCACCCCACGCTTTATCTGTTCGACTTCGAGACCCGCCAATTGGGCTACCCCTATTTTCCCCACAGCAAGCCCATCACCGAAGAATCCACCGGCACTTATGCGGATCCGGATGCCGGTATTGCCGTGAGAGACCACTTTTGGAGTCACCCGGTGAGTGAGATCATCCAAAATCTTCTGGATGCCGGTTTGGACCTGGAAAAAATCGAGGAATGGGACTATTCGCCCTACGGTTGTTTTCCCAACATGACCCTTGTCGGAACAGACCGATACCGGTTTGAAGCAGGGCCCCATCCTCTTCCTCATCTGTTGGGTCTCCGTTGTCGCCGGAAAGGCTGATTTTTTCAGCGTCTGGGAACTTTCCCGCCGATCTGGTTGTATCCCGGTTAGCCCATGAGCATTAAGGCATAGTTGTCTTAAAGTCAAGGGGGTTGCTGCATTTGTGGCAACTTTTTTGCTGTACGGAACGTATCAACAAACATTCCCTAAACTGAGATGACCCTATGCGGCAGCTGAAGATTACCAATAAAATCACCAGCAGGGAAAGCCTTTCGCTGGACAAATACCTCAACGACATCGGCAAAATTCCCATGCTGAGCGCGGATGATGAAACGGAATTAGCCCGCAGAATCCGCATGGGAGACCAGGCTGCCCTGGAACGGCTTACGAGAGCCAACCTCCGTTTTGTCGTATCCGTAGCCAAGCAATATCAAAACCAGGGGCTTTCCCTCAGTGATCTGATCAACGAGGGCAACGTCGGGCTGATGAAAGCCGCCAAGCGTTTTGACGAAACCAAAGGCTTCAAATTCATCTCCTATGCCGTTTGGTGGATCCGCCAATCCATCCTCCAGGCCATCGTCGAATACGCCCGGATCGTCCGCTTGCCCCTCAACAAGGTAGGGTCCTACAACAAGGTCAACGAAGCGTTCCTTTCTTTTGTCCAGGAATTCGAACGGGAGCCCACCCATGAGGAACTGGCCGAACTCCTCGACATGACACCCCGTGAAGTCAGCAACATGTTGCGCGGCACCAACCGGCATCTTTCTGTGGATGCTCCCATCAATGGGGAGGACAGCGATGCCACCATGCTGGACGTGCTCGTCAATGACGGCGAATCCAGCCCTGACAACTTCCTGATGGAGGAATCCCTCAAGGATGAGGTGCAATATGGTCTGGCCCTGCTTTCTCCCCGGGAAGTAGAAGTCATCTCCGCTTATTACGGACTGAACGGATTCAAATCCCTCACCCTCGAAGAGATCGGTGAACAGTACGGCCTAACCCGGGAACGAGTCCGACAGATCAAGGAGCGGGCCATCCGTCGTCTGCGGAAATCCTACAACAAGAACGCACTGCGGTCTTACCTGGGCTGAGGAAACACAGAACCGGCAAAGGGCCAAAACCCGGATTTTCCCACGCTCATCTCCCCCGCATTTCCATTGCACCCCGGTTGCCCGGCTATCAAGAAGTCCAGGCATTACCGGTCGGGATTGGCGTGTCCTGGTTCAAGCCGCCGGCCCGAATAAGAGACAATCTCCCTCCAGCCCGAAAGACGCCATGAATGACTTCCCCGGGTGGGATATGGAGAATGAATTCCAGTTGGTGACCTCAAGCTTGTAACTTTGACGGGCCGCTTGGCGGGCACGTCATTCGGCGTAAATCCATGAAGGCTCACGAATCCTGATGATCACCCATGATTTTTTTCAGTATGATCATGATGGCATCCCTGGCGGGATCAGCCTTCCTTTTCACCCATTTCTATTTCAGGTACAGCCATCCATCGAAAAACCAGATCGAAACGGACCGGAGAGCCTTGCAGGTGATGGTGGATGCCCGCCCCCTCCAGCCATGGGCTTCTGATGAATCGGGTCTGCTCTGCCAACTGGCCCTAGGGACAAAGAAGTACCGGGGATGGAAAGACCGCAAGATGGGCACACTCTTTACCATATATGAGGAGCCGGTGGTCGCATGGGCCAGTTATCACTACAAATCACAGGTTCCTCAGTACCTGCTTGTCGTCAGGATCTCCGGAATCCCCGTGCTTTTGACCTTCCATATCCGGGAATCAGGTATCCATCTGTTCGGAGATGAGCGGCACATTGCCTCCCTCGACGAAACAGGGACCTGGACCCTGGTCCCGGCAGGCAGCGGCACCTGGTCATACATTCTCCTGGAGGACGGTAGTGCCGAATTGGTGCATGGTTCCCGACGAATGGCCTTGCTGGCCGGTCCTGAGGCCAGTGGCCGACTCAAACCCAAAGCCTTTTTGTGGTTGGAAGAATCCGGTCCTGAAGACGGTTTTTGGATGCGATGCCTGGGTGTTTTCTGGACAATAGCCCTAAAGGAAAACCTTCCTGTGCCCCGTCCTACAAAATGAATTCCGGTGAATTCCGTTTCTTTGTCTGGTCCTGCGAACTGCGGGCCGGAAATTTTGTTGCCTATCCATGAGTATGCTGGAACACATTCGCCTCATCATTTACAGGATGAAGGAGAAGGGGTTGGAGATCTTTCTGGTCAATGCCGGAGACCAATGGCAATTGCCTGAAATGCAATCCGGACCGTTTTCGGAGGACAAGGACCGGGGGATCATTGAATTGGACCCGCTCGAAGACCCTGCCGAGGGTACCCGTCAAAAAGCCCTCGCCATTGAAGGAGACTGGCATGATATCCCTTCCCTGAAGAAAATGCTGAAAGAAGACGTCCATCAACTCAAGGACCAGATCCAGCGACTGGCTCCGGGCATGGAGAACGGTTCGTTCTTTGATCTGAGTGAGACGCTCCGGAAACTTTCCCCCGATGCGGATGGCTTTATCCGGGAACTCAAGGAAATACTTCGCGACCGGAACAGCCTGCGAAACCTGTGATCCCATGCCGGCATGATGTCCTCCACCCCCCGGCCTGTGCAGGAAACCCGGTTTTCGTTTCCGGGGCAAACACACTTTTACAGCGGCAAGGTGCGCGATCTTTACCGGATCGGCGATCGCATCATTCTGGTCGCCACAGATCGCATCTCCGCCTTTGACCACATATTGCCGCGGGCCATACCCTATAAAGGACAGGTTCTCAATCAGTTGTCAGCTTATTTCCTCAGGGCCAGTTCCGAAGTGGCTCCCAACTGGTTGGAGGCCACTCCCGATCCGAATGTATCGATCGGTAAGTACTGTGATCCCATACCCCTGGAGATGGTCATCCGGAAATACCTGACCGGGCATGCCTGGCGCACTTATCGGGAGGGCCATCGGACGCTATGTGGTGTTTCTTTGCCGGATGGGATGAAAGAGAACGATCCCTTTCCGGAACCGATCATTACCCCGGCCACCAAGGCGACGTCCGGGCATGACGAGGACATCAGCGTCGAGCAAATTCTGTCACAAGGCATAGTCACCCCGGACGAGTGGGCCCTTCTCGAACAACGCACGCGTGCCCTGTTTGATCTGGGAACCCGGATGGCCAGGGCACGGGGACTCATCCTGGTGGATACGAAATACGAATTCGGACGTTGGCACGGGGATTTACTGGTCATGGATGAAATCCATACCCCGGACAGCTCGCGATATTTTCTGCTGGAGGGATTTGAAGAACGGCGCTCCCGAGGGGAGCCTCAGGTTCAGTTATCCAAGGAATTCGTGCGGGAATGGCTGATGGCTCATGGTTTCCAGGGACTGGAAAATCAAACCATGCCGGTCATGGGAGACGATGTTGTGCGCGCCATCAGTGAACGCTATATTCAACTGTACGAACAGGTCACCGGGACTTCATTTGAGCCGGATCCGGATCCGGATCCGGTATCCAGAATGGAAGGAGCCGTCCGGCAATGGCTGCTGCACGTTTAATACCCATCCACATAATCCCGGAGGTAGGCAAAACGGGGTGTCAATTGTCCATCCAGCGTGATGGTCGCCCGCTCCAACATCCGGCTTTCCGGTAGAAAAAGTTCGGGTATGACGGATTCCAGCAATTGGGCGCCGAAGGCAGAAGCGGCATCTCTCGGAAGTTCGGAGGGCAGGTTGTCAATGGTCATCATATCCACGGCATCCTGAAGATATGGGGCTACTTCCCTCTGTCTGACGGGATCATAACCGAATACAGGATCATCGATGGTGCTGGCCCTGATGGTCGAAGGGACGCTCGTATCCGGGGCAATGTCACAGGTGATGTCACCGATGACTTGGATGCGAAAATCCGGACCTGCCATTTCCGCGGTTGTGAAGAACGCCGGTGCCCCCTTCTTCCACAGGATGGCATTCAAGAATATATCGGCGCGGGCGGCATAGGGGGCAAAGGCGGATTCGAAGTCCTCCGGTCGTGTATAGAATTCTTCCTTGCGATAAGGCCTTCCGTCTTTTCGACGAACGTATTCCGATGGTAACAGGACCGTAAACACCGGGTAGGAAAACTCTTTGTTGGCCAGGAATTGGTCGGGTGCCATGCGGACACAACCCATATCCTCCAATACTCTGACCACTCCCTTGCTCACTCTTCCGCCACCGGCCACCACGATACGGCACGGTGGCAGGTCCATACTGTGGTAGGTATCTATCGCCTCTGCATAATCCCGCAGATACTTCATTCGCGGCAACCGGAACAGCCCTGTTCGCTTGCCGTAGGCGTAAAGGGAATTATGAGCGCCCACGACGCCGGCATAATAACCGAAGGCGGCCACTCGCTGGTCGCGATCGTCTGTCAGCACTTCGTAATCCACCAACCGGATGCCGCGGTCCAGGATGGTCTGAAGCAACTGCCGGTTATAGGGTTGCTTTTTGATGGTATGGGAAAAGAAAAAATAGGTCTTGTCAGGGATCAGGGCATCCAGAGGAACTTCCTTGATCCCGAAGTAAATCCCGCAATCCTGGATGCCCAAGTCCACCCGAATGCCGGCGTCAATATACTCCTGGTCGGTGTAGCACCGGATAGGGGAAGGTTCGACCACGATGTCCACCGGGTAGTGGCTCATCATCTCCCGGCATTGGAAGGGATCGAAGGCCACACGCCTGTCGGGGGGGATTTTCCCTTCTCTAATAAGGGCAATACGGGTCTTTGGGGTCATGGATGCAAAGATAGAGACGCCGCGGTAGGGCAAAATCCATGCCTTGCCGGAGCCTCATTGTTCGGCTTAGCGGAATCCAATTCCCTTACGTACCCATTCGCCAGACCGGAAGCCATGACGAACGGCAGCGATCGTATCCTTTTCAATCATAGCTACCGGTGTTGTTTGGCCTTCGGCATGACGGCGCGCCAACAAGGTGCGATGATGATGGAGAATGGCTTCTCCGATTTGGCGGATGACCCTGGCGTTCCCGAAGTAACGGTCGCGTTGCTGGTGCAGTTCCCGGACCCAGTCGGCTGCTTCGCTGGCGGCGTCGGCCGACAGATCCATACCTGCGGCCTGAATCTGTTGCAGCAGGATCTCGGTGAGTTGTTCCGGTGGGTAGTCATCAAACACCAGGGTCTTGTCAAACCGGGAACGAAGACCGGGGTTGGCTTTGAGGAACTTCTCCATGTTATCGGGATATCCGGCCGCAAACACGAAGAATTTTCCTCTGTGGTCCTCCATACGTTTGAGCAAAGTCTGGATGGCCTCGTCGCCAAAATCCCCGGCGCTTCCGGCGCCCGATTGAGAAAGGGAATAGGCTTCATCAATAAAGAGGACACCCCCCATGGCTTCCTGGACGCGTTCGGCAGTTTTTATGGCTGTCTGGCCGACATACCCAGCTACCAGTCCCTGGCGGTCCGTTTCCACGACATGACCCCGTTCCAGAAGGCCAAGGGCCTTGTATATCCGGGCGAGGATGCGGGCGACGGTGGTTTTGCCCGTTCCGGGATTGCCCACAAACAGCGTATGCATGGAGAAGGACCTCAATTGCCGGTCGCCACAGGCGAGATAATACCGGACCAGCAATACGGTTTCCCTGATCTCAGCCTTGATGGCGGCCAAGCCGTTGAGGGCATCCAGCTCACGCAAGGCTTCTGCCAGCAGCTCTTCATCGACTGGCAAATGGGCCAGTATCTCTGCTTCGCTTTCTGCGGAATGGATGATGTCCGTCACGCGAACCAGGGATATCTCTTCTGGTGAAAGGGATTCCGGATTTTCCGTCTGCATGGTGCGAAGACCCAGTTGGACTTTGGCCTGCTCGACCAGATCGTGCACAAAGCGGGCATTACCAAAAGTCCGGTCGCGGTCGCGATATTCACGCAGGATGATCTGGTCAAGCAGCTTTTTGGCTTCGGGATCGAGGCGAATTTCCAGCTTTTCCGATACCACATCAGCGATGGCAGACAACTCGGACGGCGTGTAATCCGGAAACATGATTTCCATCTTGAACCGGGATTTCAAGCCGGGATTGCTCTTGATGAAGTGATTCATTTCAGCGGGGTAGCCGGCCGCAATGATGGCAATATCTCCGGGACCATCGGACATCTCTTTGACCAGGATTTCGAGGACTTCCTTGCCAAAATCCTTGATGTCGTCATTGGCACGGGCCAGGGCATAAGCTTCATCAATAAAGAGAACTCCCCCCCGGGCCTTGTCCAACGCCTCCTTCACCTTGGGCGCTGTCTGTCCGATGTATTCGCCGACCAGGTCAGCCCGGTCCACGGAATGGACATGGCCTTTGGACAACAGACCGAGCTGAAAATAGATGGCGCCCATCATCTGGGCAACGGTTGTTTTTCCGGTGCCGGGATTGCCTTTGAAGACGGCATGGAGTTGCATTTGACCATCTTCCAGGAATCCGCGGCGCTGCCGCAGACGAAGGAACTCCATATAAGCGGTTCGATCGCGCACCTGTTTTTTGACGGAGGTCAGACCAATCATGCGGTCCAACTCATCGAGCACCTCCTGGAGCGACCGGGTGTCGGGCTTGTTCTCCAGGAGGGGGAATGCCCTGTCCTGACCCGGCAAGAGTACCATGGGAGCTCCGGGCAGATACTCTTGCCCAAATCTCAGATAAACGGTAGCCATCAGTCGATCGAGAAAGACGATCTCGGCGGTATAGGTCCCTTCCCGCCAGGTGCCCCGGGTGTCACTACCCCACCCTACGCTGAGGGTCAGCCATTGGTCTTCTTCCCGCACAGAGACAAACTTGACCACTCTTCCCTTCAATTCGCGGCCCTCATTGAAAAACTTTACCGTCAACTCGAGAAACCAATTGGTGCCGGGCAGTTGATTTTCCAGTTGCAGCTCGAGGTAAACAAACCGGGAGTCCCTGCTATCGAATTCCTCCAGATATTGTCTTTCGTGTTCGGGAACGTCGTCCATGGGCCCCTCATACATGCGGACACCCGCCAACTGGATGTAGTCGTCGGGGATGGCGGGCGATTTCTGGCCCGTGGTCTGGACATAGAAATAGCGGGTGCCGGCCTTGTGTCCATCGATCCAGGCTTCCCAGAAGTAGGTCCCCGGTTTCCAGAAAGCGCCTTCCTTTTTGTTGCCCCATCCCTCCCGCAGATAAACGGTGGATTCCGTCTTGGGGATGTCTCGTTCGAGGGTCAGATGACAAACGGGGCGGTTTTTCTGGTGGGCTTTGAAGCATTTCAATTCCACTTTGGCCGACCAGTCTTCCCGATCGAAAGCTTTGTTGATGAAACTCAGCTCGACATAGATGTAGGTGAGTTCATACTGGTCATAGACTTGCCGGTACCGCTTGCGGTTGTCGGCCAGCCATTCCGTGTCGGCATAGGTGCGGATGGCCAGGAATTTGTAGCGTTCGCTACCTCCTGAAGTGTCCGGTATGGTGGATTGTATATCCATGGCAAGTTGCGGAGACGAAGTGGCTGCCCAGAGAAAACGCCTGCTTCGCCGGAAAGTTATGAGGTGGTGGTGGTGCTGATGTACCCATCGTGACAGGAATCTGCAAAACCTTTACTTTTGGCCGGAGTTCCGGAGGAATGTTTCCGGGGCGGATTCAACAAAATTACAGACTTTTACCCCGATCAGAAGAAGCCATTTCCTTCACACTGCAGCACAGGAAAGCACCTATGAACCCTAAGAAAAGGATTGTAAAGGATTACGAAAATCTGCCGGATGACATCCTCACACGGATCAAGCTCCAGTACCCGCACGGATTTGCGCAGCATCTCATTTCCTACGTCAACAAGGAAGGCAAGAAGGTATCCGCGCTTCCTTTCGAGACCGAAGATGTCTATTATCTCGTCCGAATGACCGTACAGGAAGCCCGTCAGATCATTGCCGACGATGATGATTACGATGCTGATGGCAACCTCCGCGAAGATTTTGGCGATACCGAAGAATTTGCCGGGACGGAGGAATCGGACGATTACGATGAGCCTGGTGAAGAAGACCGGCACAATCTGGATGACGGCGACGGCGTTTCAGACCATGACTATTGAGGGCCCCGGCGGGTCCTCCTCTTCGACTTTGCACCTACCAACCATCAAACCCAATTTTATGACTTCTCTGGTTGCTTCCTTCAACCGTTCATTTGCCCTGTTGGCGCTTTTGGCGGGATTCGTCCTGCCGATTTCCGTTTTGGCCCAATCCGGCCAGTCCAAGGCGCCGGAAAACTGGTTCAACCTGGATTGGACCGCAGACGCGGTACCCGGTGTCAGCACCGAAAAGACCTATCAACAATTACTGAAAGGCAAAAAAAGTGTTCCGGTGGTCGTTGCCGTTTTGGATGGCGGTGTGGACCCTATGCATGAGGACCTCAACCGTATCATGTGGCGCAATCCCGGTGAGAAAGCCGGCAACAGCAAGGATGACGACAAGAATGGCTATGCGGATGACATGTACGGCTGGAATTTCATCGGGAATGCCAATGGTGAGAACGTCCATCACGACCTCCTGGAGATGACGCGGCTGTTTGTCCATTACGACAAAAAATACAAGACAGCAGATCCGGCGAGCCTCAAGGGCAAAGCCAAAAAGGAATATGCCAAATACCAGGCATTGAAGACGACTGTTCAAGAGGAGCGTGAAAAGGCTTTGTCCACCCTTGGCTATTACGAGACGCTCAAAACCAACTACATGGAAGCGGAAAAGCGTCTCAAGGCCCACCTGGGAACCGAAGAGCTGACGCTGGAAGCCCTTGAAAAATTGAACACCGAAGATGAGACCCTGCAGAATGATGTCCAGCTGGTGTCCAAATTGTTGACCAACGGCCTGGATGGCTCATACTTTGACGGAGCGATCGAGTACTTCAAGGGCCGGACCATCTATTATGACACCACCTTCGACCCGCGCCCGACGGTTGGCGACAACTACGCTGACCCCAACGAATGGCAGTACGGCAATGCGGACATAGCCGGACCCGATGCCTTTCACGGCACCCATGTTGCCGGCATCATCGCCGCCGACCGGTCCAACGATACGGGCATCAAAGGCGTTGCAGACAATGTCATCATCATGGGTGTCAGGGTAGTCCCCGACGGAGACGAGCGCGACAAGGATGTGGCCAACGGTATTCGCTATGCCGTGGACAACGGAGCCAAAGTCATCAACATGAGTTTCGGCAAAAGCTATTCCTGGGACAAGCAGATTGTGGACGAAGCCGTTCGTTATGCGGAGGCCCATGATGTGCTGTTGGTCCACGCCGCCGGCAACGATGGAAAGAACAACGATACCAGTGACAACTTCCCCAACAAATACTTTGAAAAGCGCGGTTTGTTTGGTCGCAAGGCTGCCCGCAACTGGATCGAAGTGGGCGCTCTCAACTGGCAGGACGGTGACCGTCTGGCCGCCCCTTTTTCCAATTATGGCAAAAAGAATGTTGACCTCTTCGCTCCCGGCATGGCCATTTACAGCACGACACCCGACAACGGGTACGGCGATGCCCAAGGTACGAGTATGGCCGCCCCTGTGGTAGCCGGTGTCGCTGCCCTGATCCGTTCCTATTATCCGGACCTGACTGCTGCACAGGTCAGGGAGATCCTGCTCAAATCAGTCAGCAAGGTGGATCGCGAGGTCATCAAGCCGGGCACCAAAGACGAGAAAGTGCCATTCTCCTCCCTCTGTGCCAGCGGAGGTGTCGTGAATGCCTACAAAGCCGTGGAACTGGCCGCCAAAACCAAACCGGCGAAAAAGCCGTCAAAGCCGGACACCCACACGAGGGATTATGTCCCCGGCAAGGCCTCCGGAGGCCGGAAGCCCAGAGCCTGAGGATCATCCTCTCAGGATGACATCCTGGATCACCTCCTGTCCCAGCTTTTCGTTGAGGAAGGAGGTGATTTTTTTTCGGGAGAAGTGCAATTCGTGCCGCAGGCCGGAAGAGAGGATGCCGATTTCGAGGACGTGTCCGCGCAACCGGAGGAATTGCGTATTCCGGGCGATGTAGTCGCCCATGTCCCTCATCCAGATTTCCCTGATTTCCGCTTCCCACAAGGGTTGGCGGAACCCTTCCCGGCGGACGATGCGCGCCAGTATGTCTCCCAGGCTTTCTTCATTGGTCTTTCTCATCGGACACTAATCGTCACTTCGATCCAGGATGCGACTGGATTCCATCCTAAAGGTAGTGAACGGGCGTCCAACGGATCGCAGGAGACCAGGAACCCTGTTCGCATCCGTGTCCGTAATGAAAACCTGGCCGAATTCCGTGCCGGAAAGAATTTCCATGAGCGCCGCCACCCGATCCTGGTCCAGTTTGTCAAAGATGTCATCCATCAGCAGCAGGGGGGAGACCTGTTTTTTTCCGGCCAGATACACGTATTGCGCCAGTTTGAGCGCCATCACGTAAGACTTGAGCTGGCCTTGTGAACCAAAACGCCGGGCGGCATGACCGTCCAGAAGCAAATCTATTTCATCACGGTGTACCCCAACAGTGGTGCGGCCTGATCTCAGATCCCGTGACCGGCTCTGCCGCATTTGCCAGGTCCAGTCGCGTTGGGTGAGCGCGCTTTGATAGGCCAGTCCCGGATGTTCTTTGTCATGGGAAAGCCGGCGATAATAAACTGCCGTCAACGCATCGACCTCACTGACAAATGCCTGCCTCGATGTAACGATATAATGAGCCGGCTCTTCCATTTGGCGATCCAGCACGTCGAGAAGGGCCGTATCGGTTGAAGGACGCAACATTCCGGCTTTCAGCCAGGCATTGCGCTGCTGAAGGAGCTTGCCATAGGCCGACAGACAGGACAGGTAGTCGGGGTCTGCCTGGCAGAGGGTTTGATCCATGAATCGCCGGCGTTCCTCGCTGAATCCGGAGAGGAGATCCGTATCGTTGGGAGTGATCAATACGACCGGCAACCGGCCTACATGGGCAGCGAGGGTCACGGAGGGTTTATGGTCCCATTCAAACACCTTGCTATCGCCGGGTCGGACTTTGACGACAAGGCGATGAGGGGAGGTACCAACCCGGCAGGTAGCCTGCAACCGAAAAAAATCTCCGCCATGTCGCACCAGTTCACGATCCTTCAGGGAGAAATAGCTGCGACACATGCCCAGGTAGTACAAGGCATCCAAGACATTCGTCTTTCCGGCTCCATTGCTTCCGGTAATCACCTGGCATCCATTCCCGAATTGGAATTGCGCTTCTTCATAGCTTTTGAAGGAAGTCAGGGATAACTGGTCAATATGCACCTCGTCCATGCAGGGCAGCAGAGGATTCCTCCAGGGTGTCATCCCGGCGGGTAAAGCCGGAACCGCTTATCTTTATCGCCCAAATGTAAGACGATGGCGCAGGTTGTGACAAAGCCCTCCCGGAAAAAAACGAATAACAGCCCTTTTTCAAAGGCCACCTATCTCCAGTGGTACACGCTGATGCTGCGCATCAGACGGTTTGAGGAACGGACCCTGATGGCTTATGGTCAGCAGAAGGTGCGGGGGTTCTGTCACGTATATATCGGACAGGAAGCGATTGCCGCCGGCCTGGTGACCGCTTTGCGTCCCGAGGATCCCGTTGTCACCGGCTACCGGCAACACGGCATTGCGCTGGCCAAAGGCTTGTCGGCCCGTTCCTGCATGGCCGAACTTTTCGGCAAGGCCACGGGATGCGTCAAAGGCAAGGGGGGATCCATGCACTTTTTCTCGCGGGAGCACCACTATTTTGGTGGCAACGGCATCGTCGGCGCCCAGATCCCTATCGGCACAGGCATAGGTCTGGCAGAGAAGTACAAGGGAACGGACAATCTTTGTGTCACCATGTTCGGGGATGGCGCCGCACGCCAGGGTGCCCTGTATGAATCTTTCAACATGGCCATGACATGGAAGTTGCCTGTCCTGTACATCTGTGAAAACAATCAGTACGCCATGGGCACTTCGGTGCACCGGACAAGCAACGTGCACGACCTTTACCAAATAGGTGCCGCATTCGACATGCCCAGTGAAGCGGTGGACGGCATGCGGCCCGAATCGGTCCATGAAGCGCTCGCCCGTGCAGCTGCGCATATCCGGGCAGGTCATGGCCCATACTTTCTCGAAATAAAAACATACCGGTACAAAGGACATTCCGTTTCCGACCCGGGGAATTATCGCACCAAAGAAGAGCTCAAATCCTATATGGACCTGGATCCGCTCAAGGACCTTGAGCAGCGGTTGCTGGCGGAAGGAATCGCCAGCGAGGAGGAAATACAGGATATCCGCGACCGGGTCAAAGAGGAGATTGAGGATGCGACCAACTTTGCCGAGGTATCGCCCCTGCCCGATCCTTCCGCCTTATGGGAAGACAACTATGTCCAGCCGGATTACCCGTTCATCCGTGACTGACACTTTGTCGACACGCAACTCTGTTGTCCTCTTTTCGTATACCCGCAGGAAGGCCCTGTAAAAAAGCACGATACGTAAGGAAAAAAGCCCTTACCTTTGCGCCTGCAATTTTTTAACCCACTCAGCTGCACATGGCAACGATTCGCCGCAAGAAACAAGTTCAGGACGAAACATTGATCGACCTCTCACAGGCAAAGGTCAGTGCTGAACGATTTTGGGAAAAGAATCAGAAGATCCTGCTGATCATACTGGGAGGTCTGTTCCTTGTCGTCGGAGGTTACTTTTTTTACCGGTTCGTGATTGTGGAGCCCAAACAGAAGGAGGCCGTTGAACAGATGTTTCAGGCCCAGCTTCAGTTCGAGCGCGATTCCTTTGATCTGGCCCTCAATAACCCGGGCGGTGGTTATGCCGGCTTCCTGGAGATCATCGACAAGTACGGATCCACGCCAGCCGGCAATACGGCGCATTACTATGCCGGCATCTGCTATCTCCATCTGGGCGGTTTTGAGGATGCCATCTCCCACCTCGAGACATTCAGCCCCAAGGACGATATCACGGAAGCCATGAAGCTGGGAGCCATTGGCGATGCTTACTCGGAGCTCAATCAACTCGACAAAGCGCTGGCTCAATACGTCAAGGCGGCCGGTGCTGCCGACAATAATCTGACCACGCCCTATTTCCTCCTTAAAACCGGTCAGCTCCATGAAAAACAGGGCAACCGCGAGGAGGCACGTTCCGCCTATGCCAGGATTCTGGCTGAATATCCCGATTCCGAAGAGGGGCAGGAAATCGAGAAGTACCTGGCTCGTCTGGAATCCCCTTCCAGCCAGGGATAAAGATTCCCTTGTCACACTGGCCAAAAAGAAAGGCGCACCCTGGGGTGCGCCTTTCTTTTTTAGGTGAATGCCCGATTTATCGGGATCCTACTCCCGGAACTGGGTGTCAGCGCGACCTGATCAATGGTGTTGTCACCGTCTCTTTGTCCGAGGAAATCCTGACCCAATAGGTCCCCGGAGCCACCCCGTTCAACGGAAGATGGATGAGATGTTCGCCTGCTGGCAGGTTTTGCAGGAAAGGGGCATCGATGACCATGCCGTGCAGATCGAATATCTGAAATGTGATACGGGCATCACTGGGATTAAAGATCCGGAGAAATACCTCCTCACCGGCCGGCACCGGATAGGTTTGGCGAATTTCCAGGGCTCCTTCCTCTTCGGATCCCCCGGTAAATTCATCCTTTTCGATTTCGATGCAAGCAGTAGCCTGACACCCCTGTGCATCCGTTATGGTCACGCAATAGACCCCCGGTTCCTTGACCAATAAGTCTGGACCCGTGTGGCCATTGGACCAGGCATAAGCAAACGGCGGCTTGCCTTTGCCAACTGCGAACAAATACAGGGCCTCTTCTTTGGATTTGTATTTCACCTTGATATGCACAGCGCAGGGCGGTCCATTGGGATCAGACCCTCCGCCAACATGGATACAGGCTTCCGCCACACATCCGTCCGCATCGGTAACCTTGACACAATATTCGCCCGGCTTTTCCACCGCGATGCTCGCTGTCGTTTCGCCGGTATTCCACATGTAGGAGAAGGGCGCTTTGCCGTTGGCCAATGCTTTCAGGATCAACAATCCCGAATTGGAAGGCGATTTGACGATTTCCACCGCACATGGCGCTGGGGGACCGTTGTGCAACTTGATACACGCTTTGGCTTCACACCCCTGGTCATTCTGGACGATAACGCAATACTCGCCCGGGCTCTCGACATAAATGACCGGAACGGTCGCCCCATTGTTCCACAGGAAATGGAACGGGCCAGGTCCTTTCGGCTGGGCGATCAGTTTGAATATTGCCGGGTCCTGGGTGGGGACCACCTGAATGTGTACCTGGCAATCATTCGTATTCGGTTCTTTAACGACGACACAGGCTTTGGCCTCACATCCGTTGGCGTCCACGATAACGACACAATACTCGCCCGGCTTTTCAACGTGAATGAACGGGCCATTGGCGCCGTTGCTCCAGTGGAAGGTATAAGGGGCCTTGCCTTTGGGATGGGCAATGAGCTTGGCTTTGTTGCCGTCATAAACGACGCTGATCTCTACGGCACAATCCTTTCCGTCCTGTTTCCATTCATAGCAGGCTTTGGCTTGACAACCATTGGCATCCACGACCTCCACACAATAGATGCCCGGCTTTTCGATGATGATGGTTTTGTCACCAGAGCCATTGCTCCAATGATATGCAAACGGGGGGGTTCCTTTGGCATGGGCTTCCAATTGGCGCGCCCCGGAGGAAAGCAGGGTGGCATGGATTTCCACCGCACATGGATCATTGGCACCAACCTCCATACATGATGTGGCCTGACAGCCCAGGTTGTCCATAATGGTCACACAATATTTCCCGGCTTGCAGGGCGTAGATATATGGTTCGTGTGAGCCGTTGCTCCACAAGTAGGTGAACGGACCCTCTCCTTTCGGTTTGGCGATCAGTTTGGTACCCGAGGCCGGATTATTGGTGGGTAGAGCTTCAATTTCCACGAAGCAATCCTCTTGTCCACCCGGGGTGAGACATGATTCTCCCTGGCAACCATCCTGGTCAGTCACCACGACACAATATTTATCGCCTGGCTGGGCGAGCAGGGTCTGTCCGGTCTGACCATTGCTCCAGTGAAACTGATAAGGCGGAAGGCCACCCAGGGGTACCGCCACGAGTATGACCTCACCGGAGTTGGTTTGTGTTTGTTCGATGACCACATCAAAAGCACATGCAGTGGCACACCAGGTGAAGTGGGCATCAGCCACAGGATGCAGCTTCGAAACGGACACCTCCTTTTCCAGTGTTTCGTCCTGGCAATCTTTCAATGAAATGTAGGCCACCAATTCGGTCAGGTTGTCATCTACCTGAAAGACAGCGATATACTTGCCATTATCCTGAGTAAGAGCCGTCATGGATTGAAGTACGGCATTGTCTTTCACAAGGCTCACCTGCACGGGATGCTGTTTGACCGGTGTTGCATCCGGCCGCTTGACATAGCCGAAAACGGTGACCGTATAGGCCATCAGGGTATAACCCGTACAAAGGGCTACCATCAGGAGGAAAAGCTTTTTCATAGGTCAGGATTGAAGGAACGGAAGGTAAATCCTGTATAAAGATACCCGGTTTTCACCTTTCGATGCCTGCACGCGTCCATGATGATGTGTCGTCTGGAAGGAAATGATCTTGCTTGGACAACCGGGTTCCCTGGAAAAATTGTTGCTTTGCAATATCCTGCCCTCTGGCAGTGGCGGTTGGACCAAATATCAACAAATCATGGATTGGAAGCAGGAAGACATACTCGCCGTTCTGGCCCGGATCCAGGACCCGGTGACCGGCAAGCCCGTCACCGAAATGAAGATGATCAGGGACTTGCACATTGAAGGAAAAGACATCCGGTTTCAGTTTCACATCACGCCCAGGCACCAATCGTACAAATCCGATCTGATGTTGCTCTGCCAGAGCCATCTGGCCGATCATTTTCCAGGCGCCGAAGCCCACATACATTTTGTCACGGTGGGGGCCGGGCCCGAGATGCCTCAGGCAGAGGATAGCAAACCCCTGCCTCAGGTCAAACACATCATCGCCGTAGCCTCCGGGAAGGGGGGAGTCGGCAAGTCAACCGTTTCCGTCAACCTTGCCCTGGGCCTCAAGGCCCTCGGGGCCAGAGTCGGTATCCTCGACGCCGATGTGTACGGTCCTTCCATCCCCACCATGTTGGGGCTGACGGGCCAGCGGCCCCGTGTGGAGGAGAAAGGCGGCAAACCGGTCATTATTCCCCTTGAAGCCTATGGCATGCCGGTATTGTCCATCGGGAATGTGGTGGAGCCGGATCAGGCCGTTGTTTTACGAGGGCCCCGGTTGGCGGGCATCATCCGTCAATTCTTCCTGGAGTGCCTCTGGCCCGAGCTCGATTACCTGGTTGTGGACCTGCCCCCCGGAACGGGAGATGTACAATTGACGTTGGTGCAAACCGTTTCCGTAACCGGCGCCATTATGGTCACCACCCCGCAACCTGTAGCCGTGGCCGATGCCATCAAGGCCATGAACATGTTCTTGCTGCCCAACGTCGCGGTGCCGGTATTGGGTGTTGTGGAAAACATGTCCTGGTTTACCCCCGAAGAATTACCGGATCATCGCTACCTGCTGTTTGGCGAGGGCGGGGGGGCTGCCCTTTCGGAAAAAGGGCATACGGTTTTGCTGGGTCAGATACCGCTGATCCAGGGCATTCGCGAGGGGGGAGATTCGGGTATGCCGGCCGTCCTTCGTCAGGACCACCCCTCGCGGCCGTTTTTTCTGGCCATAGCTGAAGCCGTGGCCCGCCAGGTAGCGGTCCGCATTGCCTCCGGGCAAGAAACCCCGATTGTGAAGCTGAAGGAGTGATCCATTTATCCGTAGCTTTGTTGTGACATCATGACCCTTACTGAAACAGAACGCCCCCGCCAAAGCGATTTATGGCGAAAGGTGGATGAAGCGCTGGAGGAAATCCGGCCTCACTTGCGCACCGATGGCGGCGATATTGAAGTGGTAGCCATTACCCCTGACTACGTCGTGGAAGTAAGGTGGATCGGCAATTGTGAAAGCTGCAACATGTCGGCGATGACCATGCGGGCGGGGGTAGAGCAGGCAATCCGGAATAAGGTTCCCGGTATCAAAGGGGTTGTCGCTGTAAACGGAATATCCCCCGAATGAATGCATTTCCGGCCGGTCGCGCGGCACTTTTCGCATTGATCCGGGCGCGGCAATCCTTTTTGTGTATCGGGCTTGACCCCGACCCGGAACAGCTGCCTTCGGGGATTCCTCCTACCCCACAAGGTATGGAGCAATTCCTCCTCGATATCATTGAGGCCACCGCCCCCTATGCCGTGGCCTTCAAACCGAATTTCGCCTTTTTTGAAGCATGGGGCCCCGAAGGAATGGCGGTTCTCCAAAGGGTGGTTAAGGCGATCCCGCCCGGATGGCTGGTGATCGGCGATGCCAAACGGGGTGATATCGGCCACACGGCGGAACGCTATGCGCATGCCGTTTTTCAAACATATGGCTGTCATGCCATTACGGTTTCTCCTTACATGGGTCTGGACACCCTGGCACCCTTCCTCGCTATCGAGGGGCGTTGGACCATAGCCCTGGCCCTGACCTCCAACCCGGGCAGCAGTGATTTTCAACGCGCCACCCTGGATGACGGAGGACCTTTATGGGAGAAAGTGCTGGCCACCTGTGCCCTTGCCGGCCATCCGGACCAGTTGATGTTTGTGGTCGGGGCTACGCATCCCCAGGATTTCAAAAGGGTCCGGCAACTTGTCCCCCACCATTTCCTACTCGTACCCGGATTTGGGGCACAACAGGGCAGTCTCGATGAAGTGGTCCACTATGGATTCAATGACCAATGCGGACTCCTGGCCAATGTTTCCAGAGGCATACTTTACGCTTCTTCGGGTAAAGATTACGCCGAGGCGGCTGCACAGGTGGCCCGCCGGTATCAGCAGGACATGGCCCGTTTGATGGCCGAATACGGCATTGCCGGTCCCATAATCTGAAATCCCTGCCCTTTATTTATTCCACCGGGATTACATCCCGGGTACTCTGATAAGCTCCCAGAAATCCCGTGCCTTGCTGCACATTGGAATACAGGACAACCGGCTCTGTCACGCCATTGGCTCCTGCGGACAGCTGGGAGGCATGTGAGGCATGAAAGAAATAATATGGAGCGCTGACATGACGGAGATCCATCTGCACCTCCGTCAACCTAAGCCCCTCTGGCACATCCACTTCACAAAGCCATTCGAATTCCTTGTCCTCGCCGTCGAACAGACTGCCATCGACCAACAGAGACTGATTGAGCAGATAGGGCTTCAGAGAGGGATCGTGATTGCGGGCATTTTTCAGCGTGCAATAGCTGAAAAAACTGTTGTCCAGGCTGTCCAGAAGCCAGGCCTCAATGAACACATGGAAATAATTGGTCATGCCGGGTACATCCCGGATATCCGTTTTCAGGCGAAAGGCGTGTCTTACCGCCTGACTGGGAAGAGTAGTTTTGACCAGATCTTCCATGGAAATGATCCTGCCGAATGGACGTTCGGGCATTTGGTCCGTTGCGGCCACGGAAGGGAAACCTTCTGCGTGAATCCTCAGGGTATAGGCCACATTTTCGTCCGGAGGCAGGTCGAGGTAATAGACATCGCGATCACCCAATAGACCTGGAGCAAGTTGTCCGATATATTGGTTTTGCCGGTACAGAAGGACCTCGGCATCCGGGATCAGATCACCTCCTCCAGCGCCGCCAAATGGTGAAACGGGAGAGACAAACACCAGGAACCCGGGGAGCCGGGGATCAGTGGACATGGTGGCCGAAACCGCAAGCTTCTTCTCCTCCAGATCATCAGGCAGAAAGGGGGTTTCGCATCCTCCGAGTCCGGCCAAAACCACAAGGAACCACGTCCGGCAAATCAAGGGTGTCAGGGCTTTCATAGCAGGCGAATTTGGTAACTGATGACCGGAAGTACCGGCAGCAGGGAGACTTCGACCAAATCCCTTTGCTCCCGGTTGTAAATGTTTTCCCTTACACGGATGAACTGGGGATTGAGCCGGTTGTACACGTTGTAAACGCCCAGATCCAGCGTGTGGGTAAATCCCGCCTGTTGGACGGTGTAACGCAATGTGAGGTCCAGGCGATGATAATCCTTCATCCGGTAGGCATTGCGCTCCGAAAAGTCGATGCCCGGAGAAATGAAATAGAGAGAATGTACGTCGAACTGGCCCTGGGGAATGGTAATGGGATTGCCGGAAGCCCAGCTCCACACCATACCGAGTTTCAGGGGAGGTGCCAACTGGAATTCCTGGGTGATATGGACGACATGTCTGCGGTCGTAGCGAAAAGGGAAAGGGCGACCACCGTTCACCAGGGGAAAGCGGTGACGGGTATTGGCGAGGGAATAGGCGATGTAGCCGGAATATCGCGGCGAGATTTTCTTCACAGATATCTCCAATCCCCGGGCTTCTCCACGACCGTCCGTGACGAGGTTTTCCCAATACTCTTCCGAAAGCCCTCCTTGCAGAATATTGCCGTTGACCAGGAAGCCGGCATCCTGACGCCACGTCAACAGGTGCTCCATTTGTTTGATATATGCCGCACCTTCTATTTGCCATCCGGATGGATGCTGCCAGATCATCCCGGCCTCCCCTTGCCAGGCGACAAGAGGGCGGATGTTGGCCGAGGCCGGCACCCACAGATCACTGGGCAGCCCCAGACCGGAATTGGTCAGCAAGTGCAGATTCTGGGCCATCCTCGACCCCGCTGCCCGAAGAGAAACGGACGGGGTCGGTTGCCACATGATCTGGATCCGGGGTTGCAGAGACAGGTATGATTTGCCCTGGCTGTCGAACAGGTTGGCGTACAGCCCCGGAAGGATGGTCCAATGCGGATGGGGTGTCCATTCGTCTTCCAGGAAGGCTTCGCTTTCCAGGGAGCGAATGATGCCGTAGACAGGCAGGGAATCGAGGTTCCTTACGCGTCCGTTGGAGACAAAAACTTCGGCATCCACGCTGTTTTCATCCAATGCCATGACACCGGGTTGGAAACGGTGCTGAATCAATCCGCCACCAAACCTTATCCGGTGGAAATCGCCCGGATGATACTCCCCCTCCATTTTGACCCCGGTATCATGGATCATGGATGAAAAGGAAAGCAAGTCAAATTCCCGTTGTCGTTGCAGTTCGTCTTCACGGACGAATTCATAAAAGTCGAGTAAAGAGAACCGGAAACGGGTAGTGAATATGGTTGTATTGAGAAACCACCTTGGATGCAGAATCCAGTTCCACCGAAAAGAAGCGATGGTATTGCCCCAGTCCAGATCTGCCTGGGAATGATCATTTCTCGACTCCGTCTGGAACAACACGGATCTGCCCCGTTCATCGTGAAAATGGTCGGAGCCATGATAGAAACTCACATAGAAACGGTGATCGAGTCCGCTTCTGAAATTCACCTTGGCATGCACATCGTAGAAATGGAAGTCTGAAAACCCGTTATTTCCCCTTTCCTGCTGTACATAGCGGGTTGCGCTGCGCAACCAGGGATCCACGGTGGTGCGCCGGGCACTGACAAAGAATGAACTGGCTTCTTGCTCGATAGGCCCTTCAATGGCCAGTTTGGCGGCGATCATGCTGATACCCGCCTCGCCCTGCAGCTTTTGATTGTTGCCCTCCTTGAGCCGGATGTCGTACACGGAAGACAACCGCCCGCCATACCTGGCCGGAAAGCCCCCTTTGTACAGGCGGGCACTTCTTATCGCCTGGCTGTTGAATATGGAGAACATACCGGCGGCGTGGGTAGGACTGTACACCGGAACGCCATCCAGCAGGAACAGATTCTGGTCGGCGTTCCCGCCCCTTACGTGGACGCCGCCAAATCCGTCGGTTCCCGTGACAATGCCGGGCTGCAGGGAGGAAAAACGGACGAGATCGGGTTCGCCGGCCAATGCCGGCAATTCCTGCATGGCTCTCAAATCGAGTTCCTGCATGCGATCCCGGCGATCCGCCTGGGAGAGGTCCTGCTCTTCGCTGACGATGACAGGCTCCAGTTGTCCGTCCGGTTGCAGGCCCACATCATGGCGGGAATCAGCCACCAGATGGATGTGTTGAACGAATGCCCTGTAGCCGAGATAGGAATAGACAATCTGCCTGCTTCCCTCGGGCAGCCTCAGGCTGTAAAAGCCATAAGCATTGGTTGTGGTTCCCTGGAGCGAAACGGGATCATAGATATTGGCTCCGATCATTCTTTCTCCCGAGGTCGCATCTGTTACTATCCCGCTGACCTGAAAGAATTTTGGTTGGGTTACCGCTCTGAAGATGACCACCTGCCGGCCGATAAAGGTGTAGGCCAACGCCGTCCCTTCGAGGAGATCATCGAGGACTTCGATCAGAGGCGTTCCGAGATATTGACGGGAATAGGTCCCCTTTTCCGGCAACACATCCGAACTGTAACTGAGCAGGACGCCTTCTTCCTGCATCAGCAATACCAGGGCGGAGTCAAGGGTGATCTCCCGGAAGGACAAATGAATAGGCTGGACAAGCGGGGACTGGGCCATCGCGATGACGGCAAGAAAAACGAACACCACGCCTGTGCACCACCGGCTCCACATGGTTTCCCTGTATTTTGTGTCCGGCGGCGCCTCACGGGCTCAAGCCGGAATTAACGGCAATCGCCCCCAGTCAGGTAATAGGATCCTTCCGGGGAGGTTTTGAGTGTCATCCCAAAGGTACCGGATAAGGTGCGAAGGATATCGGGGAGTTTTTCCTGACGAAATTGGCCGGTATACCGGCAATAGGCCAACTCCTTCCGGGTGAGGTGGATGGCAACACCGAATTGATCCTCAAGTAGATCCAGGACCTCCCCCAAGGGCTGATCCCGAAAACGCAGAAAGCCTGTATGCCAGGCAAAATCGTTTTCTCCAACCGATGTCATCACCGGTTCGGTTTGTGGCCCCGGGGCCCATTCCAGTTGTTGGTTGACGGTCATCTCCCAGGATCGTCCGGATATCCGGTCCTCGGCCTTGACACGGCCTTCTGTCACCGAAATGCTGCCCTTCTCTTTTCGATGAAGGACGTAAAATTGGGTGCCCAGGACCGTAATATCCATGCGGCCTGCCTGGATCCGGAACGGCCGATCGGGATCGCTGGCGACGTCAAAGAAGGCATGACCCTGCAAACGGACATTCCTGGAGGATCCTTGGCCGAAATCCACATCCAGTTCGAGCGTGGAACCGCCCTTCAGGGTGATGGAGGTGCCATCCGGAAGGAGATGCGTGGTTTTGTTTTCAGCAGCGGTCAGCAGAATCGGTTGTCGCTGACCGGATGGCCAAAAAAACCAGGCGATGGCTACCATGGCAGCCAGCGCGGCAGCGATGCGCCAGGTGTTTGGAGACCACACCAGGTATGTCTTTCCCGCGGATTTAGGTGTCGAACGGCTGTCAAGCTTCGTCCGGAAGCGGTTCCAGGAGGCCACGGGATCCGGTGGTTCGACAAGGTCCATTTCGCGACCGGTAGCCGCCCAAACCTCCCTGACTTCCCCGTACTGCCGCTCGTGCATGGGGTCAGCCTGCCTCCACTGTTGCAGGACAAGGCGTTCCTTCTCTTCAAGGCGTCCCTGAAGGTCTTTAATGATCAATTCCAGCAATGCTTCCTCCACGGTATAGGTATAAAATCACCCAATCGACACACAAAGATCCCAATCCCCCCATATCCTCGGGAAAAAAAGATCTGTTTTGACGCCAATTATCCTTCAACCATCGTCCGGCTTCCAACGTTCCCGCAGCAATCGCAAAGCCTTGGTCATTTGGTTTTCTACGGTTTTGACACTGATATGCATCAATTCGGCAATTTCCTGATTGGTGCGGTCTTCAAACCTGCTCAGGACAAAAACGAGCCGGCATCGCTCGGGCAGTGATTGCAGGAGCGGAAGGATCCGGTTTTCATCCTGGATTTCGGTGGCAAGCCGGTCGTCGTCCTGGGCAACGGATGCATGGACCAGGGCATCCTCTGATTCCAGCCGGCGGTATTCCCTCAGTTTGTTGAGGCTTTTGTTGAGGACGGAGCGGTGGAGATAGGCCGGAAGGGAATGGGCTATGTGATCCAGACGGTCCAATTGCCAGATCCTGAGCATGACTTCCTGTACCATGTCTTCAGCGAGTTCCTTGTCCTGAAGGATACGAAAGGCTACCGCCCAAAGCCAGGGAAATCCGGCTTTATAAATTTCGCTCATGACGCCTTCCCGGTCTGCAGACCATCTCTCGGCCCACTCTTTTTCACGTGCAAAGGCTTTCATGGTGATTGATCCTGTCTTAGCGGTACTTGAGACGGATGGAATTGCCGATGACGACGAGATCGGAAAAGGCCATAAACAATGCCCCCCACATCGGATTCAACAATCCGGCTACAGCGAGCGGAATGGCGACTATGTTGTAGCTGAATGCCCAGAACAGATTTTCACGGATGGTCCTTACTGTAAGACGACTGAGTCTAAAAAGCGAAATCAGGTCACTGAGGCGGGGATTGAGCAACGCCACTTTTGCGGAGCGCAGGGCAGTGTGGCTGGCGCCTGCCATGGCAATGCCAACCGTGGCTTTTTCAAGGGCCGGGGCGTCGTTGATGCCATCACCCACCATGGCTACAGGACCCGCATTCATGGCTTCTTCTATGCGTCGGTATTTGTCCTGGGGCAACAGACGCCCCTGGAAATCCTCGATGCCGGATCGTTCTGCGACGCGCCTGACATTGTCATCATGATCACCCGAAAGCAATTGTAAGGAAAAGCCGGCGTGGCGGAACTGCCTGACGATTTCGGGAGCGTCTTCCCGGAGTTCGTCTTCGAGGACCAGGTGACCGATTTTCTCACCTTCTTTGGTCAGGGCCAGATGATAGCCTTCACCCCCGTCATAATCATCCCGCTGCAAAGTCAGCAAATGCCCCTTGCCATCCCTGGCTTGCATGCCGATCCCGGGTTCTTCGACAATCGCTTCCAGCCGGGCCTCGGGAACAATGACCGTATTCCCCAGGTAGGCAGTGATGGCTTTGGCCACAGGATGGTTGGAACGTTGTTCCATCTGGTACACATACTGACGGACCAGGGCTTCCATTCCGGTTTTGGCTTTTATCTGTCTGACCTTGAGGACACCAGTTGTGAGGGTGCCTGTTTTGTCGAAAATGATTTGCCGGATACGGGCCAGTTCTTCAATGGTACCAGCGCCCTTGACCAGCAAACCCTTCCGGGCCATCCGGCCCATGCCTACCGAAATGGCCGTCGGGGTAGCGAGACCCATGGCGCAGGGACAGGAGATGACCAGGACAGCGATGGCGTTCATCAAAGCTTTGCCGG
>JAGFIW010000134.1 GCA_024103195.1 Saprospiraceae bacterium | reverse complement strand
CTGCACAATTAATTCAATCTGTATGACCACCGTCAATGTCTATCTCAATTTCGATGGCCGCTGTGAAGAGGCCTTCCTGCATTACCGCTCCGTCTTCGGCGGCGAATTCTCCTACATGGGACGCTTCCGGGACATGCCGGCCGATGCCGGCGCCTCCGTGCCTCCGGAAGAAGCCGATCGCATCATGCACGTGTCCCTGCCCATCGGTGGCGATACGATGATCATGGGCAGCGATACAGGCGGGGAATGGGCACCCTCCTGGAAAGCCGGCAACAATTTTTCCATCTCGGTCAACACCGACAATCGCCAGGAAGCCGACCGGATATTCGGGGGCCTGTCCCAGGGCGGCGAGGTCACCATGCCCCTCGGCCCGACGTTCTGGGGCGATTATTTCGGGATGTGCACCGACCGCTTCGGCATCAACTGGATGGTGAGCTTCAACGAGCAAAACAAAGGGTAATCCACGGCCGTCCCAAAATCCTGTCCGAGCCGGCGTTTACCCCGAAAATATTTTCCGGTCTGTGACGCTGACGGGTTATATTTGTCGGGACCGAACCTCTCTGCCGTGTTTTTGAGGCGCCTGCCGTATGCGTTCCTGTTTCTGCTGACCGGGCTGACGCCCGTAACGGCCCAATTGGACCATACCCATTTTATCCCCCCTTTACATGCGCGTTACGAACGGGGCCAGCACTACCTCTATCTCACGACCCCCGAAACCGTCTCTTTCGAGGTAACCCTGACCGACGGTGCCGGACAACCGGTACCCGACGCCAACGGCATTCCCGTCGGTCCGATCCTGCTTTCCAATGCCGGTCCGCAGGTCATCAATCTCGGCAACGGAGAGAGCCCGGCCGACTTGCTCGTCACGCTTACCCGACCCAACCAACTCAACCAACCGCTCAGTGGTAAGGGTCTCATCCTGCAGGCAGAAAAACCGTTCTATGCCAATCTGCGGGTGCGCTCCTATGACCAGGCCGGCTCGCTCACGGCCAAAGGGCGCAATGCCGCAGGCCTGAGATTTCGGGCCGGACATGTGGTCAATGTCGCGGTCCCACAGGCCAACTGGAACAGGAGGTCCAATTTCATCGGGATCATGGCCACCCGCGACGGCACCGAGGTCACCCTGACGGGATTTGAACCCGGCATGACCCTGTACAGCGGCAGTGGTGACCAACCCGCCCCCGACACGGTGCGGTTTTCTCTCCTGGCCGGCCAGTGCTACGTCCTGAGTGCCTACGTGGATGCCGCACGCCCTCCGGCCAACGGCAATGGTCTGCAGGGACTGCTCATCGAGGCGACCGAACCGGTGGTGGTCAATACCGGCTCCTGGCTGGGATCTCCCACCACCATCGGCCTGCAGGACATCGGCTTCGACCAGATCGTCCCCGAGGAGAGGGTCGGCACCGAATACATCACCATCCGGGGCGACGGACCCGACGACCTGGAAACGCCGGTGGTCATCGCCACGCAAGACAGCACCGACATATTCCTCCAGGGCCTGCCGGCTCCGGCAGCGACGCTGGATGCCGGCGATTACTTCCGGGTCCCCCCCGGCTCGTATTCGGCCAACGAGAATCTGTACATCCGCGCCACCCGGCCCGTATATGTGTTCCAGATGATGGGCGGGGCGCCCTACATGCAGACCGGCGGCCTCAATTTCGTGCCTCCGCTGGGTTGCTCCGAAGGCGGAAGCGTCAACCAGATCATGGACATCGACCGCATCGGCAATACCGTGTATGAAGGCAAACTGATCCTTCTGGCTGAAGCGGGCAAGACGGTTTGGATCAACCAGACGCCGGTTTCTGCGGGACTGTTCCAGTCTGTTCCCGGCAAGCCGGAATTTGTGACGCTCAAATTGTCCGGGCAGACCGGACATGTACGCGTGGACAGCGACGGTCCGCTCCAGGTGGGCATGTATGGCCGCAACAACAATGCGGGATGGGCCGGTTATTTTTCCGGCTTCGACACCTTCCACCGTCCCACTATTTCGATTTCGCTCTCCTCTTCCTGTGGCGACACGCTTTTCCTCCAGGACCTCGTCAATGCCGATTCCGTCATCTGGCATCACAACGGCACACCCGTCCAGCTTAAATCCGACAGCATCCTGCCCCATGTCCAACCGGGGACCTATTTTGCCGTTGCCCTCAGGGAGTTTTGCGGCGAATCCCTGTGGGACACTTCCGACATCATCCTCATCCCGGAGCCGTTTGAGGCCCTGTACACCGCAACCCCGGTGACCTGTCCTGGATCACAGACCGGGGCATTGTCCATCCACAACGTGAAAGGCGGCTTTCCTCCTTACGAGGTCTCCTTCGATGGCGGGCAATCCTTTGGCACCGTGTTTCATCTGGACAGCCTGACGCCCGGGTTTCATGCCGCTCTTTTCCGGGATTCCATGGGCTGCCTGTACGCCATGGACCTGGAGGTACCGTTCATTCCCGACATCCCACTGGTCGTCATTGAGCCCCCGGATACCCTGACCTGCTTGCGGGATTCTGTCGTGCTTGTCCCCGGGGCCGGGTCGTCTTCCGGGCCGGGATATACCGGGCTATGGCTCCTGCCTGACGGCTCGGAAATCCATGCCCCGACGCTTGCCGTTCGACAACCGGGCACCTACCTGTATCAAATCACGAAGTTGGCCAACGCCTGTACCTCTGCGGACTCCGTTGTCGTCCTGCAGGATACGTCCGCCCCTGTGGTGGCCCTTCCTGCCCCTCCGCCGCTGACCTGTCGCGACACGGTCATAGGATTGGAAGGCATGGTCCAAAGCGCCCAGGGGGTCACCCTGGCCTGGACCCTCAACGGGCAGACCCTGCCCAACGGACCTGACACGGCGACTCTGCATGCCTCCTTCCCCGGCATTTACACGCTCCTGGCCACGGACGCCCGAAACGGATGCACCTTCGCAGCCACGGTCCATCTGGTCGAAGACAAGGCCCCGCCTCATGCGCTGCCGCCTCCGCCGGCCGTGCTAACCTGCCGGGACTCTTTGGTAGCCCTGACGTTGACCATGGTGTCGCCGGTGAATGCCTACATCCGGTGGACCACCCCTGATGGTTCGGAATGGCCCGGAAATCCGGACCCGACGATCTGGGTCCGGGATCCAGGTCTTTACGCCGTGGTCCTCACCGATCCCGCCAACGGATGTACGCTGACTTTGGAGGGCCATGTGGAGACCGATACGATCCCGCCCCTCCCTGATGCGGGTATGGCTTCATCGTTGAATTGCCGGGATACGATCATCCCGTTGACCGGATCCGTGGATCAATGTCCGGCCTGTGTGATCCACTGGACACACCCGGATTCAGGGATCATCGCGGGAGGACAATCACTCACCCCTATCGTCTCGCTACCCGGGACCTATATCCTGACGGCCCTCAACGACAGCAACGGCTGCCAGGCGTCCGACAGCCTGGTCGTCCACCGGATCCCTCCTCCGGACAGCGCAGGCTTCCACCCTGTATGGCCCAACTGTGAAGACCGCTTCGGAGCCCTGCATATCACCGGCGTTACAGGGGGCACACCGCCCTACGCCTATTCCTTTGACGGAGGGCTTTCCTTTGGCACTGCCAGCCATCTGGACCCTGCACCGGCAGGCACCTATGTCATGGTGGTTCGGGATGCTTACGGTTGCCTGCTGACCCAACAAACAGACATGTATGAAATCCTGGCTCCCGATCTCGAAGTCGTGCCCATGGTCCACCTGGAATGGGGAAAAAGTGTGGAGTTGGGGTATGAAACACGGGTGCCCGGGTCTCTGATCGCCGAAGTGGTGTGGACGCCCGAAGAGGGGCTGAGCTGTACGCGGTGTCCGCACCCGGTAGCCTCCCCGCTGACGACGACGGATTACCGGGTAGTCCTGACCGACATCTACGGATGTTCGGTGGCGGCGGACATTCGTGTCGTGGTGGATCTCGATGCCGCCGTGTATGCCCCCAATGCGATCCATCCGGATGCCGACGGGGTCAATGACGGATTCACCTTGTATGGCGATCCGGACAAGGTCATCCGTATCAACAGGTTGCTGGTCTATGACCGATGGGGAAATGCCGTTTTCGAAACCCGCGACATTCCGGTCAACCGTCCGGATTTGGGATGGGAGGGAACTTACAGGGGCAGGGTCATGGATCCTGCGGTTTTTGTCTGGTGGGCGGAAGTCTTGCTGGTGAACGGAGAGCGGATCACCCGCAAGGGGGAAGTCCACATCATGCGATGACCCAGTTGATATGGTGAAAAAACCGCTCATTCTTCATCCGGTGAAAATGATCATTAAACGATTTCGATTACCCATTGTCCAACGGTATATCTTACCCTAAATTCCCTCCCTTATGAAATCCATGGCCACCTGGATGCCGGTGCTTTTGCTTGTCCCGGCGACACCCCTTGTCTCCCAGTTCCTGCCACCCACCATGTATCTGGACACGTCCCTGCATCTCCTCGTTACCGATGGACGCCAGTCCGGCAGTGTATATGACGAAAGCAAGATCCTCACCCTTCACCTGATCTTCGAACAACCCGACTATTGGCAGCAATTAGTGGCCAACAAACAAGCCCAGATCGACATACCGGCCACCCTGGTGGCAGATGGCGATACCTTGCCGGGCATCGGTGTCCGGTTCAAAGGCCAGACTTCCTATCAGGGAGTCCAGAATTCGCCGAAAAAATCCTTCAATCTCACGCTGGATTTTTCCGATCCCGACCAAAACTGGGAAGGGTACGAGACCCTCAATCTCAACAACGGTTTCCAGGACGCCTCTTTCATGAGGGAGGTCCTTTATCTCCACCAGATCCGTCGACATGTACCTGCGGCCAAAGCCTGCTTTGTGCGTTTGTTCATCAACGGCGAGGACTGGGGGCTTTACCCCCATATCCAGCAACTCAACGGGCAATTTCTGGAGGAATGGTTTTTCAGCAATGACGGCAGTCGGTGGCGGGCTGATGTACCCGCCGGCACACCGCCCGGAGGAGGAGGCATGTGGGGAGACGGGACTGCCGCTTTCAATTATCTCGGTACCGACACAGCGGTTTATCAGAAATACTACGACCTGAAAAAAGCCAATAAAGCGGATCCCTGGGAAGACCTGATCGCCGCTTGTGATGCCCTCAACAACACACCTTCCGATCAATTGCTCCAGGTGATTCCGGATTATTTTGACCTCGATCGCACCTTGTGGTTTCTCGCTACGGAAATATTGTTCAGTGATGATGACAGCTATGTGTACAAAGGAAAAATGGATTATTACTTTTATTGGGATCCCGAGACGGCACGCATCACGCCGTTGGAATATGACGGCAATTCCGTCATGAAAGCCAACAATGCCGGATGGTCACCTTTCTTCAACGCCAACAAAGTCAACTACCCGCTTCTGAACCGGCTCCTGGCGGTACCGGAGATCCGTCAGAGGTATCTGGCCCATTTCCGCACCCTGCTGGAAGATGCCCTGTCGCCTGCCACGGTTCATGCACGCATTGACGAATATGCGGCTTTCATCGCGGCGGACGTACAGAGCGATCCGAAAAAACTGTACACGTATGCCGCCTTCAACAACGAATTGAATGTTTTGAAGAATTTTGTCACCACGCGATACAATTTTCTCAAATCCCATGCGGAGATCGCCCAACCCGCTCCGGAAATAACCGATGTCAACTTCATCACGGCGGCGGGTTTGTGGGAGGCGCCCGGACCGGATGAATCCGCTTTGATCCGCGCAACGGTACAATCCGCCAACGGCATCAGCCGCGTGCGCGTTTTTTGGTCCACCGGCCTGACCGGCCCCTTCGAACCGGCCGAGTTGTATGACGACGGCACCCATGGAGACGAAATGGCCGGTGACGGGATTTATTCGTATTTGTCGCCTGTGTGGCCGTCCGGTACCTGGGTGCGTTTTTATGTGGAAGCTTCCGCCGACAATCCGGCCATGACCGTGGCCTATTCCCCGGCAGGTGCCGAACACGACGTGTACATCTATCAGGTACGCCCTCAGGAATATTCCGGACCAGCCGTGGTCATCAACGAAATCATGGCCGATAATGACAATACGGCCCAGGACGAGGCTGGTGATTTTGATGACTGGATCGAATTGTTCAATGTGGGGCCGGAGGATGCCGACCTCGGCGGATATTATTTCAGTGACAAGGCCGACGACTTGACCAAGTGGACATTTCCGGACGGCACCTTTCTCGCTGCCGGTGACTACCTCATCGTTTGGGCGGATGAACAGGAAAGCCAGGGGCCCCTTCACGCCGACTTCAAATTGTCCAAAGACGGAGAGGGCGTCTATCTGACGGCGCCGGATTTGTCACCGGTGGATGCGGTGGATTTCGGAGCCCAGGAGACCGACATGGGCTATGCCCGGATACCCAACGGGACCGGAGACTTTGTCATCCAGGCGCCCACCTTTGCGTCCAACAACGAAGGCCCGACGAACACGGCGGATGTGTCCAGCACGCCTGGTTGGATACTGTATCCCAACCCGGCAGGAGAATGGCTGTACCACAATATTCAAGGGCCGACGGATGCCCGCATTGCCGATCCCCTTGGCCGGATCCGCTGGCAAGGGAGCCTGATGCCCGGAGAGCCTGTTTCGCTGACGGGATTGTCTTCGGGCATTTATTTCTTCCAGTCCGGAGACAAGGTCATGCGCTTCCTGGTCAGCCACCCCTAAACGAAAAGACATTTACGCGAATCCCTCCGTTACCCGGGTGGAAGGATTTTGTTTGGGGCATTAATAAAGACGACGAGGTATTTCGTTTCCTGTCGCCATGAATCGGATTTGATTTTCCCATAGGGGATACCGTGACTTTCAATTCGTTCAACGGCCCACAACAACATCCGTGACGGCTCCCTGGAAATCAAAAAAAGTGTCTTTCAAATCGCTCTCCCCATTGGTGCCGTAATTCACCATGAAACAACAGATCGTTTGGTGGTGGGGGAAATAAAAACTGTTGGCGCTGTAAGCCAGGTCACGCCCTGTGTGGCCGATGCCGAAATCCGGTGAACCTACCGTTTGATTGAACCAACGCTGCATGATGCCGGCACCGAGATACAAATCGTTGGCCGGGTCGTCGGGATCCGATTCCGGAATGAACTGTTGCATTTCGTCCAGGCTGGCCCCGGAAAGGAGGGTGCGATCCACCAGCAAGGCCTTCAGAAAAATGGCGAGATCGAACACATTGGAGAACATGCCTCCATATCCGTTGCCACTGCCCGTATTGAAATTGGTCACGTTGGCGATCGTGCCGTTGTTGTACAAATCGTAATAACCCTGGGCCGTGTGGGCGGGCAATTTGTCATGGTGGTAATACCAGGTGTCGTGCATGCCCAGAGGATCCAGAATTCGTTCGCGCAGCACCTGTGGATGAGGTTGGCCCAGAAGGGAGTCGAGCACCATACCCAGCAACAGGGTATTGGTATTGGAATACCGGCAACTGGTGCCTTGTGGGAAAACGGCGTCTTTCCCGTAGGCATACCGGATCAGATCGCCGGATGACCAGTGGCGGTCGGGATTGTTGAGTACCCCGAGATAGAATCCGTTGTCGGCAATGATGTCATAAATACCCGTGGTATGCTGCATGAGTTGCCGCAGAGTGGCGCCCCGCGCATTTTCCACCTCGTCAAGGATCTCTTCGGGCAACCAGGGATCGATGACATCGTCCAGCAGGATCTGTCCGTCTTCCACCAGGAGCATGGTCAGGGTGCCCACCATCATTTTGGTGATGCTGGCGACCTTGGAAACCGTGCAGGGTCGGAAAGGCACGCCGCGGTCAATATCGGCCATGCCGGCGCTGCCCACCCATATTCCGCTGGCGTCTTCGATGTAGAGCGTGATACCGGGAAGTCCCCTGGCCACGTAAGTGTCGAGAATGTCTTGATACACCGCTGCTTTGGGATGCTGTGCATGCGCCGGATCGGGAATCCAGGCACACGGAGAGGAAGGCGGGATATCGGCCTTTCGGCATCCGCCGATGACCAGTCCCGTCCATAAAAGCCATGTTGCAGCCGCGTACCTCATGATTCCGGACGTTGGAAGGTGAGATCAAACATCACGCCCAGATGCAGGGAGGTGGCGGGCAGGAAGGGGACATATTCCTGCACAAACGGGGACATGACGCGAAACCGGTACAGCAGAAAGGGTCTGACCCTCCAATCCGTCGGGGCGGCCTGGATGCTGAGCACGGCGGATGCCTGGACATGAGGTTTGCCCAAGCGGCCGGTCCGTTCATAGGTGCCGTCGGATTTCAGGCGGAAAATGTGGTGCTGTTCGAAGGTGTGCAGATAGCCAAGGCCACCGCCCATGCCGACCAGCAATCCGGGGAGGAACCGGTAATGCCAGGTGTACTCGCCGAAGAGCTGGACGCCGTGGTGAACAAGGCGCTGGTGAAAATACCCGGCGCGTGCGGTGAGCCCCTGCGACCACCGACGGCCGGTGCGGACCTGCCACCACCACCCGGCATCCACACCGGGATGGAGGGGGGCGCTGAAACTGCCGCCGGGCAATGAAATCGCGTGCTGGGCGATGGATACCGTAAAGGTGTGCTGGGCCGGCAGCGCACTGCCGGCCGTCACCCAGAGCATCGTACCAAGAGTTGCCCGTTGCCACCGATTCATCTTCCGGTATTTGGCTCCAAATTAGCATTTGTGGCCCGAATTCCGTCAAGCCGGCATTCATTTTCTTTGGACCGTCCTCTCCAGCGCGTCGGATAATCCCTATCTTTGCGCCTTTCTGACGAAAATCCGACGTTGAAATGGCAAAAATCAAGGTGGCCCAGCCTGTCGTGGAGCTGGACGGTGACGAGATGACCCGCATCATCTGGGCTTTTATCAAGGAAAAACTGATCCTTCCCTACCTGGATATCGACATCCGGTATTTCGATCTGGGGATGGAGCACCGCGATGCTACCGATGACCAGGTTACCGTGGATGCGGCCGAAGCCATCAAAAAGTACAACGTGGGCATCAAATGTGCCACGATCACCCCGGACGAAGCACGGGTAGAGGAATTCGGCCTGAAGAAAATGTGGAAGAGCCCCAACGGGACCATTCGCAACATTTTGGGCGGCACGGTATTTCGCGAGCCCATCGTCTGCAGCAACATCCCGCGGTTGGTGCCCAACTGGACGGCACCCATCTGCATCGGTCGCCACGCCTTTGGCGACCAGTACCGCGCTACCGATTTCGTGACGAAAGGCAAGGGCAAGCTGACCATCACTTTCGAAGGGGAAGACGGGGCTGTGCAATCCTTCGAGGTGTACGACTTCAAGGGGAATGGTGTCGCCCTCGCCATGTACAACACGGACGAGAGCATTTACGGCTTTGCGCGTTCCTGCTTCAACCAGGCAATTTCCAAAGGATGGCCGCTGTACCTGAGTACCAAGAACACGATCCTCAAAAAATACGACGGCCGGTTCAAAGACATTTTCCAGGAAGTATACGAAAGCGAATTCAAGGCGCAGATGGATGCTGCCGGGATCACCTACGAGCATCGTCTCATCGATGACATGGTGGCATCTGCCCTGAAATGGAACGGCAACTTCGTATGGGCCTGCAAAAACTACGACGGTGACGTGCAAAGCGATACCGTGGCCCAGGGTTTCGGATCCCTCGGACTGATGACCTCTGTGCTGGTGACACCGGATGGAAAGACCGTAGAGGCCGAAGCGGCCCACGGGACGGTGACCAGGCACTTCCGCATGCATCAACAAGGAAAGAAAACCAGCACCAATCCCATCGCCAGTATATTTGCCTGGACCCGGGGACTGATGCACCGTGGAAAACTGGACCAAAACACGGAGCTGATCCGATTCTGCGAAACACTGGAAGCGGTATGTATCGAAACGGTTGAAAGCGGTCAAATGACCAAGGATCTGGCTGTTTGCATTTATGGCAACGACACCCGGCCGGAGCACTATCTTACGACAGAGGAATTTCTCGATGCCCTGGACAGGGAACTCAACCGCCGGTTGGGTTAAGCGTCCGCAGCGGACACCGTCACCTCCCATAGGTGGAAGGGTAATGGCCATGGCCGGGAAATGCACCGGGCGAAAATCATTCCGTCGGAAAAAAAAAGCCGCGTCTTTGGCGCGGCTTTTTTCGTTCTTCATTTTCCGTTGACATTAAATTCATGTTGACCTAACGCCAGGTGGGGAAAATTCACGCCCCGTTTATTTTCAGATAATATCTGCCCATGACCTTTACGGGTAAATAAATCCTACCCGTCATGAAAAAGTATGTACTCCTGCCACTCCTCTTCGGAGCCGGCATTTTCGGGGCTTACGCCCAAAATGATCTTTTTGACGAGACGTTGCAGATGCCTGCCGGTTTCCAACCTGTCAGTGTAGTGCTGCCTCCGTCTCCCCTGCAGATGCAGGTCCTTTTTATCGGTGGCCACGACATCGTCCAGACCACACCTACCTACGGCAATGAAGCCGCTATGGCCATTGCCAAAGAATGGCATGACTTTATCGGTTTCACGCCTGACACGACCGGCCAATTCATGGGTTGGGTGTCGGTCAATCATGAAATGATTTACCAGGACAACCGCATCGGGGACGGCGGTGGAATGACCGTCTTCGCTGTCCAGCGGGATCCGTCCTCCGGCCAATTGGTCGTCGCGCCACAGGAACTGGCGGACGGTCGGAAAGGTCATTTTTTCAATGTGGACTTTGTCAATACAGTGGGTGAAACCGGCATGAACTGCGGAGGGATCACCTCGATGATTGACGGGCGGATCTGGACTGCTGAAGAATGGTTCCAGGGCAACAACGCTTCCATCAACAGTGGAAACTTCCGGGCCCCATCGTCCAGTTCGTGGCTTCCCAAATCACCCGGCACGGTGTCGAATCAAGGTGTGCGCGACACTTCGGATTACACCATCAGCAGCGACATCCCCGGATTTGACGGACTGACCGTCCGGAAATACGAAAATTTCAACTGGATGGTGGAGGTCGATCCACGCCAGGCTCGGGCCATTCGCAAACAATACAATTGGGGTCGTCAGGGCTTTGAAGGCGGTGTGATCGCAGCCGACAACCGCACGGTCTATCTGGGTATTGACGGCACGCCTGCTCCCTGGGTCAAGTTTGTTGCCGATACACCCGGTGATTTCACCCTCGGCAAGACGTATGTGTACAAACAGGATGCCATCAACAAATGGGTGGAAATCGACAATACGGACCCTGCCCGCATGCTGAATTTCCTGGAAGAAGCCATGGCAGTCGGTGCCACCATTTTCAACAGGATCGAATGGGTTACGCTGGATCCGGCTACAGGTAATGTTTATATGACAGAAACCGGAAGTGATAATCCGGTGAATGGCTTCACGGGCGGTGTAAACGCCGGTGGCGTCATGGCAAACCACCACACCCAGCGCGCCCTGGGTAAAGGTCTCACCGGAGCCCTGGATCCAGGATACCGTGATTATTATGGCCGTGTATTGAAATATGACCCGGTCACGGAAGAAGTCTCTGTTCTGATTGAAGGGGGACCGGAATATGCCGCAAGCCCTGATGAAGCCAACTACCCCACCAACCATTTTTCCAATCCGGATGGCATTGCTGCGATTACCATTGACGGTCAGTCCTTTCTTGTCCTTGAAGAGGACCTCAATGGTGCTTCTTATGGCCGGATGCCTGCCGGAACCGTCCATATCGTGTGCGAAGTATATCTTCTCAATCTCTCCGAAGAAAATCCCACAGTGGATGATCTCATCCGCTTGTCGGCCACGCCGGTTGGTGCAGAAATCACAGGCTGCGTCATGACCCCGGACGGCAAAACCCTCCTGATGAATTCCCAACACCCCAATTCCAACCTGGAATTCCCCTTCAACCACTCGCTGACCTTTGCCGTCCACGGATTTGACCAACTCACGGTAACCGGATTGCAAGGACCGACCTGGGAGAACTCGAGCAGCTTCCAGATTTTCCCGAATCCCGCCACCCGCCGGGTCCACATGAACAAGCAAACGGACGTCGCTCTATACAATGAATCCGGCCAGCGTGTTCGTGTTTTCCGCCAGGTGGACCAGTTCGATGTGTACGGTCTGAATCCGGGCACGTATTACATCCAAACCCTGGAAGGTGAAGTAACCAAGCTCATTGTGCAGTAAGCCATTTCATTAGTTGCCATCCGCCGAGCGGCAGTCCTCTGGATTGCCGCTCCTTTTTTTCCAAAAAATATTTCGCCATGCGTCACCTTTTACTCTCTTTGCTGGCCGGCCTCCTCATGATCGGCGGATCTTCTTTTCGCAATGACCGAGATGTAGCCATTGCCGATGGTATTTTGATAAATAGCCAGTCGTTGTTCCGGGATGATTTGGCGCGATGGGCGGCGGCAGCAGACCGTTATTTGCAAGTCACGGAACAATGGGTGACAGGCCATGAAAAACTGGAAGCGGTGCGCGCCGCTCATGTGCATACCCGGCTTGCTTTCAAACAGGTCGAAATATTTGTGGAATATTATGATCCCTATGCCGTCCGAAGGTATATCAACGGGGCACCCCTACCCTCTGTGGACAGGAGCATGCCTGGTATAAATATTCTGGAGCCGGAAGGCCTCCAGATCCTCGACGAACTATTCTTCTCCGACTCCCCGGGAGATTCGCCTGAAGATCTTTTGGCCCTCGTCCGAACCCTGCATCAACAAATCCAAAGCACGGTCAACTATCAATCGGGTATTACCTTTCAACACAGGCATGTCATGGAAGCCTGCCGCCTGGAGGCGATCCGCGTGTTTACCCTCGGATTGACAGGTTTTGATACCCCCGGATCAGGGATGGCCATCCCCGAAGCGGAAAAAGCCATGCAGGTGTTGTTTCGCCAACTGCTCACCTACCGACCTTTGCTGGCCCAAAAAACGCCGGAACTCGTATCCGAATTGGAAAAGCTTTCCGGGCGGTCCGCTCAATTTTTTACAGAGCAAACTGTCTTTGAGGATTTTGACAGGCTGAACTACCTCATGGAAGTCACCAATCCCCTCCTGGACCTTTTGTCCCGCATGCAATCCCGTCTTGGCATAGAATTCCCGGATGAAACGCCGCATCTTCCTGGTCCGCTCAACCACCGGGCAGGCAATTTATTCAGTCCGGACATACTGGATGCCTCCTTTTATAGCCGTACCGTTATGGATGGAGGTTGGGACGCAAGGGTCCGATTGGGGAAATGGCTGTTTTATGACCCCATCCTTTCGCGAGACATGAACCGGTCATGCGCATCCTGCCACCACCCCGAGAAAGCCTTTACGGATGGCTTGCCCCGCAGCATGGCCCTCGACGGATATTCCCATACCCTGCGCAATGCGCCTACCCTTATCCACAGTGTGTATGCTGAACATTATTTTCTCGATCTGCGCGAACCTTTTCTGGACCGACAGATCAAACACGTCGTCATGGACGAAAAGGAATTCGCCACGGATTTCTTCACTTTGGCCAACCGATTGAAAGAAAGCCCGGAGTACAATACGGCTTTTGCCGAGGCTTTCCCCTCCCCTGCAGGGCCACGCATCTCCCAATCCTCCATCAGCCAGGCCCTGGCGGCTTATGTCGGCACCCTGACCGGATGGAACAGCCCTTTTGACCGATTTGTCCGGAGAGAAGGGCAGGAATTGCGTGACGATGCACGGCGCGGCTTCAATCTGTTCATGGGCAAAGCAGCCTGCGGCACTTGTCATTTCGCTCCTGGCTTCAACGGTACCGTTCCTCCCCTTTATACAGAGACCGAATCCGAAGTACTGGGCATCCCTTCCAACCGGGATACCCTTCACCCCATTCCCGATACAGACCCGGGAAGATGGGCCAGCCAGCGTCCGCATGATCAGGCACCATTCTATTACGGATCCTTCAAAACAGTGACGGTCAGGAATGCCGCACTCACAGCACCATACATGCACAACGGCATTTATGACACGCTGGAGGAAGTGATGGATTTTTACAACCGGGGAGGTGGCCAGGGATTGGGTATGGACATTCCTTATCAAACCCTTCCCTCCGATCCGCTGGATCTTGCACCTCATGAAATCTCCGATATCCTGGCTTTTCTGCACTCCCTGACGGATACCACGGGAATGACGTCACGCCCGAAAAATCTGCCTCGATTTCCCCGGCAACCGGAATGGGATTTACGATACGCACCCAACCCGTGATCGGGAAGAGCATCCTCAATAGGTATCATGGCTTGCATGCTCCTCTTGCCTGAGATCGGGACGATATCCGAAATCGGTTGAGGGCGTTGTCCGGGCTCAATAATCAAAATTCCGCCACGGCTTTTGTCCTTCCCGGCGTTTTTTCCGGCGTTCGAAAATGACGAATTCCATCGCGTGCGCATTTTTGGCATCGGCAGGATGGGCTTCCCGGCTGACCTCCTCCCACTCGGATTCCCTGATCTCGGGAAAATAGGCATCCCCTTTGGGGTCGGCATCCACCTCGGTCAGGAGCAGACGGTCGGTCATCCCCAGACCGCTCTGGTAAATCATCGCACCGCCGATGAGAAACACTTCGTCGGCCCCCTGGCGATAGGCCCATTCCAGCGCCTGATCCAGCGCAGGAAACAACATGGCCCCTTCGTGTTCGAGTCGGACGGAGCGACTGATCACGATATTGGTGCGACCCGGGAGAGGCCCGGCGGGCAGGGCATCCCAGGTCTTCCGGCCCATGATGACCGGGTGTCCCATGGTCATCTTTTTAAAGTAGCGGAGATCGGCGGGCAAGTGCCAGGGCAGACGTCCTTCATGTCCGATGACCCGGTTGCGACCGAGCGCAGCAATGGCGGTGATGATCATGCGCCAAAGGTAATACACCCGGGTCCTGTAGCGGGAAACAGGAAAATTTATCCTGTCCGGACAACCTTTTGCGGCATATCGGTACCTTTAAAAGGAATATCCTGACGTGTGACCGAACAGGACCGCATCCTGCAACAGCAATGCCTGCGTGGCAATCCGGAAGCCCAAAGGGCGCTCTACGAGCGTTTCAAGGTAGACATGTTTCGCCTGTGCCTGCGCTATGCCCATGGCCGGGAGGAAGCGGAGGACATGTTGCAGGACGGCTTCATCACTGTTTTTCGCGACCTGGAAAAGTTCAGGGGCGAAGGCCCGCTGGGCGGCTGGATCCGGATGGTTGTGCTGCGTACGGCCCTGCAATATCTCCGCAAGCGGAAGCTGTCCTTTACGTCGCTGGACAATGGCGTTCCGGAAAATGTGGCCGGGACCTTTACCGCCTGGCCGGACCACCTGGATGCCGAAAGGCTCACGCGCCTGATCCAGGAAATGCCGGCCGGCTACCGGACCGTCTTCAACCTGTTCGCCATTGAGGGTTATTCGCACGAAGAAATCGGCCAACTGCTCGGCATACATGAGAGCACGTCCAAGACCCAATTGTTCAAAGCCCGGGCCTGGCTGCAGCAACGGCTGCCTGCGAGCCTGGTGAAAAATCAACCTTCATGAATGACCTCAACCCGAACGAAGATAAAATGCGCCGGATCCTCACCGGTCCCTTTGACGGTTCGTCCGGTTGGGCCACCCCTTCCGATTCCGTTTGGGAGGGCATAGAGGCCGCCATTCCCCAAAAGCGCAAACGCCGGTTCCTGCTGTGGTGGGTACCCTTCCTTTTTATGGCCGGAGCCCTGACCTGGTTGCTGTGGCCATCACCACCCGTTAATCCCCCCTCCCTCCAGGAGGAATCCTCTTCCCGCACGCCGTCGCTGGCAACCCGTCCCGCCGATCCCGCCACCGGATTGACCCTCCCGAAAACGGAATCGCCTTCGACGATACCCGCCGTCTCCCCAATCCCTTCCAGCACCCCCATGCCGCCGGTTCCCGCTACATCTTCGCTTCCCCGGCCTACGCCGGCCATGACCCGCCCGGCACCAGCCACAGGATCCGGACAACCCGCTGTATCTCCGGTATTCACCGACCCCGAAAGAGCGTCCGGACCGCAAGGAAATACTTCCTCACCCGCGGCCGCCGACCCTGCGCTGCCTGAGATGCCGGCCATCGCCCCCTACTCCGAAGAGGATGACATCATCGCTGAAATGCCGCCGCCAGATATCCGCGCTGCCAGGCCGGAGGAAGCCGCCAAGCCGGAAGATGCTTCAACCCCGGCACCGGTAACACCGGATGCCGAAAGCGCGTCCGTATTGCCTCCGGCCGGGCCGGAAGCCGAAAACCCTGACGCGGCAAGTCCGACCGTTCCCCTTTCGGGCACGCCCGCCGTCATCCCCCCACCTGCCCTGAGCGGCACCCATCATCTGGTGGCCTGGGGTCACGGAACGGGAGCGGGAAGAAACATCGACGGGGTGGCCCCGGCAGGCCCTCGCCCTGCCGAAGTGGAACGGGAGCAAGACAATCTCCGGCTTGGACTGGGGTACCAGTTCATCACCCGCGCCGGCTGGTTTGTACGCACGGGTATCGATTATCAACGATTCCGCGAACAAACGACCCACGAAAGAACCTGGACCTTCACACGTCAACAAGGACAACCCGTGCCGGGAGGGTTCCGGCAACAACTGCCGATGACCCTTCAGACCGGATTTGGCGAAATGGAGACCGACCTCAGGGTCAGCGTAGTCGAACGGATGGCGCCCCTCGACTACCAGGAAGGGGAAAAAGTCCAGCTGCGGCTTCAACTTGACCAAACCCTCCACCAGATCAGATGGCCCGTCGATCTGGGGTATCAGCGGAAATTCGGAAAATGGACAGCGGATGCATCTGCAGGGGCTGCCCTGGTCTTCCTGGCCGGTTATGAAGCTTCCCTGACCCGCGTGATCGAAAACCGCAATCGCATTCGCCTGCGCGAAATGCCGGCGCTCCGGCGTCCTGAAGGACTCAGCACGGTGTCCCTGGATCTGCATGCCGGCGGACGCATTGGCTACCAGGCGGCACCGGATTGGAATATAGGCCTGGGGTACGAATATTGGTTCATGCCGATTCCTGTGGCGGAACGCCCCGGTTACAGTTCCTATTTGAATGGGCATGGCTTCACCCTGAGTGTGCAGGCGTCCTTGTGAAAAAAATGGTTGCCCGGGCAACCTGACGGACGTGATGGACACCTATTGATTTGAACGAAACACAATTAAAACCTCTTGATCATGAAAAAGTATTGGATCACCGGATTGAGCGCTCTGGCGCTTTTGTTGAGTGCCTGCACCAAGGAAAGTGCCGATGCCGATGACGCACTGGTCAGCGACATTGCCAACCACTCGGCCAAACAGACGGTAGAACCGTCCGACCTCCCCGTCGCCATTCAGGCCAATCTCGAAATGTACAATTTCGACAATTATGTGGAGGAAGCCTACCATGCCCCCGGATCGGGCTATGAAATCATCATGGGCGACGAAGAGTTGATTTATTACGCCCAGGACGGTCGTCGGCTCGAACACCGCGGACGTCGTTTTTTGCTGGATGAGCACGGACCCTGCCGGGATCGCGGTAAAATCATTCCCGGCGACAAACTCCCGCCTGTCATCCTCGATTACATTGCCGAAAACTATCCCAACCACCAGGTACGGATCGGCAAAGCAAGGCTGGATCACATCGCCGTATTGCTCACCCCGCGCAAGGTGTTGATTTTTGACAAGGACGGCAATTTTGTCGAAGAAGCACCCGGATTCCTCTTTTGTCCGTTGCTGTGCAAGCCCGTTCCGGTCGCGGAATTGCCCCAGGAAATCGTGGATTATATCCTTGCCGACGAGCCTGATGCGGATATCAAACGCGCTTGCATACGCCGCATGGATTTCACCACGGTCGGCGTGTTGACCCCGGACGGACCCAAGGTGTACGTCTTTGGCAAAGACAACCAATTTCTCTTCAGCCGCCCCTGACGCCGCCCTATCCAATGCCTATAGCCCCGGCCGCAACGCCGGGGCTTTTTTTATTGCCCGTGTTGATGTATTTTTGCGGCTTCATGGCCACTCCCCGCACCGTCGCTTTCCATACGTTAGGCTGCAAACTGAATTATTCGGAGACCTCTTCCATCCGCCGGATGTTCGAGGACCGCGGGTACACCACGCTGGATTATGACATGCCGGCCGATCTTTATGTGGTCAATACCTGCTCGGTAACGGATTTTGCCGATCAGAAGTGTCGCCAGGTCGTACGAAAAGCCCTGAGGAATAATCCGCAGGCACGGGTTATCGTAACGGGATGTTATGCCCAACTCAAACCTGAAGAGATCGCCCGGATTCCTGGCGTATCTCTTGTCCTGGGAGCCGGTGAAAAATTCCGGATCCTGGAATATCTGGACACCCTTACCGCCGGCGAAGGGGGGGCCGTGATCCATGCCGGCGATCTGACGACTTCTCCGCCGTTCGAACAGGCATTTTCTTTTGGAGATCGCACACGCTCCTTCCTGAAGGTGCAGGACGGATGCGATTACAAATGCACCTTTTGCACCATCCCACAAGCCAGGGGGGCCAGCCGCAGTCCCGATATCGGCACGATTGTCCGGCAAGCCGGATTTCTGGCGGAGGCCGGCGCGAAAGAAATCGTTCTCACCGGTGTGAATATCGGGGATTTCGGACATCGCCCTTCAGCGCCCGGACATGCTCCATCCGCACCCAAAGAGCGGTTTATCGACCTTTTTCAAACCCTGGATGCGCGCAATTTTCCGGTGCGGTTTCGGATTTCCTCCATAGAACCCAATCTCTGCGACGACGCCCTCATTGACGGAGTCGCGGCATCATCGTCTTTCATGCCCCATTTTCATATGCCCTTGCAGTCAGGTAGCAACCGGATTCTGCGACTGATGAAACGGCGATACAACCGGGAATTGTATGCCGGTAAGGTGGCCCGTATCCGACAGGCCATGCCACATGCCTGTATCGGCGTGGACGTCATTACCGGTTTCCCCGGAGAATCCGATGCCGATTTTCAAGAAACGGTCGATTTCATTCTCGACCTGGATATTTCCTACCTCCATGTATTCACCTATTCGGAAAGGGCCCATACGCCGGCTGCGGTCATGAAAGACCCGGTACCTATGCCGGTCAGGAAAAAACGCAATGAAATCCTCCGGAATGTATCGCTAAAGAAAATACGCGCTTTCTGTCAGGCCCATGCCGGAACCGTTCGACCCGTGTTGCTCGAACAAGGGAAAAATCCCGGAAGCTGGAATGGGTTTACCGATAATTATATCCCTATGCGGGTGCCTCAAAACTGGGGCCGTCTCAACGAAGTCATAGACGTAACCATTGGTCCTTTTGTGGAGGATGGCGTCTGTGCAGCACAAAAAGTCACGCCCTTCATGCAAGAGTTGGGTTGATCCCGTATCATTTGTCCGGATGCGTTGCTGCCTGCCAGTGACCAAAATAATCAGGTTCTCGCTCACGAGGTAAAGCCAACCATATCGAGAAAAAACCTGACATGCGTCTGTAATCACAATGAACGGCAGAACCCCCATTCCCGTGTGTAAAGGAATGGGACGATTCCTGATTGTTCCTCGTTGATCCCTCTAACATCTTCTCGTGTCGAGGCCAGTGCAATTTGATCAATGCATCAGTTTCATGCCGTGCACATAAGGCTGAATCCATAACTTTCATTGATTTTCTTACCCACGATACTTAATCAGATGGCCTGTCCGACATGTTTATTTGGTGTCCGCCCTGTATGGATGGGTGGATCGTAATCCGAATATACCAATGCCTGAAAAGGGGTGACGTGTTGTTGCATTGTGCCGGCTCCGAAAAAAAAGTTGTAAAAGATTTGTCAACATATGGCCAAAATGCGGCATGTTACCGAAACGCCTTTATATTTGTAGTGGAATCAAAATTTTTCTTCCACTAAAAACCCAAGCATGGCAACTGCAAAACATTCCATCGCAGACTCCAGGGCCTGATCGACACCTACAAGTCCGGTCTGAAGCAACTGGATTTCCAGGTGGATCAGACCAAAAAAACGATCGCTGGTCTGGAGAAAAACCTCAAGGCGGCGAAGGTCGCTGAGGCCAA
>JAGFIW010000113.1 GCA_024103195.1 Saprospiraceae bacterium | reverse complement strand
AAAAGGCGCGTACCTCCGATGGCGTGATGGTGATGGAGGAAAGGATCTGGGCCTGTATCCGCTCCACCAGCGCCTGATTGCGCATGGGTTCCCGCATTTCGGCCCGGATCTCGGCTACGGTGCGGCCGTAATAATCCTCAAACTGCTGGTAATCATTGTTCATCATGGCGAGGATGCGGTCCATCCGCGACTCGATCATGGTTTCCACTTCCTCGTCCGTGACATTGACGGAATCCATGCGCGCCCGGTGCAACATCAGGTTCTGGGCCAGCATGTTCTCCATGATCAGGCAGCGCCCGTTGGGGGGCAGCCCCCCTTTTTGCGATTGCAGATAGGCGGCTTGCTGCTCGATTTCCGACAGCAGAATGACCTCTCCCCCTACGGCGCCGACAATTTTGTCGATCACCTTCGTTTCCTGAGCGGTAGCGGATGTCGCCATTCCCGTCCACGCCAGGACGCACAAAAAAATGATGAAAGTCGGCTTCATGATGGCAAAGTAGGGCGTTCAGGCGTTGCCGCCTTCACTGGGTGTGGATTTTAACATTGTTTTTACGGATCTCCGCTTCGAAAAGGCGGTCTTTGACCGATTCGAGGAGCGCTACCTGCCGCTGGAGAAGGATGGCGCGCGTGGCCTGGTCGCGGATATAAGCCATGGGGGCCACTTCCAGGGTGGACCTCGCTTCCTCCACCTTGAGAAGGTAATGGTAATCCCCGTCCTGATAACGCACCTCCTTGCCGGGTTCCAGGCTTGACTCGTTGATGACTTTCGGGGATACCAGTTGAACGATTTCGTCCAGCCGCATCCACACGGTGTCCTGCAAAAGGGCTTCCGCCGCATGGCGACGGGCATAGTGACGCAGCTTGCGCATGTTGTCGTCGGAGGGTTGATTCCACCAGCCCAGGGCCTGCCGGAGATTGGGACTGTCCGCCCGCAACTTGAGGAAAAGGATCCGAGCAATGGGCTTTTCCAGGAGATACTGCTCCTTGTTGGCTTCGTAAAAGTCGATCAATTCCGCCTCGTTGACGGAAGAATCCAGCTGGGTTTCCATGAGGCGCCTTTCATACAGATGCAATACGAGAGAGGCCCGGTAATCCGCCACCAGCTTGTCGATATTGAGGTCCTTGGGAACGTTCTCCTCGGCCTTGGCCAAAAGCAACTGATCGCGTACCCAGCGGGCTACATACGCGTTGACGATACGCGTGCTGTCCTGGGGGCTGGCATCCTCGTGCAACATGTTGCGCACATCCCCGAGATAGAGTTTCTTCTGAAAGACCTCGGCCAACAGAACGTCTTCCGGTTCCGTCACCAGCCCTGTCCGCTCGCAGGCGACGGCCAGCACGACCCCGATCAACATCCAGGCAGCCTTTGCCATCATGACCGATTATTTCCTGATCAACTGCTGGAAGGCCGGCTGGTTGACCTTGATCCGGTACTTTTCTGCGAGTTCGTTGACCCAGTCCCGTTCCAGCTTGTCCTGGTAATCGGCGATCACATACCCGCGGGCTTCGTCGAGGGTTTTGGGCATCGGGGGCAGGATCTCTTCGATTTTGAAGAAAGCCCATCCCTGGTTGCGCTTGTCCTCCTCGTTGAAGGAGAGCGTGCCTGGAGCCCACACCATCTCGTCCACCACCGGATTTTTGCCGTGTTCGTAAAGGAATTCCCGGGTGGTCACAACGGCTTTTTCGTCCTTGTTGAATTTTTTCATCACCTGCTCCGGCGTCCTGGAAGCGGCCTGCTTGCGCACGGATTCCAGCAACTTGGGGTCAGCATCGTGCACCTGGTAATAGGTCACCCGCGCCCGTTCGCCCCATTGGTATTTGGCAGCGGCTTCACTGCGGAAAAAGGCCTCCAATCCGGTAGTGTCCTGACCGGCACGGTCCCACACCTTCCGCTTGGTGGCTTCAAACAGGAGAATTCCCTCCTCGTACTCCCGCATCAACGCGCGAAACTCCGGGTATTTGTCCTCCAGCCTTTCCTCTTCGTACCGGACGCATTCCTCGCGGACAAATTCGTCGAACAAGGCCCGGATGCCGCCCGCCAGATCGCCACTCCGCTTGAAGTTGACGCGTTTGCTCGCGTTCTTTTGCAGGAAGGTCTCGAAATCGCCCACGGTATAGGAACGCGCCTTGCCCAGGGTCAGCAGGGTCTGGCCGGTGAGAGCTCCGGGAACCGGCTTCCACAGGAAAGTGAACAGTGTATCGTTTTGCGAGGCCGTGAAGGCCGCAAGGACCTGCGTCTTTTCCTCGACGCCGATTTGCCTTTTGATCTTCTCGATCATGCTGGCCCTCGCCAGTTCAAACCGCTCATCGCGTTTGACGCGTGGCTCAAGACGACGCCGGGCCATTTCGGGCGTTTCGGCCACCGGACCGCGGATCCGGCGAATGACATGCCATCCCGCAGTGGTTTCGACAGGGCGGCTGATATCCCCATCGGCAGCGAGGGCGAAGGCGGCGTCTTCAAACGGCTTTTCATACCGGCCAATCCCGAATACCCCGATATTCCCGCCTTTGGCCGAAGACATACGGTCCTCCGAAAGCTCCCTCGCCAGGGTAGCAAAATCCGCACCGGCCTTCAGGGCGCCGTAGATGCTGTCGATGCGGGCACGGGACGGGTCCTGTTCAGCCTGCGGATTCTTGCGGATCAGGATATGCGCCGCTTCCATTTCACCGCGTGCCGGCCTCGTTTCCGTCACCTGAATGAGGTGGTAGCCGAGTTTGGTCCTGACCGGACCCGCTACCTGGTTGACCGGCGTTTTGTAAACCAGCGATTCCAGCTGGTAAAATCCGTTGGGGAAGATAGCCGTGAAAAACCCGAGGTCGCCTTGCTGGGCCAGCGTGGTCTCATCCTCGCTGTAAGCGCGGACCACCTGATCCCACGGATTGCTCTCGAGCGCCTTGCGGGCTTCTTCGATTTTTTTGCGGGCCTTGAGGGTATCCTCGGGCGCGGCGTTCAGATCCGCCTTGACCAGGATATGGCGGAATCGCACATCCTTCTGCATCCGCTCGTAGGCCTCGTCCAGCAACATGTTGGTCACTTCCTTGTCGATGAGGTAATTGTTGGCCAGTTGCTTGCGGTAACCGGCGAGCTCCTGCCTGAGCGAGGGCAGCGTGTCCAGTTGCATGGCGCGCGCCTCGCGCACCTTGAGCTTGAACTTCTTGTACAGTTCGAGATATTCACTCAGCGAGGGGAGGCTGAAATCGGCCCGGGGGCCATTGGTTTTGGTGTAGATGTATTCGAATTCGCTGACCGGCACCGGTTGGTCATCCACCGTAAACAGGACCGGATCCTGCTGGGCACGCAGCGGGGACGTCAGGCCTAGGCCGGCAAAAAACATCAGCATGAGTCGCATGGAAAAGCCGTTCATGGTTCCAGGATTTGTGAGCGCTAAAAAGAACGGGCAAAGATACAAGTTTCGGGCACCTCTAAAAACTCCCGAAATGAGCCAATCATAAAAAGAACCAAGCGTAACAAGGCGTCGTGACCGCGTGTCGCCTTAGCTTCAGCGGTGGCACAAGGAGCATAGCCGGAGCTATGTGACTGAACGACAACGAAGTGTCGCGAAGGTTATTTTTACCCAGCCCATAACTTATGGGTGATTGGCCATTGAGTGGGGTTTTTAGAGGTGCCCTACCATGCCTTCGGCTTCAGAAAACCAGAGAATTCGGCAAGGAAACACGCTTCGTGCCTCCGCTTACACCGACACCCCGTAATCCCTCAGCGCGTCATTGAGGGATGTCTTCAGGTCCGTGCTGGGCTTGCGCTGACCGATGATCAGGGCACAATTGACCTGGTAGTCGCCGGCCGGAAAGGATTTGGTATAGGCGCCGGGGATCACCACCGAACGCGCCGGCACCCGACCCCGGTAAGTGAAGGGCTCCGAACCCGTGACGTCAATGATGTGCGTGCTTTGGGTAAGGACCACGTTGGCGCCGAGGACGGCTTCTTTTTCCACCCGCACCCCTTCCACCACAATGCATCGTGAGCCGATGAAGCAATCGTCCTCGATGATGACCGGTGCCGCCTGCACCGGCTCCAGCACCCCTCCTATACCCACACCGCCACTCAAATGGACATTTCGGCCGATCTGGGCACACGACCCGACCGTAGCCCAGGTATCCACCATGGTACCCGCGCCCACCCAAGCGCCGATGTTGACGTAGGAGGGCATCATGATGACCCCCCTCTCCAGAAACGCGCCGTACCGCGCAATGGCATGCGGGACCACCCGGACGCCCGTCTCGGCGTAATTGCGCTTGAGCGGGATTTTGTCGTGAAAGACGAACGGATCGGCTTCGATGACTTCCATCTGCCGGATCGGAAAATAGAGGATGACCGCCTTTTTCACCCACTCGTTGACCTGCCAATGGCCGTCCGGCATCGGCTCGGCCACCCGCAAAGCCCCGCGGTCAAGCTCGTCAATCACTGATTCAATGGCCGACCGGGTCTCGGCACCGGTCAACAGGTCGCGGTCCAGCCAAGCCGCTTCGATCAGGGAACGCAAAGGATGCATGTCGCAAAGGTAAGGGGACACGCTTTATCCCGAACACCACCCACGAACTCCCCTTTGCAGACGTTATCCTTGTAAATACTGACCACTTAAATCGTCATTCCCATGATGCGTTTCCTGCTCGCCGTTGTCCTCTTGCCGCTGTGGGCATTCCAATGCCACGACAAGGAATCCTTTGTCCCCGGGGAAAGCCAGTCGTTCATATTCGGCTATTTCAACGACTTCTGCATGGGTCCGGCCTGCACCCAATTGTTCCTGCTGAAGAACAATGCCGTCTTTGCGGATTCCATGGACCGCATGACGGAAAACCCGGTATTCCACAGCACTTCGCTCTCTGGTGACAAAACCGTTCAGGCCCAGGCATTGCGGGATCAATTCCCGCAGGAACTCTTGGATCAACCCGGCGTCAAACTGGGCTGTCCGGGTTGTGTGGATCAGGGATCCCTCTATCTCGCCATCTACGAGGACAATGCCTGGATCCGCTGGGAGCTGGATCCCGATACCAGCGCCCTTCC
>JAGFIW010000100.1 GCA_024103195.1 Saprospiraceae bacterium | reverse complement strand
TTGGTCAGGATATAATCCGGCACAAAGCCACCAACGCCGGTGATGGCCGCCCGCTTTGGATGCATCGAAATGGGGTTTGAATGGGGGCGCTAAGGTAGGGAGAATAAGGATTTTCATCCGGTTCATGCCACCGGGGGGAAGTAGGCGTGTATCCGCTCCGGCGAGCCATCCGGTCTGGAAAATTTTGGGAATGCCCCCAACCTTTTCAACCCGGCTTCGTACACCCATCCAAACCCCCAGGTCATGAAAACCGCGTCCCTGCTTTTGATGCTTTGCTGGTCCCTGGTCTATGCCCGTGCCGGAACCGGACCGGAATCCGGACAGCCCGAACTGGTATTCCTGACGGATGTTTCGGAAGCCCGTCGCCTGGCCCTGGCCGAAGGCAAGCATTACCTCATCGAATTTTATGCCTCCTGGTGTCTCCCCTGCCGGTGGATGGCGGAATCCACGTTCCGGGATCCGGAAGTGATCGGCGCCATCCGGGAGCATTACATTCCGGTTCGTGCCGATCTGGACCAGAAAGAGGGATTCGCGCTTTTCCAACAATATGAGGTCACTGTCCTGCCTACGCTTCTTTTGGTGGATGCCAACGGACAAATACTGGCCCGGGAGGAGGAATCCCTCCCCATTGTTCCCATGCTGGAGCTCCTGGAGACCCACAGCCGCACTTTGCCGGCTACCGGTAAGAGGCCCCTGCGGGAAGCGCCGGTCTATCGCGAAGATCCGGTGGCTGCCGCTCCGGAAGTTTCGGTCAACCCCCTTGACCCGCTGGTCCTGCCCGACGGGGAGGATCGGGCATCTTTGCCATCGCCTCCTGCGACGGGATTCAGCGTCCAGGTGGGCGTGTACACCCTGGAGGAGAACGTTCACCAAAAAGTCCGCGAACTGGCATCGCTGGGCGGGCAACCCTCCTTTGTAGAGGCCGGACCGGAAGGCGGCGCCATACTGTTCAAGTTGTTGAGTGGACAATTCGCCACCCGGACAGAAGCAGAATCCTGGCGTGCCACCCTGGCCGCTGCCCGAATCCCCGGATTCATCCGGGATCTGGGCCAACCCTGAGAGATCAATTTGAGTTTTGGCTTTTGAGATAGTATCAAGCCGGTCCGTAAGGGCCGGCTTTGCTATTTTGGCCCCATAACCAAGCGGAAAAAAGATGGCTGAACTCCTGATCACGGGAATCCGCCGGCTCTGGCAAGCGGATCCGGAGGGGCGGATGGGCTGGCAGGCCGGCGCTGAAATGCGCGAGTTGCCGGTGCTCCACAATGCCTGGCTGCTGTGCCGGGAGGGTCGCATTGCCGGATTCGGACCGATGGCCACCTGTCCGGAAGGCGACTTCCATAGGCTTGATGCCGGGGGAGGGGATGTCCTCCCGTCCTGGGTGGACAGTCACACCCATATCGTGTATGCCCGATCGCGTGAAGAGGAATTCTGCCACCGCATCGAAGGACTCACCTATGCGGAAATTGCAGCCAAAGGAGGCGGAATCCTGAATTCGGCAACCAGGCTCCGGGAGATGCCCGAGGACGAGTTGTTCGAGCAGGCCCTGGAGCGGCTCCTTGAAGTAGTTCGAATGGGGACCGGCGCCATCGAGATCAAAAGCGGTTACGGACTCACTCCGGAAAGTGAATGGAAAATGTTGAAGGTCATCCGCCGGCTGCGCGATCAGGCGCCCATTCCCGTCAGAGCCACCCTTTTGGCCGCTCATGCGCTGCCGCCGGAATACCGGGAGGACCGGAAAGGCTACGTGGATCTCATCGTCAACGAAATCCTGCCCCGTGCGGCCGGGGAGGGCCTGGCGGATTATGTGGACGTGTTTTGTGAAAAGGCATTTTTCCAACCTGACGAGATGGAAAGGATCCTCGAAGCGGGATGGCGCCATGGCCTTAGGGGGAAGGTGCACACCAATCAGTTTTACAGCCTCGGCGGCATCCAGGCAGCCATCCGGCAACGGGCGCTGTCGGTCGATCATCTCGAGGTCGTCACTGAGGAGGATATCCGCGATCTGCTGGAGGCCGGGACGTTGCCCGTCCTGTTGCCGTCCGCGCCGTTTTTCCTGAAGGATACTTACCCGCCGGCACGGAGGATGATCGATGCCGGACTGGGAGTGGCCCTGGCATCGGATTTCAATCCGGGCACCAGCCCTTCCGGACGCATGAGCTTCGTCCTCAGCCTGGCGTGTACGCAGATGCGCATGAGGCCCGAAGAGGCGGTTCATGCCGCTACGATCAACGGCGCCTGTGCGCTGGAACTGGACCGCGAACTCGGCACCATCGCTCCAGGCAAGCGGGCCAATTTGCAGATCACCCGCCCGATACCATCCATCGCCTACCTGCCCTATGCATTCGGCAGCGATCTGGTCGAGACAATTGTGCTGGATGGGAATATTTATACATAATGGGCACTTCTAAATACTCCCGAAATGAGCCAAACTCAAATATGACCAAGCGAGACTAGGCGTCGTGAAGGAGCATAGCCGGAGCTATGTGACTGAGCGACAACGAAGTATCGCGACGGTCAAATTTGAACAGCCCGTTTATAATGGGTGTTTGGCCATTGAGTGGGGTATTTAGAAGTGCCCTAAAGTTGCATCATACGGGGAATGGCTCGAATTTCGCAGGGTCAAAGACATTGGACCCGCTTTGGCCGGCGGAAAGGGCAGAATGGCCGAAATATTCCGGGAAATGGGACGTTGTTGTGCCGGAGAAACAGCTACCCTGCCCGGAGTAGGTAAATTTGCCCGGTTTTTGCTGTGTAGCCTTTCAAGATTGCCCCCCATGATCCCACATCCCCTGCGTATTACCCTGTTTTTTTTCTTGTTGGCTCCCTCCCTGCAAGCGCAAAAACCTACTCCTGCTCTGTTGACGGCAGCCCCTGCTGCTCCTGACGGTATCCGGAGCACCTGCAATGATGCCGGTACTGTCAACGTCACCCTGGCGGGTGGCGCCCAAAGCCAGGATCCCCTTTTCCTCTGTTTTGATGATTCCCTGGTCATCACCCACAATGGCGACCAGGACCTCAGCGGCGATCCCGATCCCTCTACCGTACCCGGCATCGGATACGGCTTTTATCAGTGCGCGCCGACCGTCCCGGGCATGACTCTGAGCGACATCCTCGGAGACGCCTGCATCCTCAACACGCCGCCATCTCCCACCGGCATTTGGATTACATCGGGGCCCAACCCCAACGGCAATGCGGTCTTCCACAACGACGGATACCTGCAGCGCTTTTTCAATAATGGCGATCCGGTCCAGGTGTGGTTTGCTCCGATGACCATCGACCATTTTTTCGGCAACACCTATGAAGAAGCCTTTCCGGGCGGAGGGGCAGGACCCTGTGTCGCCGTCAATACAGCCGACGCCTTCCCGGTCGTCTATCTCAACCGGGTGGAAGTGACCGGTCTGGTGACAAGCCCTTACGGCATTTCACCCGGCACGGGTTCATTCGTCATCACCGGCGGCAAGCCCGAATTCGATGGCAGTTTTTACAACATCAACATTTACCAGCGCACCAACCCCATGGTGCTGGGCACCATTACCAGTCCGCCGGCCACCCATGGCAGCACCGTGACATTTACGGTGCCCAACGACCGGGAATATGTCGTGGAGATCGAAGACGGGACCGGCTGCAGTACCACCTTCCTGGTCACATCACCCAGTCTGGTGGTCGAGATCGATTGCATTGAAATCGAAGAAGGCGCCACAGGATGCGTGCAGGCAACGGTACAGAACTATACCAGTGTGGAAGCGCTGCAGTTGTTCTTCCACTATGACCCCGCCGTCATCACCTTCAATTCCGTGACCAGTCCGGCCCTGCCTACCTGGTCACCGGTATCCGGTGCCAGCGTCAACGGGGACTCCATTCTGACCATCAGTCACAGTATTTTCCCGGGGGAAACGATCCCCCCCGGCAATGTCATCTTCACCATTTGTTATACGGCGGTCGGGCAGGTGGGTGATTGCAGTCCGATCATCCTCAAAAACAGGTTTGACGGCGCCAAGAACGAAGCCATCATCGGGATCGGCGGAGGCAATGACGCGCAAGTCGCCATCTCGGCCCTCAATGGTTGCGTGTGTATCGTTGAGGAAGGCGAGGTCAAAGTGGACATCACCCCTACACCCCTGACCTGTGCCGGATCCAACGACGGCAGTATTCAGGTCCAGGTCAATGGCGGTACCCCCCCCTACAACTATTCCTGGGCACATGCCACCAATCCGGGCTATCAGGGTACAGGCATACTGGCCTTCAATCCTTCCACTTTCACCATCCCCAACCTCATACCGGGTATTTATTCGATTACGATCACCGACAGCGAGGGTGTCCCTAATGTGGTGACCCGTCAGGTCCTGGTGGAATCACCAGCCCCAATCGACATCCAGTTCGACGTCGCTCATCCGTCCTGTTTCGGAGTGATGGACGCGGCCATTCTGGCCACTGTGCAAGGAGGAACAGGGGTTCTGGATTTTATCTGGTCCAATGGCCAGGGTGGTCCCGGAGTGGATGTCATCGACAACCTCGATGCCGGCAACTATGGACTGACGGTCACCGATGCCAACGGATGTACGGCAGAGGCTTCCGTTTCGGTCGCCACCACCTTGCTTGTCGTGGACATTGTCAACCAACAGAATGTGACGTGCTCGGGGGGGATCAACAGTGGCATGATTGAGGTGGAGGCCAGCGGCGGAACCATCAATCAGGGGTCTGCTTACCAATTCATTTGGAATGTGCCGGGTACAGGCAGCGTGCTGTCCGGTATTCCGGCCGGCAACTATGCCGTGACCGTGACGGACGACAATGGATGCACGGCTACAGTATCGACCACCATCACCGCCCCCGCATCGCCGGTCATTGATACGTTCATCATCACACCGGCCGGTTGCAGCGACAAAGCCAACGGAGCTATCGAAGTCCAGGTGACACCGGCTCCGGGTGGCACGACCCTGACGTACGCCTGGACGGGACCCAACGGGACCGTATTCAGCGGTTCCCAGATATCCGGGTTGGCGACCGGCAATTATTTCCTCACCGTAACCGACAACAACGGATGTGCTGCTGCCGGTATCGCCTTCGTTGAAGTGGTTTTTCCTTTTGCCGTGGTGGATACCTTTCTTACCCCGCCTTCCTGTCCGGGAGCATCGGACGGCTCGCTCGGCCTGCAGGTCGTGGGCGGTACGGCTCCCTACACCTTTACCTGGTCAAACATCGGCGTGCCTGGTCCCAATTCCGTCAATGCCGCCATACCCGCGGGATCCTACCAGGTCACGGTGACCGATGCGGAAGGATGCGGTCCGGAGGTGCTAGACCTGGCCCTTGCCGATCCAGCCCGAATGGTGGTGACATTCTCCGGTCTGGATTCCGTCAGCTGCCACCAGGGAATATGTGATGGTGGTGCAACGGCCACCGCTGCCTATTCCGACGGGACCTCCGGCCTGTTCACCTATAGCTGGGGATCCGGCGAAATCGACATTCAGGTGGCTTCTTCTACGGCGCAGCAATTGTGCGGAGGGATGCAACCTGTTACCGTTTCCGACGCCAACTGTGTGATGGACACCTTTGTGTTGATTCCGACTCCGGAGCCTGTTATCGTTGTACCCGATGTGGTCAACGTGAGCTGTTCCGGGATGTCGGACGGTACGATATCCGTAACGGTTTCAGGGGGCATACCGGCTTATCAGTACGTGTGGGCTCCGGGTGATACCACCCTTACGGACATGCGCAGCGGCCTGAGCGCCGGTTTTTACCAGGTGACCGTCCTGGATCAAAATGGCTGCCTGGGGACAACGACACTGTTTGAACTGGAGGAGCCTGCCCCGTTTGTGCTGACGCTGGATCCCGACCTGACACGCGATGTCAGGTGTGCCGGCGAAGCGAACGGTGTGATTGGAATCTTGCCGGCAGGAGGCAATACCGGCCAGATCAGTTATCAGTGGTCCCTCCCGGGTCTGTCGGGACAGGTAGCTTCGGGTCTCACTGAAGGCAGCTATTCCGTAACGGCGACCGACAGCCGCGGTTGTACGGCTTCATTGAGTCATTCGTTGGTCGCACCTCCGCCGATCAACGCCGTTTGGGCACCGGTGGACGAGCCGCTTTGTTTCGGTGAATCCACCCAGGTTTCCGTGTCTTCGGCTTCGGGAGGCAATGGCGGGCCATTCACCTTTTCGGTCGACAACGGAGCACCCATGATGTTGGGGGCGTCTGTAGCGGCATTTGCCGGCTCGGATATCCTGGTTTCCGTCTTTGATGCCCAGGGTTGCCGTCGGGATACCCTGATCAACATTGACCAACCCGATCCGCTGTATCTCGACCTGGGCTCGGATGTGGATATTGAATTGGGAGACAGCACCTTCCTCGGCCCCGTCAATGATCTTGGCGGCTTCACGATCATCAGTTATCTGTGGAATCCGACGGGCGGTCTGGACTGTTCGACCTGCGCTCAAACGACCGCATCCCCGCAACGAACGACCACGTATACCTTGCGCATCGAGGATGTCAACGGTTGCGCGGCCGAGGATGAGGTGACGGTCAATGTCCAGACCTTCCGGCGCGTGTACATCCCCTCGGCCTTCAGTCCCAATTTTGACGGGTTCAATGACGTGTTTACTGTCCATGTGGGCAAAGGTGTTGACCAGGTCCTTTCCCTGGACATCTATGACCGATGGGGCAACCATATCCATGCCCAGGAAATCCTCGTCATCCCGTCCGACGGCACCATTCTGGCGTGGGATGGACATTACCGGGGACGTATGATGGATCCAGGCACATATGTCTATGCGGTTCGGGTGCGATTCCTCGACGGACAGGAACTCATCTACCGGGGCGATGTCCAGATCGTCCGGTAAGGTTGGGATGACCGGCAATGGCCCGGCCCGGTGCGTGACAGACGGGAACGTGGGCAAAGGACTTTCAGCCGCGTAAAAACAAAAGCCCCGGCCTGATGGACCGGGGCTTTCAAGTGCCCGCGACTGGACTTCCCGCAGGACAATGTCTGCGCTTCGGGAACTCAGCGCGACGCAGTAACCTGCGGGATGGACTTCCCGCTAGACAACGGCTACGCTTCGTTTGCTCAGCGTGCCGTTGTAACTGCGGGATAAATTCTCGTCCAGCCGCGTAAAAAAACAAAAGCCCCGGCCTGATGGACCGGGGCTTTCAAGTGCCCGCGACTGGACTTCCCGCAGGACAACGTCTGCGCTTCGGGAACTCAGCGCGACGCAGTAACCTGCGGGATAGACTTCCCGCTAGACAACGGCTACGCTTCGTTTGCTCAGCGTGCCGTTGTAACTGCGGGATAAATTCTCGTCCAGCAGCATAAAACAAAAGCCCCGGCCTGATGGACCGGGGCTTTCAAGTGCCCGCGACTGGACTTCCCGCAGGACAACGTCTGCACTTCGGGAACTCAGCGCGACGCAGTAACCTGCGGGATGGACTTCCCG
>JAGFIW010000073.1 GCA_024103195.1 Saprospiraceae bacterium | reverse complement strand
GCGCAGTTCCGCGACTTCCAGGCGCAGATTGAAGGGACGGAAAACCGGATCAACAAAGCCCGGAATGATTTCAATCAGTCGGTACAGGGTTACAATACCTACATCAAGAAATTTCCCAACAACCTGATGGCCGGGCTCTTCGGTTTTGCCGAAAAGGGTTACTTCAAGGCAGCTGCCGGATCAGAGCAGGCGCCCAAGATTGAGTTCTGATGAGCTTGATGTGGGAACACGATTTCTCGGAGGCAGACAAACAGGCGATAGCCTTTGCCATCCGGGATGCCGAATCCGGCACTTCCGGAGAGGTACGGGTGTATTTCGAACAAACCACGGAAGGGAAACCGGTTCTGGACCGGGCCCGCGCTGCGTTTGCCTATCTGAAGATGCACGAAACCCAGGAACGCAACGGCGTCCTCTTCTATATTGCCTTCGAGGATCATCAGTTTGCCGTATTGGGTGATCAGGGTATACATGAAAAGGTGCAGCAGGCTTTCTGGGAAGGGCTCCGCATTGTGCTTGCGGAGCACTTTGCCCGGGGAGCTTTTGTGGAGGGATTGGAAAAGGCGATCGCCACGGTGGGGCTGAAGCTGAAAGACCATTTTCCCCGCCAGAAAGACGACCGGAACGAACTGCCTGACGAGCCTTACTTCAAAAACGAGCGACGAGGATGAAGCATTTGATCCTGCTGTGGCTGCTCCTCTTTACGACAGGATGGATGACAGCCCAGGACCTGCCTCCACGGCCGGATCCTCCCCGGCTTGTCAATGACCTGGCAGGCATGCTCGCTCCGGAAGAAGTCGCTGCGCTTGAAGCCAAACTGGTCGCCTATGACGACTCCACCGGTACCCAATTCGTGGTCCTCACCGTGCCGGACCTGGGAGGTTGGGAGATCAGCGAGTTTGCCTATTCGGTCGGAGATGCCTGGGGGGTGGGCCAGGAAAAGCTCGACAACGGGTTGGTCATCGCCATCTCCCGGGACGACCGCAAGGTTTTTCTCGCCACCGGTCGCGGACTGGAAGGGGCATTGCCGGATGTCCTGTGTCACCGGATTGTTGACAATATCATGGTCCCCGCCTTCAAGCAAGGGCAATTTCATGAGGGTATTGACCGGGCGGTGGATGCCGCCATCCTGGCCATCGGAGGTGAATTTGTCCGAGAAGTGCAGGAGCCGGAGGTGCCGGTGGTGCCGCTGATCATTATCGGCGTGCTGATCCTGCTGATCTTCATCGGTGCGGTGGCGGTCTTCAGGTACGGGGCCAGCCATGGCGGTACGATTTTCAGCGGAGGTTGGAGCGGTCCGGTGACGGGGTCCGGCCGTGGCTGGGGCGGCGGCGGTGGTTTTGGCGGCGGCGGTGGTGGATTCGGTGGTTTTGGCGGCGGGAGCTTTGGCGGCGGCGGTGCCGGCGGAAGCTGGTAAACGCATTTGCCTTTCCTTTACACAATTGGGGCCTGCATCGCATAACTTTGTGTCGTGAAGCGGGCGCGTCGTTTTCTGATCCTCTTGGTCCTGGCATGCTAGGCACTGGGTTCTCCTGTCGCCCGCATGGCCGTAAGCGCCCCATGCCCCCTGGAGTTCCTGGTGGCAGATACCGGTGTCGGCAAGGTCCATTCGCCGGTGGTTTCGGCAGAGCCCTTGTCCCTGGCCTTTCCCGTCCCCGAGAAAAAGGTGGGTCGCCGGGGAGGCCTGTCCCGGGCCGTCGGGAGGGATATCCATCCCTCCTGGGTGGCATTGCTCCTGACGATCGACCGGGAAGTTGGCCGTTTGCTGGCCGGGCCCCATCTGGTATTCCGGGTATATTGTATTCCCGCTGAAAAAGCCGTCCTGCTTTTTCCTTTTCACGCATTCTGGTGGGGACAAAAAAGAACCCGCCGGCCTCTGCCGGCCACCGGCATCCCGGGGATGTCCGGTCCTTCTTTTTTCATCCTCAATAAAGAATCATGGATTTCCAGGCATTGCTTATTGTCCTGGTGCTGACGACCGTCAGCGCCCTCCCCTTTGTATATATGCGCATGCATCGCAAGCGCCGTGAAGCGCAGTTGC
>JAGFIW010000070.1 GCA_024103195.1 Saprospiraceae bacterium | reverse complement strand
GGAAAGGCCGAAAGACCTGGATGGTTCCTCTGTGAAGGACAAATGGTTGATCGTGGTACCGGATGAGGGTGAAATCCTGACAGCGCAGTCCATTTTTTCAAGGATTTGTGAACGACTGGGGATGAATGCCAATGATACTTTGTCCTGGCTTGTGGTGGGCCATTCCGTATCCCTGGCACGGTCGCTGACTACCGGGAGTATGCCGGCTGGAATTGTTTTGTGCGGTATCGAAGCCGGTCAAGTCGGATTTCAGTCCGTGTTGACCCGGCACCAGGGAGTCCACTGGAAAGGCGCTTTCCTCCTCCGCACCGAAAAGCCTTCGGTTTTGGCCGGCGCCCCGGCTGAGGTCAAAACGGCATTCTGGAACGCCATGAAAGCCTGCCTGGACGAAACCCGCCGTTCATGATGTCCTTGTTGTTTGCCACCCAAAACAGCCACAAAGTCAGTGAGGCGCAGGTTATTCTTGGTCCCCAATGGATGATAAAGAGCCTGAAGGATGTCGGAATCCATGATGTTTTACCAGAAACCGGAAACACATTGGAGGACAACGCGCGCGAAAAAGCCACCTACATCTACCAGCGCTTCGGTCTGGCCTGCTTTGCGGAGGACACGGGTTTGGAGGTGATGGCCCTAGGAGGTGCACCTGGCGTGCATACCGCCAGATATGCCGGACCCAACGCCCCTCCGGAGGTCAAAATGAAACGGTTGTTAGAAGAATTGGGAAGTGGCACCGATCGGTCAGCCCGTTTTCGCACCATCATCGCCCTTTGGTGGCAGGAGGAGTGCCATATGTTTGAGGGCGAGATCAGGGGCAGGATCGCGACCATGCCTGCAGGGACAGGGGGCTTTGGTTATGATCCCGTGTTCATCCCCGAGGGATATTCGAATACATTCGCCGAATTGCCCCCTTCCGTCAAAGCCGGCATCAGCCACCGCTACCAGGCCTTGAACCGGATACGTCAATTTCTGACCGCCCGACTGCGTCCGGCTTGACCCAGGTAAGGGTATTCCCCGAAGTGTCCGTATCGGCCAGTCTCCTGGATGGATCTATAGCCACCGTAATCGGACCCGACGGCCACATCCCCGATAGTTGAAGGACATATTTTTCTGAGGTCCATGGCCATTCGGGGGCGATGTAATCCAAGGGGAAAAGCCGGTCGCGTCGCTTTCCGCCACGCATGATGTCCAGCGGGATCACAATGCGGGTGATTTGACCCTGGCTATCCCTGATGACCACATCCACGGGCATGGGCATTGTTCCCGATTGCCGGAAGGCGACATGCAACCTCTCCTTTTCAAACCATATACTGTCAATCGTGTAATCAATGGATTTTGTCGAATACACCCAGTAATCCAGATACCAGTCGAGTTCCAGCCCGGAGATTTTCTCCGCCACCCGGATGAAATCCAGGTCGGTAGGATGCTTGAATTTCCACGCGTGATAAAAGGCCAGCAGGGTCTCGTCGAGCGCTTCAGCCCCCATGACATACCCGAGTTGGTGGAGGAATACAGCGCCTTTGTTGTACACGCCGGCGCCATAAGCGAAATTGGACAGATAGTGGTCGGCATGGGTGGAAAGGGGCTCCTCCACGCCTGAGCGCACCAATCCGAAATAACCGAGATAGCTGCTTCTTTGGACCGCGAGGGCGTCTTCCAGCGGGAACAGTTCAGCCATGATCTCGTTGGCGGCATAAGAAGTAAAACCTTCGTCCATCCACGCGTAATAAGATTCATTGAAGCCCAGTGTCATCTGGTACCACATGTGCATCAGTTCGTGCACCGAAACGCCAACCAGACTGTGCAAGGGTCGATTTCCTGTTATCAGGGTAGCCATGGGATACTCCATGCCGCCGTCTCCTCCCTGAAGGATGCTGTATTGGCGATAAGGGTAAGGACCAAACCGGCGGTTGATGTGGAACAAAGCGGAATCCATCAGGGCCGGCAATGCCTCCCAGGCTTCCCGGTTCTCCCGGGTGGCCACATACAGAAAATGGAACTCGGTCCCGTCGTGCATGATGCGCCTGGTATGGGTATAACGAGGATCAGCGGTCCAGACGAAATCATGGACATTCGGTGCAAAAAAATGCCAGGTTTTCAAAGCCCCTTCCGTCGCTACCATGGGCAGGGACGGATCCTCATATCCGGCGCCGACTTCC
>JAGFIW010000029.1 GCA_024103195.1 Saprospiraceae bacterium | reverse complement strand
GCATGCGGAATTAGATGCGCAAATGCATGGCGCTGTCAATGAGGATGGGCCTGAAGTCGGAAATCGTGCCAACCAGGGTCAATTGCTGGCCTGCGTTGAACGGTACATTGGGCGTGTAGAAACACTCATACCGCTGGCTGCCGTCGAGGAATTCCACGAAAATCTCGCGGAAAAAAGACAGATTTTCCGGGAAAAGGACGGTTTCCAGGGTGCCAACATAGGGTTCGATCACGCCCACGTCTTCGGGCATGCGCTGGTTTTCGGCGAGCAAATCCTCGATCCGTGTGGGCACTTTGGGAAATTCCACAAAATGGGTCTGCACCGTATTGAGAGCGGCGGGAAGATCGAATTGCAGGACATAAGTCATGTCGAACAAGGTGACCGGACCGTCCTTCTTGCATTGCAGATGAATAAAGAGGGTAGCGAGGACAATGGTGAACAGAGCCTTTCTCATGATTCCCAAACGGTGCAAAAGGTAAGGGATTGTGCTCATGGGAGATGGGCCGAGGCGCCATTTTGGACAGAGAGGTCCGTCAGGAATTTTTGAATATCTTCCAATTCCCGCAAAACCGTGATCCCGGGCCTGGACTGGATACCCTGCATGAAAATCTGATATCCGGTCACCAACACTTGCTTATCGGGACACACCTTTCTGAGATCCTCCAGGTACTGGTGGACGGATTGTTTGATGAAGCTCTCCGAGATGATCGTGAACAGGAATTGGGACGGGAAGATGGCACTGGCTTCGGCAAGGTCCGACAGGGAAATATTTTGCCCGAGGTAAAGGACCTGCATGCCTCTTTTTTTGAGCAGATAATGCAAGAACAAAAGGCTCAACTCCTGACTTTCTCCTTCAGGGAGGTACAGGATGAACGAACGGGCGGGATCATCCGACAGAGGAATGCTGTCAATGGCCGCGATCAGTTTTTGTCTGACCAGATTGGTGATGAAGTTCTCCTGAACGGCATGGACAGAACCGGTCAGCCACAGAACGGACAATTTGTTGAGGAACGGATACACCACTTCCTGCATGGTGTGTTCGAATCCGGTCGTGCGGATATTGCTCGCCAGGATGGTCTCGAATTTGGCTTCGTCCAATTCCATCATCGAGAGGGTCAAGGCATCGATCTGGACCGAGTCCTCGAAAGTACCGGCAGATAGCTTGTTGACTTCTTTGGCGATTTCGCCGGGGGTCATGGACGCTATCCGCGAAATCTTGTATCCGTTTTTGTTGAGGATGGAGATATGGAGCAAATGCCGGAGGTCGTCCTCCTCGTAATACCGGATGTTGGTCGGTGTCCGCTTGGGGCAAATGATATGGTATCGCTGTTCCCAGATACGGAGGGTGTGGGCTTTGATGCCCGACAACATTTCAAGATCCTTGATGGAATAAACGGCCACGTGCTGCAAATACTCAGGAAAATCTTTCCGTAAAAAGGTGGAAAAATAACCCTATCCCGGCCATTATGTTCAAGGCATCGGGCGCTATTGCTAATTTTGATGCCTTCTAAATAATCGGCATGGTCAGGTTGATGTTCTTCTCCCTTACCGGGGTACTCCTGGTCTTTACGCTCCAGGCACAAACGACTTTTCCGGTTCAGGGTATTCCCGATCCCCGGTCCGGCTGGTATGTGTTTCGGCAGGCGACCATCCAACTGGATACGGCGACCAGGGTGGAAGGCGGCACCATGATCATCCGCGATGGCAGGATCGTGGATATTGGTATTGACCTGCCTCTGCCTCCGTGCGCGGTAGTGGTGGATTTGAAAGGCAAGTATGTGTACCCTTCTTTTATCGATCTGGCCAGCGACTACGGCATCCCGCAGGAAGAAGAAAAGACAGCCGCCTCCGAATCTGCTCCGCGCAGAGGGCGACCCTCTGCTCAGGAAGACCGCCGGGAAGGGCCTTATGGTTGGAATGAAGCCCTCCGCGCCGATTTCAGGGCCGTGGAGGTTTTCCAGCCGGATGAAAAGAAAGCGGCCTCCCTCAGGTTGGCCGGATTCGGGACGGTTCTCACCCATCGGAAGGACGGGATTTCCAGGGGCAGCGGGGCATTGGTCACCCTGGGAGGCCAAGCCGCCGGCAAGGAGGTGATCCGCCAGGATATGGCCCATGTGCTTTCCTTCAAAAAAGGAACCTCCCGCACGGATTATCCCGGATCCCTGATGGGATGTATCGCGCTGTTGAGACAAACCTATCTCGACGGTCAATGGTATGCCCGTCAGCGTGAGGAGACCGATCTTTCGCTGGAAGCCTGGAACCGCCTGCTGGACCTTCCGCAGATCTTCGAGGTGCGCGATTGGCAGGAAGTGCTGCGCGCACGGGCCATTGCCCGGGAATTCGGGCAAACCTACCTGTTCCTGGGTGCGGGAGACGAGTACCAACGTCTCGATGCCTTGAGGGAAACCGGCGCCTCCTTCATTTTGCCTCTCGACTTTCCCGAGCCATTTCAGATCGAAGGGCCGTTTGATGCCTGGTATGCGGATCTGGAAGACATGAAGCACTGGGAATGGGCACCGCCCAATCCCGCCGCCGTGGCCCGGGCCGGGATCCCGTTTGCCCTCACGGCCCACGGTTTGCCAAAGACCGAACAATTCCTGCCCGCCCTGCGGAAAGCCCTGCGATACGGGATCACTGAAATGGAAGCGCTTGCCGCACTCACCCAGACGCCCGCCAGACTCCTCCGAATGGAAGAGGAGGTCGGCACACTGGGTAAAGGCAAGCGGGCCAATTTTCTCATCACATCCGGACCTCTGTTTGCGGCAGAGACGGTGATCCATGAAAATTGGGTCAACGGCAAACCCCATGTCGTGGAAGCGCCCGGCGAGCCGGACCTGGACGGCAAATACCGGCTGGTGGCCGGAGGCGTGGCCTGGTCCATGGAAGTGAGAGGTGGCCTCCCGAAGAACGACATGGAGCTGGTGTTGAATGATACGACCCGGGTTACGGTTCGTCATCAATGGGAAGGCGGGACCATCCATCTTCGGTTTACCCTTCCCGGTGATACTTCGGGCCATATGCTCAGCGGCAGGACCGACAGCCTGCCGTGGACGGGGCGCGGGACGGACCCTGAGGGTTTTTGGATAGACTGGACGGCGGATTACATTGATACGGTCAACGCCCGTCCGGAGCGGACACGTGACAAGGAGGCTGTGGCTTTGTCCTCCCTGAGTCCTGTCACTTATCCCTTCCTGCCTTACGGCCGGACGGCCATGCCCGCCAGGGAAACCTGGCTCATACGCAATGCCACCCTTTGGACCAATGAGTCCGAGGGAATCCTGGAGGGCACCGACATCCTGCTGCAGGACGGGAAGATAGCCCGCATGGGGAAAAACCTTGTTGCTCCGCCGGGCGCCCGGGAAATGGATGCCGGAGGCAGGCATGTGACCCCCGGGATCATCGATGAACACTCCCATATCGCCATCAGCCGTGGCGTCAACGAATGCACCCAGGAGAACACGGCGGAAGTGCGCATCGGCGATGTCATCAACAGCCAGGATATCAATATCTATCGCCAATTGAGCGGAGGCGTGACGGCTGCGCAGCTCCTGCACGGTTCCTGTAACCCTTTGGGTGGCCAGAGTGCCATCATCAAGTTGCGATGGGGAGCTACCCCGGAAGAGATGAAGGTGGAAGGCGCGGACGGATTCATCAAGTTTGCGCTTGGGGAGAATGTCAAGCGGGGCAACGCTTCATCCAATAACCGTTATCCCAATACACGGATGGGCGTGGAGCAGGTGTATGTCAATGCCTTTACACGGGCTCGGGAATACGAAGCACGCAAAAAGGATCCCGCCCGGAAGAACAAAACAAGACCCGATCTCGAATTGGAGGCGACGGCCGAAATCCTGGCCGGTCGCCGGTTTGTCACCTGCCACAGTTATGTGCAGTCCGAAATCAACATGCTCATGCATGTGGCGGAGGACTTCGGCTTCAAAGTCAACACCTTCACCCATATTCTCGAAGGGTACAAGGTGGCCGACAAAATGGCGAAACACGGGGCGGGCGGTTCCTCTTTTTCCGACTGGTGGGCTTACAAATTTGAGGTCTATGACGCCATTCCTTACAACGGCGCCATCCTGCATGAGCAAGGCGTGGTGACCGCTTTCACCTCCGATGATCCGGAGATGGCGCGTCGTCTCAACCAGGAAGCAGCCAAAGCCGTCCTGTACGGGGGTGTTTCCGAGGAGGACGCCTTGAAATTTGTCACGCTGCACCCAGCCCGATTGTTGCATCTCGATCACCGTATGGGCAGTTTGAAAGTGGGCAAGGATGCGGACATTGTCATCTGGAGCGCCCATCCGTTGTCCATGTATGCCAAGGCGGAGTCCACCTTTGTGGACGGGCGTCGGCTTTTTGACCGCGGGGAGGACCTTCAAATGCGGGACCGTATTCGTGAAGAGCGCCAGCGCCTTATGGCCGGAATGCGGTCGGAAGGCAAAGGCAGGGGGCGACCCGTCCAGCCCAAAGAAGAGCATCACTATCACTGTGACACGGTCACCGAAGAAATCCTGGATTGATCATGGCTGTTCATCATTTCCCTGGGGCCTTTAGCCGGGCATTGCGGACCTTCACCCTCCTTGCTGCGTTGTCGGGCAGCCAGGGCCTTCAAGCCCAACAGGCACCGGCGCCGCCGCAGACGGAACCGGTGGCGATCATCGGCGCCGCCATCCACCTCGGCAACGGGCGTGTGATCCCGGACGGGGTGGTCCTTTTCGAAAACGGGCGCATTACGGCTGTGGACGAACGCAGTCGCAACACCGAATGGGAGAAGGACCGCTATCGCCAGATCATGGCAGAAGGCAAACATCTGTATCCCGTACTGATCGCCATGTTCAGCACATTGGGCCTTAACGAAATCGAGGCCGTGCGTCCGACCCAGGATTTTGCCGAAACCGGCACCGACAACCCCAATGCGAGAGCCATCATCGCCTACAATACCGATAGCCGGGTAATCCCTACCCTGCGGAGCAATGGCGTCCTGCTCTCCCAGATTGTCCCCCGTAGCGGCCGTTGGCCGGGGATGAGCGCCGTTGTCCAATTGGATGCCTGGAATTGGGAAGATGCCGCTTATGCTGCCGACGAAGGAATATTCCTGCAATGGCCGGTGCCCTATCAGCTCTCCGGCCGTAGAGCGGAGGCCGGAGATAGCCGCAAAAACAAGGAGTATGCCGGTCAGGTCATGGAGATAGACCGGTTCATGAAGGAAGCATGGGCCTACGTGCAGGATCCTGCACCGGCGGAAAAGAACCTGAGATTTGAAGTGTTCAAAGCTCTTGCAGAGGGCAAACGGCGATTGTACATCCGGGCCGATTATGCGCTGGCCATTCAGGATGCGGTGCATTGGGCCGCTTCCTATGGTATCACGCCCGTCATCGTGGGCGGCAGGGACAGTTGGATGGTGGCCGACCTGCTCCGTGAAAGAGGGGTGGCGGTCGTGTTGCTCGACATCCACCGGCTGCCTGAAACCGCGCAGGCGGACATAGACCTTCCTTTCCGAACCCCGGCCCTGCTGAGGGATGCAGGCGTATTGTTTGCCATTGCTGTCGATGGATTCTGGCAGCAGCGCAACCTCGCCTTTCAGGCGGGACAAACAGTCGCTTATGGACTTTCCCGTGATGAAGCATTGGCGGCCATCACTTCCTCACCGGCCCGTATCATGGGTCTGGAAAAACGCACCGGTACTATCGCCGCAGGCCTGGATGCCAATCTCATCCTGTCATCGGGCGATCTGCTCGATATACGGAGCAGCCGCGTGGAGGCCGCTTTCATTCAGGGCAGGGAGGTGGATCTCGACAACCATCACAAGCAATTGTACCGCCGTTATCGCGACAAATACCGCCGGGATCAGTAATCCTTTCCGGTGACGATTGCTTACGAAGACCGGATCAACCAAGAGGTATAAGGACTTGTCGTGAAGAAGGTCAGCAGCAGCGAAGCGGCTTTGTCCATCCCTTGGGGCGAAGGGTGCACGCCGTCCTCCAGAAAGTCATCTGCTTCCCAGGTCATTCCGTCCGATCTCGGGCAAATGCCGTCCGCCCAGAAATAGTCCGACCATCCGATCCACGGCCCGGAAGAAGCTCCGGGGGTCGGAAGGGTTCCGGCGGCCTTGCCTTCGATCAGATGCTTCCAGGCCCATCCCGTGTAATAGGCATACGGCTCGGGATTGCCCTCGCCGGGCGGGTTGTACCCGCCGTATTCCCGGCCGGCAGAAAGCAGGATGGATAATTGGGGGAAGCGTTCCGAAAGGACCATGTAAATCTGCCCGAACCTGGAAGCCGACTTTTCGATGTGGGCCATGCCTTCGCCATGGCGGATTCCTTTGCCGTGGCGCGCCTGCATCAGCCAAACGGCCTGGACCTGGGCAGGGGAGCAGGCGGCTTCCTTCAAACGGTGGTCCACATATCGCCAATAGGGATCACCGGAGCTGGCGATGTCGCGCAGGTCCTTGCCTTCCAGAGCGGCATTGACCAGCACCACGCCATCGGCGAGAGGATGGGCCGCCGATAGCCTCTTGGTAAAGGCGTCGAAATAATGACCGGTATTGGACATCCCGATGGCCAAAAGGACAATCCGTCCCAGTGGATCCGGATGGCCGTTTCTGTCGCGGGGAAAAACCCGGGCGGCCATATCCATACCCATCTGATGGTAGGCGGCGTCGGGTTGGTTGCTTCCTCCCGGATACAATCCGCCTTCGCGTCCCGAGAAGGTCATTCCCTGCAGGTCACAAATGGGGATGAGCCCGGTGGATGACAGAGGTTGGAAATTGGGAGGAACCATCATTGAGGAGGCTTCGGCCGGTAAATCCGTCAGCGAAGGACCGCGACAGGCATTTCGGGATCGTATTCTCCGCGAATGACGGGGGATTGCCGCATGCCGGTATAGGCGCGCACATGGACGTAAATGAAGTCGTAGAGTTCTCGGATGGTGACAAAACCGTCGCGGTTGCCGTCCGCTTCGCCTTTCAGACCGCGCATCATGAAGTGACTGAACACCCCTTGCCGGAGCCCGGCGGATTCGAGGGAGGTCTCTTCGGATTTGGAGGACATGATGATCGCCGTTCCGGAGCTGGTTTCAAACAGCGGCTGGTAGAAACGGAGCAATTCCTCCTGGGGTTCGACGGAGCGATCGGTAAACAAGCCCCCGCTGTGACAGGCATCGGCGAGGCAAATCCGGTAGCGGGCGGAGCTGCTTTGAATGCGTTCGTTCAATTCCTCGTAGAAGAGTTTGTTGTTGTACCCGTCAAAATCGATGGGGAGGAATGCCCCCTTCACGCCGTGACCGGAGAAGTAAAACAACACGAGATCCTCGGGTCGGGCTTGTGAAAACAGATCCTCCACCGTCTCAAGGATGCGTTGGCGCGTGGCTTCCTCGTCGATCAGAATCCTGATCTGCTCATCGCGCAATCCCCCTCCTTCGGCACTTTTGAGAAAGGCGTAAAACCGGTAGGCATCATCGTCCGTGTATCGGAGTGCCGGCATATGGCTGTATCCGGCTACCCCGACAATGACCGCCCACACCTTGCGGGGTCCCGTTTGCAGGGGTCCTGAACGGGGGGCGGGCATGCTCTCCTCCCCGTTGCGAGCCGTCAAAAGGGCTTCTTCCAACTCTGCGGGGGCGACATATTGGCCTTCCTGCCAGATCCCCTGAACCTGAGAGCCATCGCGCCGGAACAAGGTCCCCGTTCCGTGAAAGGCCCCCTTGAGCCATTCCCCTTCATACCGGTCTCCGTTGACATAACGGATGACCCCGTGGCCTTCGGGCCTGGCGTCAACGAAGGTGCCGGAATATGTGGCGGTGGCATCCCGGAACACGTAAGTGCCATGACCATCCTGGCAGTTGCCGGCGATACAGCCCAGTTCTGCCGGTCTGGATGCCGAGGCACCTGTGTATTCCCCTTCCTTCCATTCTCCGATGGTCACCGCTCCGTCGGCGGTGTAAAGGGTTCCGTTACCGTGAGGGAAATTGTTGCGGAAGGTGCCTACATAGCGATCGCCGTTGGTAAAATACCAGGTACCCAGCCCTTCCAACCGGCCGTCGGTAAACTGCCCGTCGTATTTGCTGCCGTCGGGGTACGCAAAGGTGCCCTGCCCGTTGATGCAGTCACCGGTGAGGCATCCCGACTGGATATCGGTACCGTCATTGTCTTCTTCTTTGTCCCGGACAACGTATTCCACCAGCAGATTGCCCTCTTCGTCTACCGGTTTGCCTTTGTACCACAGGCCGGTATGCTTATATCCGTCGGCATAGGTCTTGGTGCCTTTGCCGTGGGGATAGCGATGTTGCCATTCGCCCTGGTATTTGCTGCCGTCCGTGTAATAGCACACACCGATGCCGTGGATTTCCCCGTCCTTGAAATCACCGATGTATTTGGCGCCGGATGGATATACGAAAATGCCCCTTCCGTTGCGGCAATCGCCGGAAATGCACTGCCCCCACAGAGAGAAGGTCATAAACAGAAAAAGCGTCGCGGTGACGAATGGCCTCATGGTGCAAAGATAGCGCCGGGCTTCAGGTCGGTGTGTTCAGGCATGGGACCGGAAAGCACGGGGTTTTGCCTGCCGCCGGAATGACGGCTTACGGCCTGGCGCACATAGGTAAATAATTCCCGGGTATGGATTGTTCCATCCTTGTCGAAATCTGCTGCTCCTTCCCACCCCTGCAACAGGTAATGGGTGAAGATACCGCCTTTCAGCACGGGGTCCTCCAAAGCGAGCTCTTCAGGCCCGGAACTGAGGAGAAAAGTGGTGGAACCGGCCTCTTCCTGCAGGGTTTTTTCGATGGGGAAGGGCAAGGATTCCGTCGCACTACCGGCGGCAAGGCCACCCGCATGGCAGGCATCCGCGATCAGCCATTTGCGGCGGGCGATGCACGGGCGTAACAACTCGCTGATTTCGGAGAAGTACAATTGATTGTCCCAGCCGTCAAAATCGCCGGGTAACAAACTCCCTTCCAGGCCGTGTCCGCTGAAGTAAAGGACCACGATGTCATTTTCATCCGCACGACCCAGCATTTTCACCAGAGCTTCGAGGATCCTCTCGCGGGTGGCTTCTCCATCCAGCAGGAGAACAACATCACCCGTTGAAGCCTGCCAGATGGGCGCCCGCAGCCAACGAAAAACCTTGCGGGCATCATTCACGGTGTGCCTGAGGGCAGGTTGGGAGGGGTATTGCCCCACTCCCACGACAACCGCCCAAACCCTTGAGGCCGGATCGCGTTCCGGACGTATGATCAGTTCAGGAAGGGGACGGGTGTCGCGGTGCAGGGAGCTGACCCTTCCCTGGTCCCAGGTGGCGTGGATGATGCGTCCGTCCTTGCGGTAAAGCACGCCTTCTCCATGGGGCCGGTGACCGGACCATCCCCCCTCATACCGGTCGCCATCGGCATACAGGCAAACACCATTGCCCTCCGGGTATCCGCCGGCATCCATCGTACCGGCGTACCGGCTGCCGTCCTGGTAGATGTAAGTCCCTTCACGGCGGGCTTCGCCGGCAAGAGAACCGGCAGGGCGATCAAAGTTCCAGCGGCTGGTGATGGCTTTTCGGCCTTTGGGGAAAAGGGTGCCTTTGCCATGTCGTTGTCCGGCGTTCCATTCTCCTTCATACCGGTCTCCGTTGGCATAGCCCATGACGCCAATCCCCTCAAAACGCCCTTGCCTGAACGTGCCCCGGTATTCCGAACCGTCTGGCATGCGCATGACCCCCTCGCCCTGCATCCACCCCGCTGCCCATTGACCCTGATAATGGGTGCCATCGGGGAATGTCATGGCTCCGGTACCATGGAAACGGTCGCGCAGGAATTGGCCCTCATACCATCCGCCGTCTGCCAGGTCCAACTTGCCGCGGCCTTCCCGTTGATCCTTGACAAATTCACCTGCATAATGGTTGCCATTGGAATACTGCAGGTACCCCCGGCCCTGCCGGCGTCCTGCCACGAATGTACCCTCATAGACGGCTCCGCTGGGATAAACCCATTTGCCCTTGCCCTGGTAACAGTCGCCTTGCACGCAGCGACCCTCCAACACCCATGGCCATCCCCACAGGATGACCACAGCGATCCAGAAGACCTTGTCCATATCCAGCCATTAGGGTAACCAGGATCATAAGCGTGCTTTCCAGGTAAACAACCGCCTGCACCGGGATATTGCCTCTAAGACGGTATTCCGTCCAGCCCCTTTTGCCGGAGTACTTCCCGCGCTTCCCGGATCCATTTCAGGTACCGGTCTTTCCAGGGAAAGTCCATCCGGGACGAATCCGCCACTCCCGCCGCGAGCAGTTGATCCGCAAATCGGCTGTACTCCGCGCGTACCTGGTGCGGCTCGCCACATTCAAGGGCGGCGAGATAGCGATTGACGTTATGGGTCCCTTTGTCTTCCGCCTGGTCGGACAGGTCGTCATCCACTTCGGTGAGCATGTCGTAATGGCACCACAGTGAAGCCGGTAGCCGGGTTTCGAGCGGAGGATCCAGCCGGATGATGAGGCGGCGGATCAGTCGCACATCGCAGGTCTTGTACCGGTAAAATTCCTCCAACGGGATGGTGCTGGCCTGACCGCCGGTGCGCACCAGTAATTCCTGGGCCTGGTATTGACGGATGTCGAGCAGTAGGTCGGCTTTTTCGCGGGCAGGGATTGGCCAGTAGTCCAGGCTGTCCTCGATCTCTTGCCAGAATGCCTTCAAGCGATGAGGGGACAGGACCCAGTGGGTTTCCAGATATTGGTCAAGGTCGTAGATCCGGGACTGTACCCGTATCAGCTGGCGGAATGCGTCCTGATCAGGGGCAGCCTCCGATTGCTGAAACAGCCAGTCCAGTTTTCGGTGCCGGAAGAGTTCCCGGATTTTGGTGTAGTGGGGAATTTGCGCCTCCAAAGCGCCGCAAAATAGAGATTCGGCGACAGATCAGGGCAGCCAGTGGACCAGCAGGTCCAGTTCGATCCGTATCTCGTCATAGGTACGAATCATGCCCATCAGGGCGGTTGGGGGTGTAATCCGGAAATCGGTCATCCGCAATTCTTTGCCGGCACGGATCTGCCATTGCCTGTCGGCAGGCTGCCGGACCTTGGCATCCAGCCAGATGCGTTGGGAGACTCCAGCCAGGGTGATACGGGTCCAGACCCGGACATCTGTCCATGCCGGTGACAGGCTGCCGGGTATTTCCACGGCATCGAGCTCAATGGTCATCTCGGGATAATCATCGGCGCGGAGGGCGTTGTAGAGGTCTCTGTTCATGACCTTGTTGCCGCAGTCGAACAGTTGCGTTTGTACACGAAGGAGGGTATGCCTGAACCCCAGCCGGTCCTGCTGCCGGGAGGCATCCAACCGGAAGGGCAACGGGTGGAAGATCTGCCTGCAGGTGCAGGTGAAGACGTTGACGTTGGATTTTCCGTGGATCTTCAGTTGGCTGACCGGATCGAGCAGGAACCTGTTTTGGGCGGTTAGTCCGGAGGTCAGCAACAGGCAGAAAAACAGGCCGGTGAAGAAGGTGCGCATGGATCCGGGGTATAAAAAAGCTGTCCGGATGTGCATCCGGACAGCTTGGTCATACGACATTCATGATCAGAACCCTACAACGGCCTGAACCATGATACCATTGAAATTTCCGCCTTTGCGATAGTCCAGGAAATCCGTGTAATCCTGGTTGACATATTCCGCTTTCAGCAGAAGGTTTTTGGTGGGGAACCAGCCGGCGGCTACCGCCAGGCGATTGATGCCCACCTCATTGGGATCCGCATCCGGCGCGGTCGGGCGTTCTTCGGCGGTCATCCCGATATAGCGGACACCGACAAAGAGCTGCTCGTCGGCCAGGAACCTGTAAACGGCTTCGGCACTATACTGGCTGGCGCTGCGGTTTTCCCAGTTACCGCCCTTTGTGTCGTTGACGTTGTTGGTGGCACCGGACAACATTTCATACGAACCGAAAATTTCCAGTCCTTTCCACTTGATGAACGGGTTGATCATGAAGGTGGTGATCCGGTTGGCCATGTTCGGATTGAAACGGCCGGAAGTAAACTGGCTGGCGGCTGACGAGGCTGTCGTGGCGTTCTGGAAAGCGGGTTCCATCACCATGAAGTAATGGGAACCGGTCCGGTCGCCGGCATACAAGGTATTGCGCTGGTGGTTGCCGTTGTGGTAAACGGAAGCCGAAAGGCGCACCCGGAGGTCGTCGTTGAGTTGCTGGTCGTAGGCCGCTTTGGCAAAAATCGACGGCGTTTTCTTGGTCGCCTCGGGATTGGTACCTACCGGATCGCCGGCATAGTTCTCGATATTGCCGTTGATAAAACCGGAGGACATACCCAGCATCAACATCACGCCGTCAACCGGGAAGACATACACTTCGCCACCGATCTCCGTGGAGAAGGCGTCCATGATGTAGTTTTCGACGAAGGGGTTGAACATGGCATTACCCCCGTCGGTGCGGCGGAACTGCATGTCGCCGAAATTGGGCTGGAAGTGGCCGATCTTCACGCGGAAATAGTCGGTAAACCACTGCGGGTTGCCGAACATCGGCAGTTTGTCGATCTGGATGTAGCCGCCTTTGACCCAGAATTCCGAGTGGTGGCGGGACGACATGTAGTTTTCCAGGGCTACCCGGATACCATCGGCGATCTGGAAGTCCAGATTGAGATTGGCCATGGCCAGGTTGAAACCCTGCAGGGTGGCGGATGTCGTGTCGAACTTGGCGTCTGCGGGATCGCTGATCACGCCATAGAGAAAATTGCGGTTGGTGGTACCATTGGGGAATACGGCAAAGTCGGCATCATTGGAGTGCGTGAGACTCTGGAAATCCTGGGTGAATGCCCCGCCAATCCGGATTTTGAAGCCTGTCCATTCGGGTTGTTCGGCCTTTTTGGAAGGTTCGAATACATTGATACCCCCTTGATCCCACTTCCGGTAATACTGGAGGTCGGGTTGTTGGGCCATCAAGGTGCCCGCAAAGCCCAGGAGGCACAACAGCATCAGGCTGCGGGTCAGAATAGAATGCGTTCTCATTTTGGCAAAATTAGTAGGGTGATGAAATGGTGAGATTGGATTAACCCTTGACACGGACCGTGAATTGAAGGGTGATGCCGTCGCCGGTTTTCATGGTGCCGAGGAGGGCAGTGGGAGGGCTGATCCCGAAGTCCGTCATTTTCATGGCGTGGGAGCCCTTGACCTCGATTTCATTGGCAGAGATGGCGCGCCATTTGCCTTTGACGGTCACGGTCCTGGTCTGACCGGCTATGCTGAGCGGTCCGGTGGCCGTGACATCCTGTCCGTTGACCTGGACGCGGGTCGCGTTGAAGGTGATATGAGGGTTTTTGTTGGATTTCAGGGCTTCATGGGTTTTGCTGTCCATGGTCTTTCCCTTCTCGCTCTTGATCTT
>JAGFIW010000014.1 GCA_024103195.1 Saprospiraceae bacterium | reverse complement strand
CGAAGCCTGACGGTGGCACCGGCCAATGGCTCTTCCGATGGGTCGGCGATGCGACCCGTTACAGGAACGGTTTGGCCCCACGACTGCCCGAAACCGGCCACAATGAACAGGGTTAGCACAAAACGGACAAGCATGATAAAGGCATAGCGTTACAAAGACAGTTGAGCATTCATTGACGGTCTTCCTTGCGGGCTGCCGGTCCAGGGTTTGGACCGATACACACCTGCTAAGGTAGAGTACGTAAACCCAAAGGTATGGCCTGGCGGGAGGGTGATATCATGGCAAAGGACACGGGTCCTGATGAAAAGGGTTGTGGCCCGCCGGTGTTTCGGGTACCTGTAAAGCGGGCATGACCATCTGCTTGCCCGCGAAGAGAGACCAAAGAGTTTTCCAAACAACATCACGGGATTAGACGCTTTCGTTCGGCTGAAGTTTAGCGGGGGGAACGCAATGACGTCGTTGTAGTGAGTCCGGCGCGGTTTTTGAACATATGGGCGGAATTTGCCCTATCTTGCAGGCGCATTTCAATCCTCTTCATCCTTCGAAATCAGCCATTCCTTCGACATGAACAACTCGAAATTTCTGTTCTCCCTGCTGATCACTGCCCTGATGTGGGGCGCCTGTGCCAACGAGACCGAAGAATCGGCCTCCGAGGAGGCACCGCAGATCTCTGTGGTCAACGAACCAAACGGGGCTTTGACGCCCGCCCCCGCCGCCGCCGCTCCCGCCGGAACGGTCATGCATTACATCTGCCCCAAAGGCTGTGCCGGAAGCGGCGGTCCTGGTGCAGGCACGTGCCCGACTTGCGGCAGCGAGTATGTGCACAATGACGCCTACCACCAAAATCAACCGCAGCAAACCACACCTCCTGCCGGTGGGAACGAGCAACTGAACCTGCAAACGGTTCCTCCGCCCACCTCCCAGGAGCCTCCTCAAAACGCCAAAGGAGTTTGGCATTACACCTGCCCGAAAGGATGTGCGGGTGGTGCCGGTGCTGCCGGTCCATGCCCCAAATGCGGTACCGCCTTGGCCCACAATCCGGTGTACCACCAGTAAACGTAATCCGTTGATGAACGAATGGCGGCTCAGGCGCGGCATGGCCGATGCCGGGGCCGCCATTTCTTTGGTGCCAGGCATTGAACCCTATCCGGTTATACCGAAAAACCATTTGGAGGACGACAGTCGCCATCGGGCTCTCCTGGCTCGTTGCGGGAGGCCTTATTCTGCCCGTAGCCCGGGCCCAGACACCCGGCTGCACGGATCCTCAGGCAGAAAATTTTTCGCCGGCCGCCACCATTAATGACGGTTCCTGCGTCTATGCCTCAACGAATTATTCCCCGGTTTTCCTCACCGCTCTTCCGGAATCGGTCCGCGAGACCTCAGGCATCATCTTCCATGGCGGCCTCTTATGGACCCACAATGACAGCGGCAATCCTGCTGTCCTGTACGGTCTGGACACGCTCACGGGCCAGGTGGTCCGCACGGTAGTGATCGACGGGCCTCCTCCCGTGGATTGGGAGGATATCGCCATCGGGGATACCCATATTTATATCGGGGATATCGGCAACAATGCCGGTAACCGCACAGATCTCCGCATTTTGCGGATTGATCTGGCCGGCTGGGAAAGCCAGGACACGGTGGTACCTGAAGTCATCGCTTTTTCGTATCCCGACCAGACGGTTTTTTCTCCGGGTTCCCAGCAGACGGAATACGATGCCGAGGCGCTTGTCTACCACGATGACTCCCTCCACATTTGGACGAAGAACTGGCAAAGCCAAACCTCCAGATACTATACCTTGCCGGATCTTCCGGGGAGTCATGTGGCGGTGTTGCGCGACTCGTTCGACACGGGCGGGCTCATTACGGGCGCGGCGGTTTCACCGGGAGGCAAAGAGATCGTGCTCACCGGATACCAATCCCTTGGCTTGGGGATCTGGACATGCTTCGCCTGGCTGCTGTGGGATTTCCCCGAGCACCGGCCTTTTGACGGGCACAAACGCCGGCTCGAATGGGGAACGGCTCTGGCTACCGGCCAATTGGAGGCGATCTGGCTGAAGGCCGACCGGAACGGCTGGATCACCGGTGAGGGCCTGGAAGCCGGACCTTTTCAGCAGCCTGCCCGTTTGTCGGCCTTTGACCTGAACACCTTTTTTACCGGAACCACCTCTGTGTCGTCCGCCGTGCCCCAGCCGCCGGTGTTGACCGTATTCCCGCAACCGGCGCGGCGCGAGCTTCATGTGGTATTGGACGACAGATATCGGACCGTTCAGCTTTGGGATATGCATGGCCGCATGGTCCAGCAGATCGTCGTCGCTGGCGGCCACGCCGTATTCCGGGTGGACGCCTTGCCGGCAGGGGTTTACATCGTGCGGGTGGAAGGGTGGCCATCTTTGGCCAGGACCGTGCAAATTTCCCCCTGAAGGCGGAGGTCAGACGATGCCTTCCCGCAGCAGATCGTGGAGGTGAACCATTCCCTTGTAGATCCTGCCCTCACAAACGGGCGCCTGGGTGATATTGTGCGTGCGCATCAGTTCGAGGGCGCTGACGGCGAGAGCGTCGGCCTGTACAGAGCGGGGATTGGGGGTCATGATATCGCTGGCCCGCATGCCGCTGGTATCGGCCGTACGCTCCAGCATGCGCCTCAGGTCGCCGTCCGTGATAATGCCCAGTAACTCACTCTGATCGTCGACGACCACGGTGGCGCCCAAACGTTTGGCGGTCATTTCCAGGATGGTCTCACGCAGCGTGGCGTCCGGTCGCACGGCGGGACATTCATTGTGCGGGTACAGGTCGGAAACACGGAGGTAGAGTTGCTTGCCCAACGCGCCTCCGGGGTGATAACGGGCAAAGTCCTCCGGACTGAATCCGCGCAGGGAAAGGAGTGCCGTGGCCAGCGCATCCCCCATCGCCATCTGGACAGTGGTGCTGGCCGTTGGGGCCAGGTTGTTGGGCTCTGCTTCCTGATCGACCGGGGTGAGGAGCATGATGTCCGCCTGACGCCCCAGGAAGGAGTCGGGATGGGAGACCATGCCGATAAAGCAGTGCACCCGATGCCGAAGGAGGGGTATGAGCACTTTGATCTCCGGTGTTTCTCCGCTTTTGGAAAGGCAGAGGACGGAATCTTCGTCGCGGATCATGCCCAGGTCGCCGTGGATGGCGTCAGCGGCATGCATGAACAGAGAGGGGGTGCCTGTTGAATTCAGGGTGGCCACGATTTTCTGGGCGACGATGGCAGATTTTCCGATACCCGTCACAACCAGTCGCCCCGGCATGCGGTGTATGGTCTCCACCGCCCTGACAAAATCATCGGAAAGGGATGCCTGCAGGCGCTCCAATGCCCGGGTTTCTATTTCCAGGGTTTTTTGTCCGGTTTCCAGGATCCGGGCTTTTGATTCTTCCCTCATTTTCGTACTTTTGAGGCCTTTTTCCGGCCGGGTGTCAACGGGATGTTAAATACGGAAAAATTGCGGTTAAATGACCGTTGGCACATGCTTGAAACCAAAGGTTATTCGTATATTGGATGCAACGCCGGATATGGCATCACACCGGCCCAAAAATAAGCCAACCCCCGCTGAATCGATCATGTTGACGACGACCACCCAACTTCAGGAAGCCCTTCACCAGCATTTTGGTTTTAATGCCTTCAAGGGCGACCAGGAGCGGATCATCCAAAGCCTGATGGATGGAAACGACACTTTTGTCATCATGCCTACCGGCGGAGGCAAATCCCTGTGTTACCAGCTCCCGGCCCTGATCATGCCCGGAACGGCCATCATCATCAGCCCCCTGATCGCCCTGATGAAAAACCAGGTGGACGCCATCCGGGGGTACAGCCGCGAGAACACGGTGGCTCATTTTCTCAATTCCTCCCTGAGCAAGGTCCAAATGCGGGAGGTCAAGGCCGATATTGCCGCCGGCAGGACCAAAATGGTCTATGTCGCTCCGGAGACATTGACCAAAGAGGAAAATATCGAATTCCTCCAGCAGGTCCAAATCTCGTTTGTGGCCGTGGACGAAGCGCATTGCATATCTGAATGGGGCCATGACTTCCGGCCCGAGTACCGCCGCATCCGGCACATGATCGAAGAGATCGACGACAATATTCCGATCATCGCCCTCACCGCCACTGCAACGCCCAAGGTGCGATCAGATATCATTAAGAACCTGGATCTCAAAGGGGAGCAGACCTTCATTTCCTCCTTCAACCGCCCCAATCTCTATTACGAGATCCGCCCCAAAGGCAAGAAAGAGCAAACCACCCGTCAGATCATCGAGATCATCCGGAGCCTGAAAGGGCAGTCTGGGATCATTTATGTCCAGAGCCGGAAGTCGGCGGAAGACATCGCTCAGATGCTGGCCGTCAACAACATCAAAGCCATGCCTTATCATGCGGGCCTGGATGCCAAGTTGCGCAGCCAGACGCAGGACGCCTTTCTCAAAGAGGACATCGACGTCATCGTCGCCACGATCGCCTTCGGGATGGGCATCGACAAACCGGACGTCCGGTTTGTCATCCATTTCGACATCCCCAAGAGCATCGAAAACTACTACCAGGAGACCGGTCGCGCAGGCAGAGACGGTCTGGAAGGGAGATGCATCACCTTTTTTGCCTACCAGGACATGTTGCGCCTCGAAAAGTTTCTGCGCGACAAACCGGTCGCCGAACGCGAAATGGGCGCCCAACTCATGCAGGAAATGGTCGGGTATGTAGAAACGAGTTCCTGCCGCCGCAAATTCCTGCTGCACTATTTCGGTGAGGATTACCAGGTGGAACAATGCGGGAAAATGTGCGACAATTGCCGCCACCCCAGGGAGAAAATCGACGTGGGCAAGGAGTTGCAACTCGCCCTGTCCGCCGTCCGCGACACCAAGGAGAATCACGGGATCAAAACCCTGACCGACTTCATTTTCGGCCATGTGACCAAAGAGATGAACGACTTCGGGTTTACCTCCTACCCCCTCTTCGGCAAGGGGAAGGACAAAGACGAGCACTTCTGGCATTCGCTGTTGCGCAACGCCCTGCTCGAAGACTTCATCTACAAGGACATCGAGAAATACGGCCTCATCAAACTCCGCGAAAAAGGACGCAAATTCATTCAGTCCGGCGGCACGTTCATGATGGCCCTCAATCACGACTTCGACAAGGAGATGCCCTCCGACTGGGAAGACACCTCCGGCAAAACAGCCGTCCTGGATGAATCCCTGCTCCACATGCTCAAGGATTTGCGCCGGAAGGAAGCCAAAAAACTGGATGTTCCTCCCTATGTGATCTTCCAGGATCCCAGCCTGGAGGACATGGCCACCCAGTACCCGGTCAGCATGGAGGACATGGTGAAAGTCTCCGGGGTCAGTCTCGGCAAGGCGCAGCGTTATGCCAAACCCTTCCTCGAACTCATCCGGCAATATGTCGAGGAGAACGAGATCGAAAGGCCGACGGATATCCTCTTCAAGACGGTGGCCAACAAGTCGCGCATGAAAGTGGGCATCATCCAGGGCATAGACCGCAAACTCCCCCTGCAGGACATCGCGCGGACCAATGAACTGACCATGGATGACCTCCTCGACGAACTCGATGCCATTGTCGCCTCCGGGACACGGGTCAATCTCGATTATTATATCGAGGACCAGATCGACGAATACGTCCGTGAAGAGGTCTATGAATATTTTCTGGAGGCAGAATCCGACAGCATGGATCTGGCTTACAAGGCGCTCAAGGAGGACGACATCACCTATGATGAGATCCGCCTGGTCCGGATCAAGTTTTTGTCGGAAATGGCCAATTGAGGCGCATGAAAGTGCTGATCCTCAACGGTCCCAACCTGAACCTCATCGGGCAGCGTGAGCCGGACATCTATGGGACCCGGACCTTTGAGGAAGCCAAGACCGATTGGAACCGGGAGTTTCCGGGCATGCAGATCGAATTGCGGCAATCCCAGCACGAGGGGGTACTGATCGAATGGATCCAGGGGCTGGCTGCCGAAGGATTTGACGGACTCATCCTGAACGCGGGAGGCCTGTCACACACCTCGGTGGTACTGGCGGATGCCTTGGCAGCATTATCGCTTCCCGCTGTGGAAGTGCATATCAGCAACATTCATGCGAGGGAGCCATTCCGTCATACCTCTCTGACCGGAGCCAGGTGCAGGGGTGTTGTCACGGGGTTCGGCATAGAAGGCTATGCGTTGGCGCTCATTGCGCTCCAGCGGATCGCTGGTCGCTGACCGGCGGGATACCGTCCACCTGAGCGGTGAGCAAACGGATGGCTTTGCGGATGCCTCGCCGGATGACCGGCCATGTTTCGTCCCCGGGTTTTCCCGAATACAGAAATACCAGGCAAAGAGAAAAGGCGGATCCGTTGAGGATATCCCGGAGAGGCTGGCATTCCATGCGCCAGGCCTCGCGCATGCGGCGGCGGATGCGATTGCGGTCGGTGGCCAGGCGGAATTTGCGTTTGGAAACGGAAAAAGCTACCTGCAGCGATTCCCCTTCCTTTGGCGAAATCCGGAAATGAACGCGGAAGGGGTAGGCAAAGTGATGAAGGGCGTCCCGGACAAATAGCGCATCCAGGGTTTTGCGGCTTTTGAGCCTTTCGCGGGAGGGAAACCGGAAGGAAGGAGGTGCATTCATGGCCGGAGTGTTCCGGCGCAGGTCACTTGGTGTACTTTTCGTCGGAGACCGTCAGCTTGTGCCGACCCTGGGCACGACGACGAGCCAACACCTTCCGGCCGTTTTTCGTGCTCATCCGCGAGCGGAAACCGTGCTTGTTGGCGCGCTTTCTCTTGGAAGGTTGGTAAGTCCGTTTCATCTGCGGTAGTCTTAAAAGCGATCGATCTCAAAAAAGCGACTGCAAAGATAAGGCAATTAAAGGGATTTCCAAGAATGACCGGAAACTATTTTTTTGCCCTTTATCCGTTCATGGAAGAGAGGAATTCCTCGTTGCTCACCGTGCCGTGCATGTATTTCTGCAGGAACTCCATCGCTTCGTCCGGCCGCATGTCGGCCAGTTGGTTACGGAGGATGAACATGCGCTGCAGGGTATCCTTTTCCAGCAGGAGGTCTTCCCGCCGGGTGCTGGACTTGGTGAGGTCTATGGCCGGGTAGAGCCGTTTGTTGGCCAGGCTGCGGTCGAGCTGCAGCTCCATGTTGCCGGTACCTTTGAATTCCTCGAAGATCACGCCATCCATTTTGGACCCGGTGTCGATCAGGGCTGTCGCCAAGATGGTCAGTGAACCTCCGCCTTCAATATTGCGGGCGGCACCGAAGAACTTCTTGGGTTTGTGAAGCGCATTGGCTTCCACCCCTCCGGACAGCACTTTGCCGCTGGCCGGGGCCACGGTGTTGTAGGCCCGGGCCAGACGCGTGATGGAATCGAGGAGAATCACTACATCGTACCCGCATTCGACGAGGCGTTTGGCCTTCTCGAGGACGATGCCGGCCACACGGACATGGTTGTCGGCGGGCTCGTCAAAGGTGGAAGAAACCACTTCGGCACGGACCGACCGCTTCATGTCGGTCACTTCCTCGGGGCGCTCATCGATCAACAACACGATGAGATAGCATTCGGGATGGTTTTTGGCGATCGCATTGGCCACATCCTTCAGGAGGAATGTTTTGCCGGTCTTTGGCTGGGCGACGATCAGGCCCCGTTGACCTTTGCCGATCGGCGTAAACAGGTCGATGAGCCGGTTGCCGTAGTCCTTGCCGGTAGCGGAGGTGGTCAGTTTGAACTTTTCGTTGGGAAAGAGGGGGGTCAGATAGTCGAAAGGCACCCGGTCGCGTATCCGTTCCGTGGGCAATCCGTTGATGTTGTCCACACGGATGAGGGCAAAATATTTTTCTCCCTCCTTGGGCGGCCGGATAGGACCGACCACCGTATCTCCGGTCTTGAGGCCGTAGGATTTGATCTGGGAGGGTGAAACATATACATCGTCCGGGGAGGACAGGTAGTTGTAATCACTGGATCGCAGGAAACCGTAGCCGTCGGGCATCATTTCGATGACCCCTTCACCGGTGACGGCGCCGTCCAGTTCGATATTGAAGTCAACGACCCTGGGGGCCGGTGTTTCGGCGGTGCGCTCCTCCGGGCGGGGACGATTGCGGTCCCTGTCGCGACCTTCGTCCCGGCCATCGCGATCCCGGTAACGGCTGTCTCTGCTCCTTTGGTCGCGGTTGTCGCGGTATTCCCGCCCTTCCCGGCTTTCCTGGGCGTCTCTTTCACGGGATTCGCGATTGTCCCGATTATCGCGATTCTCGCGGTTGTCGCGGTTGTCGCGATTCTCCCGGTTGTCCCGGCTGTCTTTTTCCCTTGGGGAGCGCTGATCGCGGGCTTCGCGACCATCGGCAGGCGCCGATGTATCAGCGCCCGGTTTGTTGTCTTCGGGCCTGGTGTTTTCTGCCGATGAAGGGGCGGGACGCGAAGCCGGTTCCTGTTTTCTGTCTTTGGTGTCCCGCTCGTTGCGCCCGCGTTGCCGGTGTTCCTGGTCCCTGCGGTCCTCACGCCCTGACGGGCTTCTGGATTCCCCGCGGGCATCGTTGGCTTTGGCCGTCCCTTCTTCCCGACCGGGACGTCCGCGACGGGCATCCTGTTCCCGCGGGCGGGCAGTGCGCCCGGTATCCTCACCCGATTCTTTTTCCGTCCCGTCGGCCGGTTGGTCCTGAGCGGGATTACTGCGGCCCCTAAGGTTGCGGATACGGCCTTCCTCCACTTCTTCGATTTCGACGGGAGAGGACTTGCCCTTGCCATTGGGTGTTACCGGCGAGACGGCCTGCTGGTCGAGGATGCGGTAAATCAGGTCTTGTTTGGAAAGGCGTTTGTAGCCTTTGAGGTCGAGTTTTTCGGCAATGTCGCGCAACTCGTTGACCAGCATGTCATTCAACTGCAAAATATCGTACATACGTAAGACGATGATCTGAAAGGATAAGAAATGGAAGGAAACTGGTGAAGGATAACCGGCTGTGGCGGGGATCACACATTGACCCGGTCGATGTCCTTGAACTCGGTCGAAACTGGGGCTGAAGGATAGAAGGGAAAGTGGTGTGCTTTGATATAGCTGCGCAAAGATAGAAATTTTATTTTTTCCATCCGCTATCTTTGCCCGAAATTTTTCGCACCCCCAGAGGGGCTGTAAATCCTTGCCTATGCTGACGTTGCCTTTTCTCCGGGAATTCCCGGATGCTGTTCGTGCCGGATTGAAAAAGCGCCATATGCCCACCGGATTGGTGGACGAGGTGTTGGCTGCGGACGAGCAACGGCGCAAACTGCAAGCCGAATGGGACGGTCTGGCCGCAGAAGTCAACGACCTGTCCCGCCGTGTCGGCGAACTCCTTCGCAGCGGAAATGCGGCTGAAGCCGAAGCCCTCAAGGAGCAAGTCGCCACCCGGAAAGCCACCCAGGCGGTCCTTTCCGCCCGACAGCAGGAAGTGGAGGCCCGGCTTGACCAAGGGTTGCTCGCCATCCCCAACATGCCTCATGCCTCCGTGCCGGAGGGAAAGACCCCGGAAGACAACGAGGTGTATCGCGCCTGGAGCGGGCCACTGCCGGTCCTGCCGGATGGCGCCCGACCCCATTGGGAACTTGCGGAATCCCTGGGTATCATCGATTTTCCGGCGGGGGTCAAACTCACCGGTTCCGGATTTCCGGTCTTTCGCGGCAAAGGAGCCCGCTTGCAGCGCGCCCTGATCAATTTTTTTCTCGACGAAGCCCGCGCAGCCGGATTTGAAGAGATCCAGCCGCCCCTCATGGTCAACGCCGACTCTGCCCGGGGTACCGGACAATTGCCCGACAAGGAAGGTCAGATGTACTACGTCGAGAAAGACGATCTCTACCTGATCCCTACCGCAGAAGTGCCGGTGACCAACCTGTTCCGGGACGTCATCCTGGAAGAAAAAGACTTTCCCATCCGCCTCACGGGATACACCCCGTGCTTCCGCAGGGAGGCCGGGGCCTACGGCAAAGACGTCCGGGGTCTCAACCGGGTCCACCAGTTTGACAAAGTCGAGATCGTGGTCATCGAACATCCCGATCGGTCCTATGACACGCTGATGCAGATGTGCGAGCATGTGGCAGGACTGCTGGACAAGCTGGAACTGCCTTATCGCATCCTCCGACTTTGCGGAGGCGACATGGGATTTACCTCCGCCCTCACGTTTGACTTCGAGGTGTTCAGCGCCGCGCAGCAGCGGTGGCTGGAGGTTAGCTCCGTGTCCAATTTCGAGACCTATCAGGCCAACCGGCTCAAGTTGCGGTACCGCCATCCGGAGACCAAAAAGACCCAGTTGGCCCATACCCTCAACGGCAGCGCCCTGGCTCTGGCCAGGATCGTGGCCGCCCTGCTCGAAAACCACCAGGATGATCAGGGAATAAGGATCCCGACCGCCCTTCATCGATACACGGGCTTTGAACGGATCGACTGAACGAAGCATTCGTCGATTTTGGCGAACGAAGCCAATGGAGCCGTTGTTTCATCCTTGAATTAACCAAAACGCATTTGTCCTATGTACATGGGTTTGATCATTATCAGTATTGTCTTCACGGGCATCGGTATGCTTATCAGCGGGCGTCTCAAAAGCAAATTTGCCCGATACAGCCAGATGCCGACGGGATCGGGCCTGAGCGGAGCAGAGGTGGCCCGTCAAATGCTGGAGCATTTCGGCATCCGCGATGTCCGGATCGTCCAGGGAGAAGGCATGCTGACCGACCACTATAATCCGCAGACCAAAACCGTCAGCCTGAGCCCGGAGGTATTCCAGGGGCGCCATGTGGCCGCCGCCGCCGTGGCCGCCCACGAATGCGGACACGCCGTTCAGCACGCCAATGCCTACGCCATGCTGCAGATGCGGAGTGCCCTTGTGCCCGTGGTGCAGATTTCCGCCTCCCTGCAGCAATACCTCTTCATGTTTGGCCTGGTCGGAATGGCCAGTTTCAACAGCCCGATCATTCTGATGATCGCCATTGCGGCCTTCGGTGTGACCACGCTGTTCAGCCTGATCACCCTGCCGGTGGAATTTGATGCCAGCCGCCGCGCTCTGGTGTGGCTCGACAGCAGCAACGTCGCCCGCGGCCAGGAATATGACGGGGCCAAAGATGCGCTGTCATGGGCTGCCCTGACCTATGTGGCAGCAGCACTCGCAGCGCTCGTCCAACTGCTCTATCTGGTGATGATGTTCCTCAACCGCCGGTAACAACGGCCGGTAACGGAAAAGGGAAAGCCCGCTGGACCGGAAGGTGCAGCGGGCTTTTGCGTGGAGGAAGGAGGCCATGCGGAGATGGCCGTCCCGGTCGGCCTCAGGCTCAGCCGATCACCGAGGCGTCCTTCGCGGTGGTGGTGGCATACATCCATGCAGCACCGGCAAGCATCAGGTCCTTGAGGAAGTTGCCCATGTCACCTTCCGTCGCTGCATTGAGGTGAACGAGGAAAGCGGTGAGTAGCAGGAAGACCCCCAGCAACACGGTGGCCAGCTTGTCATACTTGCCCAGCAGCATGCTGAGGGAGGCGGCGATGAGGGCCGCTCCGGTCACATAAACCAGGATGGCGCTCCCGAAAGCGATGGGAGCCATGGCTTCAGCGTTCATGAAATGGAGGATGCCGAAGACGAGGAACGGGAGGGCAAAAAGGTATTTGCCGAATCCGAGGATGGTTTGCATAGCGTTTGCTAGTTTGGTTGGTAAATAGGTTTGACCGTCCAAACTACACAATTTTCTGCAATACGATCACAGGGTCAGCCCAAATCAAAATCTTCTTTGCCCCTCATGACCATAGACGAACAATGGCTCAGGCAGCCTGTAGGAGACTGATGCCCGACCGCCGCAATTTTTCTTCGGCATATGTGCGGGTCACAACAAATGCTTGGGTGCCGGGCTGGGAGGGAAGCTCGAACATGGCATCGGTCATGACGGCTTCCAGGATGGACCTCAGCCCCCTGGCCCCCAACTTGTAGTGGTGCGCCCGGTCGGCGATGTAGTCGAGGGCGTCCGGGGCAAACTCCAGCCGGATGCCTTCCAGGGCAAAAAGTTTTTCGTACTGGCGCGTCAGGGCATTGCGGGGCTCAGTGAGGATCCGGCGCAGGGTGTTCTGATCCAGGGGTTCCAGCCAGGTAAGAACGGGGAGCCGGCCGATCAATTCGGGAATCAACCCGAAACTGCGGAGGTCCTGGTGGTTGATGTAGCGCAGGAGTTGCTCCTGCTCGATGGGCTGGTGCTCGAGGTTTTTATAACCGATCACCTGGGTATTGATCCGGCGGGCCACGATTTTTTCGATACCGTCAAAGGCTCCTCCGCAGATGAAGAGAATATTGGCGGTGTTGACAAGGATCATTTTTTGCTCAGGGTGCTTGCGGCCTCCATGGGGCGGCACATTGACGCTGGATCCTTCCAGCATCTTGAGAAGGGCCTGTTGTACACCTTCCCCCGATACGTCCCGGGTAATGGATGGATTGTCGCTCTTGCGGGCGATCTTGTCGATCTCGTCGATATAAATGATGCCGCGCTCGGCTTGTTCGACGTTGTAATCACACACCTGGAGCAAGCGGCTGATGATGCTTTCCACGTCCTCGCCGACATAGCCTGCTTCCGTGAAGACGGTGGCATCCACAATGGCAAAGGGCACCTTTAGCAGACGGGCAATCGACTTGGCCATCAGGGTCTTGCCGGTTCCCGTGGGTCCGACAAACAGGATGTTCGATTTTTCAATTTCAACCTCGTCGGTGGCGCCCGCCGAGTTGAGCCGTTTGTAGTGGTTGTACACCGCGACGGAAAGCACTTTCTTGGCTTCGTCCTGCCCGATCACGTACTGGTCGAGATGTTTTTTGATGTCTTTCGGAGGGATCAGGGCCAGAGGCTGACCAGAACCGGATTTGCCACCTCCTTTTTTGCGGCCGCCGGTTTCCTGGGTGATGATTTCATGGGCCTGTTCGGTGCACAGGTCACAGATATGCGCATCCATGCCCGCGATAAGCATTTGCGTGTCCTCGCGGGAACGGCCGCAAAACGAGCAGTGGGGGATATTTTTGTCCTTTTTCATGGCAATGGGGCCGGATGTACATTGAAAAACGCAGGCCGGCGCGGGAAGTTGCAAAGATAGGCCGGCTGGCCATTCCTCTGCCGGGCATAAGGGGATAGGGGGGCAATCTTAAAGGCGTCAATGGCCTGACCGTCATGAACGGTAGCGGAGCTGGGCCTGCATGATGCGGTCAGGCAGTTCGTTGCGGCAGGCTTCCTGGTAGTCACCGTAGGTACAGGGCACGAGCCGGTGCCTTTCATGGCCGGCGTCCTCGCGGACGGGCACTTGCAGCCACCAGCGTCCGGTGCGGGAGCTTTTCCAGAAAACCAGTGGCTCCGTAAGGTGTTCGTGATCGACACGATATTCGATCAGACCTTCCATGGACACCGGAAAATCGCCAAATCGCTGGGTAAATCCCTCGAGGAAATACCACAGGATCTGGGCCACAAGCTGGGCGGTACGATGCTGGCGGTCGCGATAGGGTCGCCATCCGCTTACACAGAAGGAGGTCAGCTTGTCACTGATGCCGGCGTAGCGGGCCAGTTGGCACACCTCAATACCATCGAGTCCGTTGGGACCGGCTTGTAAGGCGGCCGGTGCGAAGGATACCTGCAGGGCATCGAGCCGCAGAGACAGCATGTCGGCGTCCCTAATGGCGGGTTCGGCCTCTTCAGGGGCGTAGTGGATTTGCCCCAGGGACATCAGGTCTGCATGATGCTCCTCGCGGAGAGTGAAGGGAGCAGATGGAGAGAGGAAATGTCTTTGCCAGGCGAGGAGGCTCAGGTGGAAGAGATGGTTGTCACCCGGACGGAGGAGTCGCTGGATCAGGCCTTCCCCTTCTGTCCGGTAGTCCGGGCGGGCGGTAATGAGGCAGGCGCTGACCCCCTTGATCTTGTCGGCATAGGCCTGATAAAGAGGCAGGGTGAGGTCGTCGGGTCCACCCATCAACAAAACCGTCAGTTGGCCGTCGATGAGTTCGCGGAGAAGCTGTACGGCAAAGTCGGGTTCGGCCTTGCGCAGATTGCCGAGATCGACGATACGGGTGTTGCCGAAGGCCCACGCCAGAGACCAAAGTTGTTTGCGGATGCTTCCGGCCGATTTTTCCTCGTAGCCGAGCAAAACCACCGACCCGGGAGGGATGGCTTCCATCTCGGGGAAAAAAGCATGAACGCGGCCTCCGATCTGATCCTTGGTCCAGGATGTCTGGGAAGCTCCGGTATCCGGTTGTAGCCAATGTGCCAGCATGGTGCAAAGCTACACAACACCGCCATGCCGGGGCTGCATGCCGGCCCCGCAATGAACGGCCATCGGATGGGGGTATTGCAGAATATTATTCTGAACTATGGGACAGCATGGCCGGTAGTGAGAAATTAATGATAATTTTTGCCCACAAATATTGGACAGGTGCGTGAATGTCCTTATCTTTAGCCATTCGCCGGACTCCGAGCCGGTATCATTCTTACCTCCTTTGCCTATGCGACCACGACTGCTTCCCATCCTGCTGGTGTGCCTGTTCGGGTATCTGCTCGGACTCTTGTTGTACAGCCAGATGCAGGAGCACACGGTGCCCCCCTTCACGGCAACGGAAGAGGATGCCCTGTATTCCTCGGGGGACCCATCCGCTCTGGAGAGCGAACAATAATCGCGGAATTTTCATCGCCGGGATGGATGGCTTCCGGACAGCCGTCTGGAGAACTTATGGATTTCAGGAGCCGTTGCGGCTTTCCTGTCGGTAAAGCACTTTCCCGTCTGAACAGAAAATGCACACATCCGTGCACTCGACGGTATTTTTTCCATCCGTCCAGGATCGTGCGTTCCCTTTTCTTTCGTAAATGCGTGTATTTCTCTCGAACGGGATCCACACTTCGGCCCGGCTGCTGTCGGCTCCAAAAACGACGAAAACCGATCCCTTCTGATTGGCATCGGGGTGTGCGGGTCGCAGGCGGGTCGCTTCCGTAAACAGGGGGACGCAGTCGCCACGGACCTCCGACCAGAAAAATCCCGATGAACGGTTGCAGTCCTCGGGATGGACGGTCGGGGCGGGAGGACCGGATTCCGTTTCTGCCGGTGGCGGATCACCGCAACCGGCAGTGAGCATGGCGAACAGGGTGGAAAGCAGCAGGAGGCGCATCATGAGGGGACGAACGGTGACATAAAGGTAATGGTCGCGCGGGGCATCGTTACCTTTGGCCGGCGACAAAAAGAAAATGACCAAAAGCTTCCTGAGTTCGGATACGGTTTGGGGCGTTATGCTGTGGATGGCGGTTTTTCTGCCGGGCCGGGCTTTGACGCAACCTGCCAAAGGAACAGGCTTTACGGTGGCTACGCATGTGGGCGGGATTATCAAGCATACCTCCAAACTGACATTCACGCCACCCCCCTTGAGTGGAGGTGTGGAGGTCAGCGTTACCTGGCATACCTGGGGGAAAAGGGATTGGGAGGCGTGGCGCCATTATCCCATTCTGGGTCTGAGCGCCCATGCCTTCCAACTGGGATCGGCGGAGTTGGGGCAGTCATATGCCTTTTATCCTTTTGTGGATATTCCTCTCTATCGGGGAGAAAGGGCCAGGCTGTTTTTTCAGGTGGGGACGGGTGTCGCCTGGTTGACGCAGCGCAATGACCGGGTCCACAATCCTCTTCAAAACGCCATAGGATCACATCTCAATAATGTCTCCGCGCTCCGGTTGCACGGTACATGGCCCCTGGATCCGGCGTGGGTGTTGACAGGTGGATTGAGTTTTACCCATTACTCCAACGGACAGGCGAGGATCCCCAATTTCGGGATCAATGTCGTGGGGGGCATGCTGGGGGTTCAATGGACGCCCGTCCCGCTGGTCCCGGAAGATTACCGGCCTGCGGAATGGCCCAAGACAGCGTTGCGTCGTTGGGGATTCAGCGCCCATGCCGGCATGGCCTACAAGGAATATTTTGCGGTAGGAGGACCGGTATATCCCGTGTATCTGGGATCGTTGGCGGCGATCTGGCAGTTATCGCGCGTCAACCGGCTCTATGCCGGGATGGAGTACGAGTTCAATCAGGGTGTGGCCACTTTCAGTAAACTGGCCTGGCAGCATGACTCGCCACGGGAGCGATTCCGGGCGGCGAGCCGGGTGATGGTCTTTGCGGGGGAGGAATTCATGTTTGGCGATTGGGCCTTGCTTCTGCAGGCGGGCACGTATGTGGGCGGCATCGGGGAACTCATTCCTTTTCCGGTATACACCCGTCTGGCCATACGGCGGTATTT
>JAGFIW010000004.1 GCA_024103195.1 Saprospiraceae bacterium | reverse complement strand
ATAGATCTAACCTGGGTCACCGAGATCACCCATATCCGGCCCAGCCGCTATTTTGTCGATGAACAAAGGATCGGACCTTACACCCTCTGGCATCATGAACATTGGTTTGACGTCGTCCCCGGGGGGGTGAATATGCGGGATATCCTGCATTATGCGGTGCCTTTCGGGTGGTTGGGCGGATGGGCAGACCGGTTTTTCATCGCCAGCCAGATTGAAGACATCTTTGCCTACCGCAATACAGCGATCCTCAAAGGAGTTGACGAAGGGTGGTTTGAATGACGGCACATTACCTTATGGATCATCAGGAGTACGGATCCTTCAGACAGCCCGGGAATTGACTACCTTGGGTCGCATCAACCGGTCAAACAACAACAAGATGTGGAGATTTTCATTTCTTCTGTTCGCCCTGGCGGCAGGCTTTACGCTACCCGCTCAGGAATCCCTGACTACAGACCATTACCGGTTGTGGTCGGTTTCAAGGCAAGCGGAAATCACACTCGACGATCTCGTATCCGACATGGAGAAGGCCGATGTGTTGCTTTTCGGAGAAGAACACAATGACAGTGTGGCCCACTACCTGCAGATGGAGGTATTCAGGTTGATGCACCAAAAGTATGGATCGCGGGTAGCCTTATCCATGGAAATGTTCGAACGCGATGTGCAGACGGTCATGGACGAATATCTCTCCGGGGCCATTCAGGAAAGGCATTTTCGCAAGGACGCGCGGGTTTGGTCCAATTACCGGGATTACCGGCCCCTCGTGGAATACGCCAGGGACAATGGACTTGCCGTCATCTGTGCTAATGCAGCCAGCCGTTATACCAATTTGGCAGGTCGCATGGGTCAGGAAGCCTTGCGCTCACTGCCTGCAGCGCGAAAAGCCTTCTTTGCCCCGATCCCGTATCGAAGGGCAGAAGGAGACTATCTGGCCAAATTGCAGTCCTTTATGGGTGGACACACCCCATCAGCCCCCGATTCGTCAAAATCCTCATCCCCCCCACGTGCTGTCCATGGTGGATTCGACCTCGTCAATGCACAGTCACTCTGGGACGCGACGATGGCCTGGTCAATAGCCAAATACCGCAAAACCGGCAAAAACAAATCCGGGAAGATCCTTCACCTGAACGGCCGTTTTCACAGCGATGAACATTTTGGTGTGGCCGCCCAACTCAGGCATTACGCTCCCCGCACCCGGATCCTCGTATTATCGGCCGGGAGCGACCCTTCATTCCCGCAAATAAACTGGGACGAATTCCGGCATCTGGGTGATTACATCCTCATTACGGATCCAAACGTACCCCGGACCTTTGAGTCCGGGCAATGAGAAGAGCCCGGGTTATCGGATGGGAAAAGTATCCGGGAGAGTGACCCCGCCAGGAATCGAACCTGGATCTAGAGTTTAGGAAACTCCTATTCTATCCGTTGAACTACGGGGTCGTGCGAGGGCGCCGGAATGAGGGGCAAAAGTACTTATCTTTCGCACAAATCCCTGATGACCCGTGGAAGTCGATGAAGTGCGCCAATACTGTCTGAATAAAGCGGGAGCCAACGAATCCCTGCCTTTCGGGCCGGACACCCTGGTCATCAAAGTCTTGCACAAAGCATTTGCCCTGGTCAGTTTGGACGACCCGGAGGTAAGGGTCAATCTCAAATGCGATCCTGAGATCGCCATTCACTACCGGGAGGCCTACCCCGGTCAAGTGCTGCCCGGTTATCATATGAACAAACGCCATTGGAATACGGTCCTTGGCCGATCGGGACTTCCCGACCGGGTGATCAAACAGATGATCGATCAATCCTATCACCTTGTCAGAGAGGGGTTGACCAGGAAGGATAAAGAAGCGCTGGATGGATTGGGGCCACTATGACGTGGTGGTGGCGGGTGGTGGCATTGCCGGTGCCCTGATCGTCGACGGGTTGTGCCGTGAAGGCCGAACGGTGGCCTGGATAGCGCCCCGGGATCGCAACACCTCTACCCGGGCATGCGCGGGTGTGATCAACCCCATCACTGGAAGGAAATTTACCTGGTCATGGAAGTTTGACACCATACAGGATGTCGCATTGTCCGTTTACAAGCAAATTCAGGAGCAAGCCGGGAAGCATCTGTTGTTTCCCCTGCATCATGCCAGGGTACTCGCCACGACGGCTGATTGCGAGCAGTGGGCTTGGCGCAGGATGGAACCTCCCTATTCGTACGTCATGGGCGCCGTAGAAGGTCCTGACCGCTGGCCCTGGTTCCAATCCGCTTTGGCCATCGGCCGGACGCATCCCGTCTGGCGTGTGGATGCACAGGGAGTGGTCGATGCCGTCGCACGCATCGCGACTCCGATCATGGAGGGACATATGACCGGGATCAGGACGGCAACCATCGGAGGCGAGGCATGCCATGTCCCTGATGGGATATCCGTCATCCATGCGACCGGCTGGCAAGGTGTCCCAGGGATGATGGCTCCCTTGCCCATCTGGCCTTTCAAGGGGGAGGCGATCCTGGTGCGAAGTGAGGATTGGCCCCGGGATACCATCCTGCATCACCGGGTCAAAGTGGTCCCCTGGCACCAGGATATTTTCTGGGTCGGCAGTCAGGACCATCGGACATGGGATCGTCCCGGTCCGGATCCGGCCACGCGGATCGTGCTGGAGGATCAGCTCCGCCGGTTTTTTCGGGGCACCTGGCACACCGAAGAGGTGATGGCCGGCATTAGACCTTCCACGCCTTCGCGTCGTCCCTTTGCGGGCGCCATTCCGGGAATACCCGACACCTGGGTCGTGAATGGTCTAGGCACCAAAGGAGCCTCTCTCGCACCTTGGGTGTCCCGCCAACTCATCCGGAAAATCTTGTTTGGGGAAGCCATTGATCCGGCATTGGGATGGCCGTGGAATTGAATCCGATATCCATCGTTCATTCCCGGATCCGGTGATCAATGTCATTCCTTCTCCCGCTTTGGCCCGGGAACCCCGGGCGCCTTAATGCGGTTGATACCTTCATGGAATTCCCCCAACCTTTGCACCCCACAGCGTCCTTGTCCGGTCACCCATCCAGAGAAAAAGGATGGGAGGTCATTCGCCATCATGCCTGGATGACGATGGGGGCGGGGGTGTTGCCGATTGCTGTTTTGGATCTTTGGGCTATAGCCACCATCCAGGTGGAGATGATCCGACAGTTGTGCGATGTCTATCAGGTGCCATTTGAAAAACAGAAAATCAAGGCGGTAGTGGCTGCTGCGAGTGTTTCGCTGCTGGCCCGAGGCGGGGTCCGTTATTTCATGAAGCGGATGCCTTTGGTAGGGCCGATTTTGGGGGGTGCATCGATGGCGTTGATGACCGGCGCATCCACTCTGGCTTTGGGCCATCTTTTTTCCTCCCACCTGGAAGCAGGCGGAGAAATGTCCGGATTTCCTCCACGAAGATGGAAACAGCAATTCCTGGAGACCGTTGCGGAAGCGATGAAGAAAGTCACCCCGGGTTCGACGCCGGCACAGCCATGAAAGGCAGACGGGGATCGGCGCGTACGGAAAGATCGGCCCATTGTCCCTGAAGAAACTTAAAATGCCCCACCAACCCAATCATCGCGGCATTGTCCGTGCTGAGCGCCATTTCGGGGATATGTGTTTGCCATCCCTTGCGAAGTCCCAGATCCCGGAAAGATTGGCGCAAATGGGAATTGGCCGCCACGCCACCGGCAAGGGCCATGCGTGTCAACCCTGTATCCGTTGCTGCCCGTTCGAGGTTTTCCAGCAGGTTGACGACAATGTGATGCTGGACCGAGGCGCAAATGTCGGGCAAGTGATCCCGGATGAAATCGGGATCCAGGGCGGTTTGGTCTCTCAGGAAATACCGAATGGCCGTTTTGATGCCTGAAAACGAAAAGGCATACCCCTCCAATCGCGGATGCGGGAAAGCATAGACAGGCCGGCCTGATCTGGAGAGGTGATCAATTTCCGGACCGGCCGGATAACGGAGCCCCAGTAATTTTCCCGCCTTGTCAAAAGCTTCACCGGCAGCGTCATCAAGGGTCGTCCCAAGGACTTCCTGGTCCAGGGGCCCATTCACCCTCACGATTTGGGTATGACCCCCGGAAACCAACAGACACAGATAAGGAAATTCCGGTGGAGACACCGATGCCAATGGCGACAGGACGTGGGCCTGCAGATGGTGTACGGCAATCAGCGGAATGTCCAGACTGATGGCCAGGCCTTTGGCGAAAGAAACACCCACTAAAAGACTGCCCATCAGGCCGGGTCCCACTGTACAGGCGATGGCCGACAATTGATGCCTGCCGATTTGGGCCCGATCAATGGCTTCGCGGACCACATGGATGATGCGGGTCTGGTGCGCCCGGGAGGCCAGTTCGGGCACAACACCGCCATACTTGGCATGTATCTCTTGGGAAAAGGTCACATTGCTGAGGATGTGACCACCGGAGAGAACGGCAGCAGCGGTGTCGTCACAGGAAGATTCGATGGCCAGGATCACCGGTTGCACTTTGCAAAGGTAGGCTCCCAAGGGCAGGAAAAGGGGAAAAGTGTCAGGAAGAGGCCTTTGAGGTAACGGGACAGAAAACGGAAAGCGGGAAATTATCTATCATTGCACGACGAAAATCTGGTTGTCCATGCGCCTGATCATCAACCTTCTGCTTGTTGCTGCCATCTTTGCCGGAGTATGGCTGCTGATCTCCTCCATTCGCGAACCCATAGCCTTTGCGGCAGAAAAAGCCAGGCGGGAGCAGGCTGTCATTGACAAGCTCAAACAAATCCGTGATGCCCAGGAGATGTACCGCAACATTTCCGGTCATTACGCGGCCAGCTTTGATACGCTGTCCTACGTGCTGTCCAACGACAGTTTCATGATCGTCCAGGCTTTCGGTGATCCCGATGATCCTTCCAACACGGAAAAGATCCGCAGGGATACCATTTACAAAGCCGCCAAGGACTCCCTGGCCAACCTCGCGTGGAACGTTGATTCCCTGCGGTATGTCCCTTACGGTCAGGGGGCCACTTTTACCATCATGGCCGATACGCTCACCTACCAGTCCACTATTGTGGATGTCGTGGAGGTCGGCGTCCAGCGGAAGGTATTTATGGGAAAGTATGCCGACAAGCGCTTTGCCCGGTATGACGACAAATACGACCCTGAGTCCGCCATCAAGTTCGGCAACATGTTCGCCCCGAACACGGCCGGCAACTGGGAATAATGCCATCCATGAACGGTGGCCTCCATCTCCGGATCTCTTATCCGTCCATCGTCATCGACTATGAGGAAGGTCTCATTCCTGTTGTCACTGATGTCCGTGAAAGCGTGAAAGAGAGGGGTCCCCTCGTGCCATATGCCGCGCACTCGCCCTACTTTACTCTCGTGCCGGACGATGTTTATGACGGGACGTGGGAGAAGGACTATTTGACCCAATTGGGCATGCCAGATGGGTTCATCGTGCGTTCAAAACCATTTCCCCTTTGGCATGGACAATTGATGACCGGACAGCCCCCCGATACCGTGGAAGAAGGGTGGTGGCCGTTATGGGAAGTATTGCTGCATCTTTTTCACCGTTTGCTGGAGGAGGAGGACCGGCCGGCCATGTTGGTCCAGATGACGCCGGGGATCCTCTATCTCATGGCCGGTGAACCCGGGCAACTCCGGTTTTTCAACCAATTCCCTGTCCATGATCCCAATGATGCCCTCTATTTCATACTCAAGGGATTGGATCAATGGAGACGAACCAGTACCGATACACCGGTCTGGCTGGCCGGACATTTCACGACGGATTCGCCGCTGTACGGCTTGCTATCCCAATATATCGCGGTGCTCCAACCCGCTCCGGTTCCCCTGGATCCTCTTCCCGGTCTGGCGGATTTCCCGGAACATCAGTATGCCGATTTGCGTAGTTTTGCGGCATGCGTATCATCAGCGGTTCGCTGAAAGGCAGGCGCATCCAGCCTCCCGCCAACAAATGGCCAACCCGTCCCACAACTGACTTTGCCAAAGAAGGCCTGTACAACATTTTGCAGCACAGGTTTGCGCTGGACGGCATCCGTGTACTGGATTTGTTCGGAGGCGCAGGCAATCACAGTTTCGAATGTCTGTCGCGGGGTGCTGCAGAGGTAACCTATGTCGATCAACATCCGCCTTGTTGCCGATTTGTCGAACAAACGGCCCGCCAATGGAAAGTGGAGGATCGTCTGGTGGTCCGGTGCATGGATGTCCATGCCTTTCTTCGTATGCCTCATGCACCGTGGGATTTTATTTTCTGTGGGCCTCCTTATGCGCTCCCTCAGATTGAAACGCTGCCCGATCTCATCCTCTACGCCGGGTTGCTGGCCGAGGAGGGTTTTCTTGTCCTGGAGCACGATCCTTCGCACCAATTCGGCCGTCATCCCCGGTTTGTCGAACTGAGGACCTATGGCAAAACCCATTTTAGTTTCTTCCAATGATGCCGCTTCTTTCTTTCATATTTCTGGTTTCAGCCTCTCAGCCATTTGTTCCGCTGGATACGTTGCCATTAACCGGCCGATGGGAGGGTGTGCTGACCCAGGATGAAGGCGGTGTACTGCCGGAATACAAGTTCGTATTGGTCCTGCAATCCGATGGGCAGCGAATTACCGGCTTTTCCGAAGTATGGTTTGCTTCCGAGATCTATATCAAACACAGCATTGAGGGAACGATTTCTCAGGGATTCTTTATTGAGATAAAAGATGGTATTGTATTGAATAAAAAGGAATTAAAAGATAAGACATACTGTCTGAAAACATATCAACTGGTGCTTTCCCGGGCAGGGGATGCCTGGGTATTGAAAGGTCGTTGGCAAGGGACGACACCCATTGGCCCATGTGTACCCGGAAGGATCCACCTCACTCGTCGGGCGGGCAGGGTTTGACCCATACGGGGCGGGTGCTGTACTTTTGCCGACTGAAACCCGCTCATGCATCCCGTCGAAATTCTCCGTCCTCTTTTACTGGAAGCCTTCATGGCGCTGTACGGGCAAACGCCTGATGCCGAATCCCTGGTGTTGACGCCGACGAGGAAGGAGTTTGAAGGAGATTATACATTGACGGTTTTTCCACTGGTGCGGCTCAGTGCGGAATCGCCCGAACAAACCGCCTCACGGTTGGGGGAGTGGCTGAAAGCAAATGCATCCGGCCAGGTGCGATCCTGTAGCGTGGTCAAAGGTTTTCTAAATCTTTCCCTGCAGGGCCGGGTGTGGCAGGATTGGGTGGACGCCATGATGGCATCACCCTTACCCGAGTTTCCCGCTACCGGAGAAAAAGTGTTGGTTGAATTCAGTTCTCCCAATACCAACAAACCCTTACACTTGGGCCATGTCCGAAACATTCTGCTCGGATGGTCCATGTATCACTTGTTGTCACGCACAGGGCATCAGGTATTTCGCGTACAGGTCATTAATGACCGGGGAATAGCCATCTGCAAAAGCATGTTGGCGTGGCAAAAATTCGGTCATGGCGCCACCCCTTCGACCTCAGGATTGAAAGGGGACCATTTCGTGGGGGATTACTACGTCCGCTTTGATCAGGCCGTCAACGAAGAATACAAATCCTGGCAGTCGTCGCCGGAGGCGGAGGACATATGGAAGGA
>JAGFIW010000282.1 GCA_024103195.1 Saprospiraceae bacterium | reverse complement strand
CACAAGGGTTACAACCAGATCAACCTGACGCGTGCAGAAGTACAGGGTAACGGAACGCTGTTCTATCAGCTCGATACCCCGACCGACAGCGCTACCAAGCGTATGATCCTGGTGGATTAATCCACTGGAAACTTCTCGAAGCCAGAGCCGAAAGAACTAGTAGTTAAATCGGTTTTTGGGATGGCCTCTCTCCACTCTGTGGAGGGGGGCTTTTTTTTTTGCCTCAACATCCCGGTGCCCGGCGGTCATCCCAGGAGAAAGGCAACCCGGGTCAAAGCGGATTTTGCGCTATCTTTGCCCTTTCTCTTGAGTGCTCCAATGAAGCAGAAGACCCTGGCGAAGCCCGTGTCCATCTCCGGCGTCGGCCTGCATACCGGCAAAAGCGTGTCGATGACCTTTTGCCCGGCTCCGCCCAACCACGGCTTCAAATTCAAGCGCGTGGACCTGGAAGGCCAACCTGTCATTCCGGCGGATGTGGCCCAGGTGATCAGTACCAACAGAGGCACCACCCTTTCCCTGGGTGGCGATGCCAGGGTGTCAACCGTAGAACATACTCTGGCGGCTCTCGTCGGTATGGACCTGGACAATTGCCTGATCGAGATGGACGGTCCTGAAGCGCCCATTGTGGATGGATCATCCCTGCGATTTACGGAGCTCCTCGATGAGGCCGGCGTGCAGGAACAGGATGAAGACCGGGAATGGCTGGAAATCCGGGAAACGATCGCTTTTCGGGATGAAGGCTCCGGATCGGAATTGCTGGCTCTGCCGGCCGAGAGATTCGAAATCACCACCCTGATCGACTTTAATAGTTCCGTACTGGGTCAGCAATTTGCAGCGTTGGACGATATTCAGGCGTTTAAAGAACATATTGCTCCTGCACGCACATTTGTCTTCGTCCATGAACTCGAACAACTTTTGCAACAAGGCCTGATCAAAGGAGGGGATCTGGACAATGCTGTTGTCATCGCCGACCGTCAGTATGACCCGGCAGAACTGGAGATATTGGCCCGCAAACTCAACAAACCGGCGATCCGGATCGATCAGGAAGGCGTGCTCAATACCACCAATCTCCGATTCCGGAACGAACCTGCCCGCCACAAACTGCTGGATGTCATTGGAGACCTGGCCCTTGTGGGCCGGCCCATCAAAGGGCGTATTGTGGCCACCAAGCCCGGTCACAGCGTCAACCTGGAGTTTGCCCGTCTGCTCAAAAAACATCTCGGTGAACAGCGCAAGCTGAAAGGGATGCCCAAGTACGATCCCGAACAGCCTCCGGTCTATGGGCACAAGGAGATTATCGCCAAGTTGCCCCACCGGTTTCCCTTCTTGCTTGTGGACCGGATCATTGAGATCTCGGACAACCATGTAGTGGGCGTAAAGAACGTGAGCTTCAACGAGCCTTATTTCCCGGGCCACTTCCCCGACAATCCGCTGATGCCCGGCGTATTACAGATCGAAGCAATGGCCCAGACCGGCGGTATCCTGGCTTTGCACAACACACCCCCGGATGAGCAATGGGACACCTTTTTCCTGAAAATCGATAACGCCCGGTTCAAGCATTTTGTCATTCCCGGTGATACATTGCTGATCAAAATGGAACTGCTGGCCCCTATCCGGCGCGGTATTGTCCAAATGCAGGGGACGGCCTATGTGGGCAGCAAAATGGTATCAGAGGCGGAATTGACCGCCCAAATCGTTAAAAGAAATCATGGAGGGTAACGGACCATTCGCCATTGTACATCCCGGCGCCAGGATCGGACAAGGGGTGACAATAGGGCCTTATGCCTATATTGAGGAAGATGTGGTCATTGGTGATGGTACCTGGATAGGTCCTCATGCCTGCATCATGAACGGCAGCCGAATCGGCAGCCATTGCCGGATTTTTCCAGGAGCCGTCATCAGCGCCATCCCCCAGGATCTGAAATTTGATGGGGAGTACACCACCGTTGACATTGGCAATCATGTCACCATCCGTGAATACTGTACCATCAACAAAGGCACGAAAGCAAATAATACCACGCAAATCGGAAGCCACTGCCTGCTCATGGCGTATGTCCATGTGGCCCATGATTGTATTGTGGACCACCACGTCATTCTGGCCAATAGCGTCAACCTGGCGGGTCACGTCGAAGTAGGGGCGCATGCCGTTTTGGGTGGCATGACCGCCGTCCATCAGTTTGTCAAGATCGGGACTCATGTCATGATCAGCGGCGGGTCCATGGTGACCAAGGACGTGCCCCCCTATGTCAAAGCAGCCCGCGAGCCGCTTTCTTTTACCGGGGTCAATACCATCGGTTTGAAGCGGCGCGGATTTTCCATCGAC
>JAGFIW010000253.1 GCA_024103195.1 Saprospiraceae bacterium | reverse complement strand
GGAAAGCGACGCGACCGGCTTTTCTCCTTGGATTACATCGCCCCCGAATGGCCCTGGACCTCAGAAAAATATGTCCTTCAACTATCGGGGATGTGGCCGGCGGGTCCGATTACTGTTGCCATAGATCCATCCAGGCGCCTGGCCGATACAGACACTTCGGGGAATACCCTTACCTGGGTCAAGCCTGACGCAGATGGGCCGTCAGAAAATGACGCATCCGGTTCAAGGCCTGGTAGCGGTGGCTGATGCCGGCTTTGACATAAGCGGGCAATTCGGCGAATGTATTCGAATATCCCTCGGGGATGAACACGGGATCATAGCCAAAGCCCCCTGTCCCTGCTGGCATGGTCGCGATCCTGCCCCTGATCTCGCCCTCAAACATATGGCACTCCTCCTGCCACCAAAGGGCGATGATGGTGCGAAAACGGGCTGACCGTTCGGTGGCGTTTCCCAATTCATCCATCAACCGTTGCATTTTGACCTCCGGAGGGGCGTTGGGGCCGGCATATCTGGCGGTATGCACGCCAGGTGCACCTCCGAGGGCCAACACCTCCAAACCCGTGTCCTCCGCAAAGCATGCCAGACCGAAGCGCTGGTAGATGTAGTTGGCTTTTTCGCGCGCGTGGTCCTCCAATGCGTTTCCGGTTTCGGGTAAAACATCATGGATTCCGACATCCTTCAGGCTTCTGATCAGCCATTGGCGACCAAGAATGTCCTGCGCCTCGCTGACCTTGTGGCTGTTTTGGGTGGCAAACAACAAGGTCATCATGAACGGTGGGTTTCGTCCAGGCAAGCCTTCATGGCGTTCCAGAATGCCGTTTTGACCTCAGCCGGGGCGCCGGCCAAAACCGAAGGCTTTTCGGTGCGGAGGAGGAAGGCGCCGTTCCAGTGAACCCCCTGGTGTCGGGTCAACACGGACTGAAATCCAATTTGGCCGGCTTCGATACCGCACAGAACAATTCCAGCCGGCATACTCCCGTTAGTCAGCGACTGTGCCAGGGATACGGAATGGCGTACCACAAGCCAGGACAAGGTATCATCGGTATTCATCCCCAGTCGTTCACAAATCCTGGAAAAAATGGACTTCGCTGACAGGATTTCACCTTCATCCGGTACCACGATCAACCATTTGTCCTTCAAAGAGGAAGCATCCAGGTCTTTCGGCCTTTCCGGAATCCGAAGGAGAGGCTTTATCAACGCATACTTGTTAATCAAAGAGTATCAATTTTTTATGTAGAGTCAAAGGCGTAACTTGACGAAACCGGACGAAGCAGGCCTGCATCATCGGCGAAATTAGCCTATCTTTACGGAAACTATCAGGTCATGAAATACGATATCAAAGTGACCAGGGCGGAGACGACCCGCATTGGGACAGTTGATTTTTCGAATATCCCTTTTGGTCGGGTGTTTTCCGATCATATGTTCATGGCCGATTACAAAGATGGCACCTGGCAAAACTTCCAGATCCTGCCTTTTGGTCCCATTTCCATTCATCCTGCCTGCATGGCCATCCACTATGGTCAGAGCATTTTTGAAGGAATGAAAGCATCGCGGAAATCTGACGGCACCCCTTGCCTTTTCCGGCCTGAGAAACACGCCACCCGATTGAACGTTTCTGCCTACCGGATGTGCATGCCGGAGTTTCCGGAGGATCTTTTCCTTGAAGCCATCCACACGTTGGTAAGCCTCGATAGGGAATGGATCCCGCAGGATGAGGGCAGTGCATTGTACATCCGGCCTTTCATGTTCGCCAATGGCGAGTTTTTCGGCGTCCGGCCGAGCAATTCCTACAAGTTTGTCATTTTTACCGGGCCGGTTGGTCCCTATTATCCCAAACCGGTTTCCCTCCTGGCCGAGGAAAAGTATGTCCGGGCCGCCATGGGGGGCGCCGGCGAAGCCAAAGCTGCCGGCAACTACGGAGCAGCCCTGTTGCCCGCCAAACTCGCCCAGGAACAAGGGTTTGATCAGGTGTTGTGGCTCGATGCCCGGGAATTCAAATATGCCCAGGAAGTGGGTACAATGAATATTTTCTTCGTCATTGACGGCAAGGTCATCACACCGGCCACCCTTGGCACAATCCTCAAGGGCATTACCCGTGAGAGCATCATTCAGATCCTGAGGGACAAAGGTTATACCGTCGAAGAGCGAAGGATCAGCATTGATGAAATTGTGGAGGCTTTTCAGGCTGGCAAACTGCAGGAAGCCTTTGGCTCCGGGACCGCCGCCGTAGTCAGCCATGTGGAACGCATCAAGTACAAAGACCTGATCATGCAGCTTCCCCCCATGGAGGATCGGCATATCGGTGAATTGGCTAAAGCCGAAATAAACGGCATGCGTTCAGGGCGTATTCCCGATCCCTATGGATGGCTGATCCCCGTCCAGGAAGAAGTCATGGTTTCCTGACCAGACGACCATCCTGTTCGTGGCACCCGGAAAGCTCCGGTTTCTTCCCATGACCGTTAGGACTGGAAAGCAATGAGGTAGGTGGCATCCTGTTCCGGAGGGGGGTGTTGATTTCTTTGGAAGAAATTAAGGCTGATCCAGGGCAATCAGTACTCCGGAAGCACAGGTTTGTTGCCCAATATGTCTTCGATCTTTTGAACCACCTCGTCGGTCAGCAAAGTCAACACCTCCAGACTGGTGAGGGTCTCTTCCAGTTGATCTACCCGGCTGGCACCCAGAATCACCGTGCTGACATGCGGATTTCGCAGACACCATGCCACAGCCAAACGGGGTAGCGAAACCTCCATCTCCATGGCCATTTGGTGCAAGGCGTGCACCTTGTCGAGCCTTTCAGGCGTAAGGTTTCTGTCCTTGAGCCAGCCAAGCCCATCCATTCCCATGCGTGTTC
>JAGFIW010000225.1 GCA_024103195.1 Saprospiraceae bacterium | reverse complement strand
CGGGCAACTGGTCATCGGTAATTCCGGATTGTTGCCATGCTTCTTCTGCTGCCAGCATGGACATGATCCCCGCCCTGGGTAGCATTTTGGCGATTCGTCGGTTGGGCAGAAGTGCCGTGAGTTGTTCATCGGTTTCCAAGGCCGGAGCCCAGAAACGCGTAGGCATTTTTGAAGCGTCGAAGCTTTCAATCCGTCGGGAGGCTGAAATGCCCTTCGATATGGAATCCCAAAAGGAATCCTTTCCTACTCCAAACGCAGAAACCACCCCGATTCCTGTAATAAATACCCGCTGTCTCATCACGGGGCTACGGGTTTGCCGGTAATCACTGTATTCCTGAGAGGAAATCGGTAAAAATCTTCAAGTCCTGCCATAGTGGCCCGAAAAGCGCCCTCCCGGTCACGATCATGTACTTTTCCCGTGATGAGTTGTCCACGACTTACCAAATTTTCACCTACATGGATTTGGCAAGAGAACAAGGCTGATTCTTCATGGTCACTTTCCAGAGAGGCACTTATGGAGAGGACATCTCCGGGATGAACGAGCTGTCTGAATTGCGTTTTCTCTACCTGGAGAAGTAGTGAAAAGGTTTTGTATTCCGAGCATATTTCAATCAGAGCACCACAAGCTTGTGCCATGGCTTCAATTTGCAGGGCTCCCGGTAATACCGGGAAACCTTCAAAATGCTGTGCGTAGAACGGTTCCGCCATGGTAGTGGCTCTTGTTACCTCAATGCTTCTCCCCCAATCGATCTTGTTGATTCTGTCTATGAAACAGTAGCGCATCAAACAAATATAGGCCTTTCAAGAAAGACGAGTTGGCAAGGATGGGTCAACCATGGATGGAGGGGGCTGGAATGGATTTGACCCTTGCCACAGTCCATTGTTTTAGGAGGTGTCCATCCATTACTCCCATCCGTCCATTCAAAGCGCTGTTCCATCATTTGGAATCCCGCGGTCCGGACGCCGGTCAACGCATCTGTCTTTCCACTTCCGAAGGATTGGAATTTCTCCCTATTGCAGAAATTATTTATTGCGAGGCGGGAGGCTCTTATACCACCTTCCATTTGAAGAACAATCGCCGCATCGTGGTCAGCAAACACTTGAAGGAATACGAAAATATGCTGACGGGATATCCCTTTTTCAGGGTGCACAACAGTTATCTGATCAACCTCAGGGAAGTGCGTCGTTTTGTCAAATCGGAAGGGGGGTATTTGGTCATGAGCGACGAGACTTCCATCCCCATATCCTCCCGCCATCGCGAGGCATTCCTTATCCGTATGGCCGAGCTGGAAGAATAAGGGATCAATCCGGTTCGCCGGCCGACAAAAATCCCGTTTCCCACATGCCGGTCCTCAACAGATAAAGGACATGCAAATCGGCGATGGAATGGCCGGCGTGCATGCCGGCCAACCGACGTAAATCCGCCTCCGCTTCGTCGAGCAGTCCCGCCTGTTCGAATAGGGCGGCCCGGTCCAACAGCCGCGATGTCGGATCGGACGGGGAGAGGGTCCGGCAGCGGATTTCCGTATGTATATCATCCCGTTCGTTTTCACTGACCACGCGGAAAGGAAAATGAAAACAGACGGGGGTGTCCTGCCGGGCGGATTGCACCAGCCATCGGTAATGGGTGGTCCCTTCCGGATGGTCATTGGCAGGTATCCGGACCACGGCGAAAGTATCGGACACAACGCCATGAACGAGGGCGCGTTGTGTGCCGTCAGGCAACACGGCATGAATCTGGAGCAAATATTCATCCACACCTTCTACCGATCGCCAGACAAATCGTTGTTGGCCGGATATCAAGGTCGCGCCATATCCGGGATAGCGCATGAGGGGCAGCGGACAGTCACCGCGCGTGACCCCACCCCTTTGCCTGAGGTGGTATTCGGCGATGCGCGCCTTGGGGGGTGATTTCTTCCGGATATGGTCGGAAAGGAAATGCATCACCTGCTCGAGAAGCCCTGCATTATTTCGTTGGTCAAAGAGGTCATTCAGTTCATCCAGGGTCAGAATGGTAAGTCGACCAAAGGGTCCCGCTACGCCAAGATCTCCGGCGGGATTGCGAAACAATATCTGCGCATCCGCATCCATGACGACCCGGCAACCGAACGGAATGCCCATGTCAAAGGCCAGTAATTGTTCCTCTTGTTTGGGACAGGAGAGGCGGGCATGGCCTTCTGTCTGATAGATCTTGATGGACGGCGAAGGGGCATGGGGATCCCGGTATTGACCATGGAGCCCGGTTGCCAGCAATCCGGCCATGGCCATCAACCAATGACGGGTCGTGACCCAAAACCATTCTTTTCGGTCAGTCATGATGTTCGGCTGAGTGATTGAAATAGGTCGCTATGCCCCAGCGCCGGTGAAGGGTCTTCATGATGGCATCGAGAAAATAAAGAGCGTCCACCGACAGCACGATGGCGATCAACATCGGTGTGGGTTCAATGCGGAGACTGAAATAGTGGTAGATACCGAGCGCGAGCAGAAATATCAACCCGAAGGAGACCAGTTGGCTCATTTTGGCCACGACATGAAACCAGATATGCCGCCGGACAAAGAACCACAGGTAGAGATAAATGTGGAGCAAGGTAATCCCGAACCCAATAGCCAGGGAGATTCGGGCTGGAAGCCGGTTGACATAGCGTTGGTGAAGCATCATGTCGAGGATTTGGGCGTGGATCTCCACACCGTATTTGTCGGGCAGGGCATGACCGCCAAAGCTGCGGTTGAGGGGGGTGAGATAAACGTCTTCCAGGTCGCGGCGACCGCCGCCTGGACCGAGATAACCCACCAATACAATCCGGTCGCGAAGGGCCTCCAGGGCAGGGTGGCCCTCCCGGATTTGCGCTGGATCGAGGACGGGAAACACTTTGCCGGAATACCGGATGATTTCCGTGCGGTGTCGCCGCTGTCGAAGCGCATTCCAGGCGTCGTGGTATCCCCCGTCACGCAAAAGGCGGGCGGTAAAAGACAACATGGTATCTCCCTGGGATGACGGTACAAAAAAAGGACTGAAGGTGCGTACCGTCCCTGCCGTGTCCTGACCGAAATTGCCATATCCCTCTCTATTTGACAATCCGAAAAAAGGTGCATTGTGAAGCAGGGGTTTGTCAAGACGCTGACCTGCCTGTGCAATGCCGACCAGAGGAACGGAGCCCGCCAGGGCATCCCGCAGAAGCGTATCGGCATGAGGGTCCCTGAGATCGGGAAAAGCTACATCAAGGCCGATGATACGGGGCTCTGCCAGGCGGATCGTCTGAAGGAGTCGGGCAATGCCGGTGCGATCTTCACGGCCTATGTTCACCAGCACGATATCGTCATCGGCCTCCCTCTGGTGTCGGACGTAGAGGGCGTAATACATATCCGTAAACTGGAAGTCTTTCAGGGCATGGTACACCGGCTGCAGAAACTTGGTATTGAAAAATACCAGGCCCAGCATAGCCATCAGGGCATAGGTAAAGACCACAGCGATCCATGCGTCGCGGTGGAACAGGCGGTGGCGGCGGAAGGGTTCTGTCTGATATCGTTTGAATAGGGAAGATAAAAACATTTCGGTGATCCGTTTCT